>NZ_JBSFMT010000044.1:0-88739 GCF_053599695.1 Streptomyces sp. NPDC000878 | reverse complement strand
CTGGCGTTGATTTTTGGCACGCTGTTGAGTTCTCAAGGAACGGACGCTTCCTTCGTACTCACCCTCTCGGGCTTTCCTCCGGGCTTCCCTTCGGTGTCCCAAACTCTATCAGTGTTTTTCTGTCTCCCTGACCACCGTTCAGCAGGCATGCAGAACGAGACCCTGGGATAGGATCTGACAAGTTGGATGCTGCCAGGCAAAGGCACTTGATCGCGTCGCTCGGCCTCAAGCAGGAGTACGACTGTACACGGGCGCTCGGAGCACACGCAAATCGATTTCGTGGTGCCCTACGGACGTCAACCAGCGCCTCTCGTACGGAACCGGCACTTCATATGACATACGCTGCTCAACAGTGTGCCGTCCGGGACAGGCAGTGACGGCCGGTATGAATCTCCACCCCCGGGAGGCTTCCCTTGACCACCGTGACGTCCCCTCTTGCTGGACGCGCCATCGGACTGGCCGCTGTGCCGGATCCGGTCTTCTCCGGGGCCATGGTCGGCCCCGGCACCGCGATCGACCCCCTGCGTGAACCCTCGGAGGCCGTCGCCCCTGTGTCCGGAGTCATCGTCTCGCTCCACCCGCATGCCTTCGTCGTCGTGGACGACGAGGGCCACGGTGTACTCACCCACCTTGGTATCGACACCGTCCAGCTCAATGGCGAGGGCTTCGAGCTGCTCGTCAACAAGGGCGACACCGTGACGCGTGGTCAGAGCGTGGTGCGCTGGAACCCGGCCGCGGTCGAAGCCGCCGGCAAGTCGCCGGTGTGCCCGATCGTGGCGCTCGAAGCCACCGCCGATTCCCTCTCCGATCTCATCGAAGACGGCGCCGTGAAGGCCGGCGACAGCCTCTTCGGTTGGCAGTGACGTCAGCCGGACGATGACGGCAGGCAGGACAACCACCGCGGCGGCGGGACCCGCCGCACTAACGGAGACGGGTGAGATGGAGACAACGCTGCGAGGCGTCGGTGTGAGCCACGGTGTGGCGATCGGCGAGGTTCGGCACATGGGAACGGCGGTGCTCGAACCGCCTGCGAAGCAGATTCCGGCCGAGGACGCGGAGCGCGAACAGGGGCGCGCCCGCCAGGCCGTGGATGCTGTGGCCGCAGACCTGAATGCGCGCGGCAATCTGGCCGGCGGGGAAGCCCAGGCGGTGCTCGAAGCGCAGGCCATGATGGCCCAGGACCCCGAACTGATGGCGGACGTGGACCGGCGAATAGCGGTCGGGAGTACGGCCGAGCGCGCTGTGTACGACGCGTTCGCCGCCTACCGCGCTCTGCTCGCGGGTGCCGGGGAGTACCTCGCCGGTCGTGTGGCCGACCTCGACGACGTGCGGAATCGTATCGTCGCCCGTCTGCTCGGGGTGCCCATGCCCGGCGTCCCCGACAGTGACGAGCCGTACGTCCTTATTGCCCGTGACCTCGCACCCGCAGACACCGCACTGCTGGATCCCACGCTGGTGCTCGGCTTCGTCACCGAGGAAGGTGGGCCGACCAGCCACAGCGCGATCCTGGCAAGGGCCCTCGGTGTCCCCGCCGTGGTGGCCTTGCCCGGTGCGGGTGAGCTGGCCGAGGGCACGGTGATCGCCGTGGACGGCAGCACGGGCGAGATCTTCGTGGAACCCAGTGCGGAGAAGAAGGCGCAGTTGGAGGCGGCAGCAGCCCAGCGCAAGGCTGCGCTGGCAGCCTCGACCGGGCCCGGAGCCACCTCCGACGGTCACAAGGTGCCGCTGCTGGCGAACGTCGGCGGGCCTGCCGACGTACCGGCTGCCGTCGAGGCCGGGGCCGAGGGCGTCGGTCTCTTCCGTACCGAGTTCCTGTTCCTGGACGACAGCAAGAGCGCGCCGTCCGAGGCGAAGCAGATCGACGCGTACCGGCAGGTTCTCGAAGCGTTCCCCGAGGGGCGTGTCGTCGTTCGGGTGCTCGACGCGGGCGCGGACAAGCCGCTGGACTTTCTGACGCCGGCCGACGAGCCGAACCCGGCTCTGGGCGTGCGCGGTCTTCGGACCCTGCTCGATCACCCCGATGTGCTGCATACGCAGTTGACGGCGCTCGCGAAGGCCGCGGAGGGACTGCCGGTCTATCTCGAAGTCATGGCTCCGATGGTCGCGGACCGAGCCGACGCCAAGGCGTTCGCGGACGCGTGCCGTGCGGCCGGGCTGCGGGCGAAGTTCGGTGCCATGGTGGAGATCCCGTCGGCAGCGCTGCGGGCCCGCTCGATCCTCCAGGAGGTCGAGTTCCTGTCCTTGGGGACCAATGACCTCGCGCAGTACACCTTCGCCGCCGACCGTCAGGTGGGTGCGGTTTCCCGTTTGCAGGATCCGTGGCAGCCCGCGCTGCTCGACCTCGTCGCGCTGTCCGCCGATGCTGCGCGGGCCGAGGGCAAGAGCTGTGGTGTCTGTGGGGAAGCGGCGTCGGACCCGTTGCTCGCGTGTGTGCTGACTGGTCTGGGCGTCACCTCTCTTTCCATGGGTGCGGCATCGATTCCTTATGTGCGGGCGTCGCTGGCCAAGTACACGCTGGCGCAGTGCGAGCGGGCTGCCGCCGCAGCCCGGGCCGCGGACAGCGCCGAAGAGGCGCGCGACGCTGCTCAGGCAGTGCTGTCGGGCGAGTAGGCGGCCGGTCGGCGCCGAGTCGTTGAACAGATCGGCCCGGTGCAGATCTGTTCCGTTCGCCGAGGGGCGTCCCACTTCGTGTGGGGCGCCCCTCGCCCGTTGCTGGTTCAGTGAGCGTGGCCCGTGGTGGGCTCCTCTCCTCCGAGGTCGGGGGGTGTGCAGTAGTCGACGTCCGATTCCGGGGAGATCAGGTCGCCTGATTCGGCGTCGGTGCAGTAGGCGTCGAAGACCTCGCCGGCCGTCAGGGGCTCGATGCCGTTTCCGCGCAGGCGCCAGCCGTAGATGCGGTCGGTGGTGCCGGGGGCGGTGGTGCGCATGACGAGGCCTCCGGGGCTCTGGGAGGCGATCCCGAGAGCCAGGACCGTGGTGAATTCGAGGGCTTCGGCCTCGTCGAGTTCCGTGGCGCCCTCACTGTCGTCGTCCGCGTGGAGGACGGCGACCAGTGTTTCGGCTGGTGTCGTGACGCTGCAGACGAGGTGCCTGTTTCCCTGCGGGGCCGTGTCGATGATGCGGACCAGGAGGTTCGAGGCACGGGCGAAGGCCGCGTGTCCGATGTCCTCGCCGCAGGATGCGCAGGCGCCGATACGGGCCAGGAGTGTGGCGGCGTACTCCCAGGTCGCCTGCCGGACGGCCTCGTCGACGAGGTCCGGGACGAGTTCCGCGAGGGGGCGGCCGTCGTAAGGAACGGTGGGGCCCGTGGTCGCGAGTTCCGCTGTGAAGCGGGTGCGGCTGGACGGGGCGTCCGGGTCGAGGTCGGTGGCGGTGCAGAACTCGGCGTACTCCTCGGGGTCGAAGAGCGCGACGGTGGTGTGGTTGCCCTGGGCGGCAAGGCTCTTCAGGAGAGCTTCCACCTCGCGGAGGTAGGCCCTGTGGTTGTCGAAGGTGAAGGTGCGGTAGCGCCGCATCGCCCGGAAGTCGTGCTCGTCGGTGAGCAGGCCGATGGTGCCCGCGATTTCGCGGCGCAGAACGCGCCGCATGGTCGGGTGCCCGGTGTTCGCCATGATTCCCCCTGTGCGCAGTCGATCAATGCTCACTCACAGTAACCGGGGCCACTGACAATCGGGCCCGGGTCAGGCGGTCGCGGACAAGGCGGTGCTGGATCACGCAGGTCACAGCGATGCCGGCGCCGAAGCAGGTCCAGCCGAGGGGGCCGGTGGCGATGGCCGCCGTGACGGCCAGTGGACCGATGCTGCGTTGGACGGCTTGTGCGAGTCCGTGGACCCCGAGGTACGCGCCCTGAGCGCTGTCGGAGGCGAGGGCGACGGAGAGTTCCCAGGAGACGGTGGCGTGGAGCATCTCGGCCAGAGTGAAGGCGGCGGCCGAGGCGGTGAGGAACAGCGTCGCGGAGACAGCCGTACCGGTTGCCGAAAGGGCCATGGTGACGCCGCCCAGGGCGAAGACCACGGACAGCGGGAGCAGGAGCCTACGAGCGGCCTTGGTGGTGGCGCCGAAGCGGGCCAGAGGGACTTGAAAGGCAACCACCATCACGTTGTTGAGGACCATCAGCAGTGGTGCGAGGCCGGTCGGTGCGCTGCCGGTGTGGGCGATCCAGAGGGGCAGGCCGACCTTGAAGACCGCGTCGTCGAGGAAGAGGACGGTCTCGGTCGCGACGTAGGCGAGGTAGGTGCGATCGCGCCAGGGATTCGCCGGTCTGGTCGTGGGCGTGGGGTCGGAGGACGTGGCTACCGTGCGGGAGGGCGAGGGGGGTTCGGCGCAGCGGAGGGTGAGTATCGCGGTGGCGACGAACGAGAGTGCGTCGCCGACGAGAAGCCATCGGTACGCCGTGGTGGTGCCGAGGGCCAGAGCCGCGGCGGCGGCAAGGCCGCCCAGGGCCCAGCCCGCGTTGGCAGCCGTCCGGTTGACTGCCTGATAGCGGACGCGGTCCGGGCCGGCGACGCGGGCGGCATAGAGCTTCGTGATGACGCTCGACGCGCGGTCGCCGAAGCCTCCGACGGCCGTACATGCGAGGAGCACCGCGTAGTGGTCGGTCGTGAGCAGGGTGAACGAGGCCAGGGCGCGCATCACTTGGACGGCGATCAGAACGCGGGTGAGCGGAAAGCGGTCGGCGAGGCGGCCACCCATGGGTGCTCCGGCGATGCCGATGACTCCCGCGGCGGCGACGAGTGTGCCGACCTCGGTAATGGAGAGGCCCGCGACATAGGTGAAGTACAGGACGGAGACGGATGCCCACAGGCCGCTGCCGATGCGGTCGACGAGGGTGATCAGGAGCATTCTGCGGCCGTCGAGGCCTCCTGGTATGCGGTCGGTCCAGGCTGCCGCGCGGCGCAGTGGATTCACGTCTCCCCCTTGCTTCGATTTATGTACTGATACATAATCTTCAACGTGGCAACACAATATGGGATCAGTGATACGACGGCCAAGGGGATTGCCTCGTCCGTCGAACGAGGTGTGTCCGAGGGGTCGTTGGGGCCGGGGGCCGCGCTGCCTCCGGTGCGTCGGCTCGCCGATGAGCTGGGGGTGAGTCCGGGGACGGTCGCGACGGCTTACAAGGAGCTCCGACGGCGCGGGATCGTGGTCACGCGCGGCCGGGGCGGGACTGTCGTGGCGGCGGCTCCGGCGGTTGCCTCGCGGCGGCCTCCCAAAGTTCCGGACGGGCTGCGTGACTTGGCCGGCGGGCACCCGGATCCCGATCTGCTCCCCCGGCTGGTGCCGCCCTCACGCCTGTCTCCTGGTGCCCGGTCGCATCGCGCGACGCCCCGGCTGACGCGGCTGGAACACGTCGTCCGGGAGTGGTTCGGGCCCGACGGGGTGCCGACGGAGCACGTGGCCTTCGCCCACGGGGCGCTGGATCTGATCGGGCGGCTGCTGTCGGTGGAGCTGCGGCCCGGCGATGCGGTGGCCATGGAGGACCCTGGTTACCACCATCTGCTGGACCTGGTGACCGCGTTGGGGCTGCGCAACGTCCCCGTTGCCGTGGACGACGAGGGGCTGCTTCCGGAAGCGCTGCGAGAGGCGTTGCGGACGGGTGCACGGGCCGTTGTGTGCAGCCCGCGCGCGCAGAATCCGCGCGGGGGGTGTTTCTCGGCGGCGCGCAGGGACGCGCTTGTCGCGGTGCTCCGGGAGGAGCCGGAGGTGCTCGTGGTCGAGAACGATCACGCGTCCGCCGTCGCGGATGCGCCCCTGTACACGCTGGCCTCGGGCGGGCTGGCCCGATGGGTGCACGTCCGCACGGTGAGCAAGTTCCTCGGCACCGATCTGCGGTGGGCCGCGGCGGCCTGTGACCCGACCACGTTGGCCCGGCACGACGGACGGATGCTGCTGACGTCGGGCTGGGTCAGTCATCTGCTCCAGGAGACCGTCTACGGGCTGCTGACGGACGACGGCACGCGCGCGTTGGTCGAGAGTGCGCGGGAAACGTATTCGCTGCGGCGGAACGCGCTGCTGCGGGAACTCGAACGGCACGGGATCCAGGCCCAGGGGGCGAGCGGGATGAATGTGTGGGTGCCCGTGCCGGACGAGTCCGCAGTGGTGAACGGGCTGCGGTCGTACGGCTGGTGGGTCGCGGCCGGGGCGCGGTTCCGGCTCGTGTCCGGGCCCGCGGTGCGGATCGCGGTGGCTGACCTCCGGCCGGCCGACGCTGTGCGGCTGGCCTCGGACTTCGCGACCGTACTGGTCGAGTCCGAGGCCACCTACGGTGGTTGACCGCTCCTCCAGGGTGCTGGTCAGGGGCGCTTGCGGGCCAGCTCCTCGTAGAAGCGCAGCAGGTCGAGTTTGTCGACGGAGCCGGGGTTGACGGCCTTCTCCAGGGGGCTGCCCTGGAGAAGGCGTTTCACCGGGACCTCGATGCGCTTGCCGGTGAGGGTGTGGGGAACTCCGGGGACCTCGATGACCTCGTCGGGGACGTGGCGCGGGGAGAGCTGTTCACGGATGGTCTGCTTGATGCGGTGCAGCAGTGCCTCGTCGAGGACGGCTCCGGGCGCGAGGTGGACGAAGAGCGGCATCCAGTAGCCGCCGTCGGGCTGTTCGACGCCGATGACGAGGGATTCCTTGATCTCGGGGAGTCGTTCGACGGCTTCGTAGATGTCGGCCGATCCCATCCGTACGCCCTGGCGGTTGAGCGTGGAGTCGGAGCGGCCGTGGATGATCACGGAGCCGCGCGAGGTGACGGTGATCCAGTCGCCGTGCCGCCAGACTCCGGGATAGGTGTCGAAGTAGCTGTCGTGGTAACGGCTGCCGTCGGGGTCGTTCCAGAAGTGGATGGGCATGGACGGCATCGGGTTGGTGACCACGAGTTCGCCGACCTCGTCCACGAGGGGTTTGCCGCTCGGGTCCCAGGACTGGAGGTCGGTGCCCAGTCCGGGCGCCTGGAGTTCGCCGATGTGCACGGGGAGGGTCGGTACGGCTCCTGCGAAGCAGGAGCACACGTCCGTGCCCCCGCTGACCGAGGCGATCCACAGTTCGGCCCCGCTCTGCGCGAACTCGTCGTGCAGCCAGCGGAATCCGTCGGGGGGCAGCGGTGATCCGGTGGTGGCGACGCACTGCACCTTGGAGAGGTCGAAATCCCGGGCCGGGTGCACCTCGGCCTTGCGGCAGGCCATGACGTACGCGGCCGAGGTGCCGAAGAGGGTCGCGCCCGTGCGTTCGGCGATCCGCCACTGGGCGCCCGTGTCGGGGTAGCCGGGGCTGCCGTCGTACAGGACGATCGTCGTACCCGTCAGGAGGCCGGAGACGAGGAAGTTCCACATCATCCAGCCGGTGGACGTGTACCAGAAGAAGCGGTCCTCCGGCCCCAGGTCGCAGTGCAGGCCGAGTTGTTTGAGGTGCTCGACGAGGATGCCGCCCTGGGACTGGACGATGGCCTTGGGGAGGCCGGTCGTGCCCGAGGAGTAGAGCACCCACAGGGGGTGGTCGAAGGCGACCTGTTCGTAGACGGGTGTCACGTCCGCGGAAGTGA
Source organism: Streptomyces sp. NPDC000878 (assembly GCF_053599695.1). NCBI lineage: Bacteria > Bacillati > Actinomycetota > Actinomycetes > Kitasatosporales > Streptomycetaceae > Streptomyces > Streptomyces sp. NPDC000878. Next base: position 81,214 of record NZ_JBSFMT010000044.1, on the reverse strand, counting down.
GAGCCGACCATTCCAGGGCGCCGTCGGGGGCCTCGGTGCTCAGCAGCGGGATGTGGACGACGGCGCGCAGGGTGGGCAGTTCACGGCGGAGTTCGGCGACCGTGTCACGACGGTCGTGCTCCTTGCCGCCGTAGCGGTAGCCGTCGACGGTGAACAGCACGACCGGTTCGACCTGCTGGAAGCGGTCGAGGACGCTGCGGGCGCCGAAGTCGGGGGCGCAGGACGTCCATACGCCGCCCACGGCAGCCGTGGCGAGCAATGCGACCACGGCTTGCGGAACGTTCGGGAGATAGCCGCTCACGCGGTCTCCTGGGCGTACTCCGAGGTCGCGCAGCTCGGCGGCGAGGGAGCCGACCTGGCGGCGCAGCTCGGACCAGGTCACCGGGCGTGGTTCGTGGGTCTCGTCGACGTACAGGAGAGCCGGTTCGTCCGCGCGGGTGTCCGCCGCGCGCAGGGCGTGCTCGGCGTAGTTGAGCGTCGCCCCGGGGAACCATTCCGCGCCGGGCATCGAGCGGTCGCCGAGCACGCGCGCGTAGGGCGTCGAAAAGCCGACCTCGAACCACTCGGTGACGGCTTGCCAGAACGTGTCGAGTCGGTCCACGGACCAGCGGTGCAGTGCTGCGTAGCCGCCGTCGGCGGGGGCTCCGTGCCGTTCGGCCGCCCAGGCCTGGAACTTGGTGATCCGGGCCCGGGCGACGCGTTCTCGGTCCGGCTGCCAGAGAGGCGTGGGGTTCGTGGTGGACATGGGGCGGCTCCCGGACTGTGCGCGTGACACGGCTGACACGGACCATGCCATCTGATCGACTCCGACACCAGGGTGCGCCGCGCGGGTGTCGTGTCGCAGAGATGAAGATGTGGTCATTGCCGGGGTGAACGGATACTGAACGGTACGTATATCGGCCGAAGTCAATGGCAGGCTGAACAGCATGGACGGTCGTGACCTGGTGCGTTCGGTGAAGGCGGTCGGTTCGGCGGGAGCGGCTCAGGGGCTGCGTACCGTACGGGCCGCGTGGCGCAGGAGGCGTGCCGACGCCGCCGGGCTGCCGCCTCGGGGTACCGAGCGCGCGCGGGTGCCGGGGGCCGTGCGGGACGTGGAGCCGGGACCCGGTGGGGGTGTCGTGCGGTTCGCTCGGGCCGAGCTGCGGATCACCGTCGCAGTCAACGGGGCGGTCTTCTGGGGCTGGGACGGGGCCGGTCCCGAGCCGTCCTACGCGCTCGCGGGCCGCTGTCCGGAGCCGGATCCCCGTGCCTCGCTGGAGCCGGACAAGGACGGTGGCTGGCGGGTCGTGGCCGAGCGGGTGACGGTCGTGGTCTCGCGGCACGGTGCGGTGGACGTGCTCACCCCCGGAGGGGTGAGCCTGCGTCGGGAACTGCCGCCCCGCTGGTGGGAGTCCGTGGGTGGCGGTACGAGCCGGTGGATGCAGCGCTCCGAAGTGGCCGCGGACGCGCGGTTCTTCGGGCTCGGCGGGCGCGCGTCGGGCCTTCGGCTGCGCGATGGGACGTACCGCCTGTGGAACACGGATCCCGGTCGAGCCTTCGGTCCTGGCGACGATCCGCTGTACATCACCATGCCGGTGCAGCTGGTGGTCGCCGACGCGGCGACCCACCTGGTGTTCCAGGACACCTCCTGGGACGGCACGGTGACCCTGCGGGAGGGCGAGGAGGGCGCGGGTTCCGGGCACGACCGGGCCGGGACGTGCGAGCTGCGGATGGACGGCGGTCCGATGCGCTGCTGGATGATGGTGGGCACCCCCGCGCGCGTGCTGCACACCTGGGCCATGCTCACGGGTGCGCCCGCGCTGCCGCCTTCGTGGGCGCTGGGCCACCATCACGCGCGCTGGGGCTTCGGCGGCGAGCAGGGGGTGCGGCGGATCGTCGCGGGCTATCAGGAGCGCGATCTGCCGCTCGACGCGGTCCATCTCGACATCGACCACTTCGACGGGCACCGGGTGTTCACCGTCGACCAGGACGAGTTCCCCAAGTTGCCGGTCCTCGCCGAGGATCTGCGGCGCGACGGGATCCGGCTGGTGTCGATCGTCGACCCGGCGGTCAAGGCCGAGCCGGGCAACGCCGTGTACGACAGCGGGAGCACCGAGGACGCGTTCGTACGGGACGCGTCCGGGCAGCTCGTACGGGGAGTCGTGTGGCCCGGGGAGTCGGTCTACCCCGACTTCACGCACGCGCGCGTGCGGTCGTGGTGGGGCCGGATGTACGCGGAGCGGCTCGGGCAGGGGTTCGCAGGTTTCTGGCACGACATGAACGAGCCCACGTCCTTCACCGCTTTCGGGGAGTCGACCCTGCCACGTTCGGCCCGCCACGCGCTGGAGGGGCACGGCGGCGACCATCGTGAGGCGCACAACGTGTACGCCCTGTGCATGGCCAGGGCCGCCTACGAGGGGCTGCGCGAACTGGCGCCCGAGGAGCGGCCGTTCATATTCTCCCGCTCCGGGTGGGCCGGTATGCAGCGCTACGGAGGGACGTGGTCGGGGGACGTGGCGACGGGCTGGCCGGGGCTGCGCGCGTCACTGTCGCTGGTCATGGGCCTCGGACTGTGCGGGGTGCCCTACTCGGGCCCGGATGTGGGCGGCTTCGACGGGAGCCCGTCGCCGGAGCTGTACTTGCGGTGGTTCCAACTGGGCGCCTACCTGCCGCTGTTCCGTACGCACGCGAGTCTGCGGGCGGGGCGCAGGGAGCCCTGGGAGTTCGGTGCGGACGTGCTCGCTCACGCGCGCGTGGTGCTCGTCGAACGCCGGCGTCTGCTGCCGTACTTCATGACGCTGGCGCATCTGGCGCGGCGCACGGGGGCGCCCTATGTGCGGCCGTTGTGGTGGGGGGCGCCCGAGGACCGGGCGCTGCGGGACTGCGAGGACGCCTTTCTGCTGGGTGACTGTCTTCTGGTGGCGCCGGTGCTCGACCCGGGTGCGGACCGGCGTGCGGTGCAGCTGCCGCGCGGGCGGTGGTACGACACGGTGACGGAGCAGGCGTACGAGGGGCCCTGTCAGGTGCTGATCGACGCCCCTTTGTCGCGGATTCCGGTGCTCGCCCGCGCGGGCGCCGTCGTACCCGTGCGGGGTGCCGACGGCGGCCTGGAGCTGGAGGCGTGGGCGCCCGCCCTCGGGCGTACCGGGGGCGGGCTGGTGGTGCCGGACGAGGGTGACGGGTGGGAGGAGGCGGACATCGAGCGGTACGTCACGCGTTGGGAGGGGCGACGGGTGGTCGTCGAGCTGGACGGGGAGTACGGCGTGAGCGAGCCGTCCCTCCCCGTGCGCGTGCGGGGACTCGCCGGGCGCTGAGCGGGCTCAGTAGCGGCCCTCGAACCAGGCGCGTGCGGCCACCGTGTGCAGCGGGAAGGCCAGCTCCTCGGGCCTGCGCAGAAGGTGCCAGCCGTCGGTCTCATCCGTGGCGGCGGACTGCGGCAGGTGGTCGGCGGGGCGTTCCGGCAGGACTCCGAAGAGCAGCAGGTGCCCGTCCGGTGAACTCATCGCGTCGGCGAGCCGGACGTCGCGGCTCGCCGCCTCGATGCCCGTCTCCTCCCTCAGCTCACGGACGAGGGCCTGCCGCCAGTCCTCGCGGTGGTCGACGTACCCGCCGGGCAGGGCGGTGCCCCCGCGCGCGGGGGCGATGGTTCGGGTGATGACGACCAGGGCGGCGCCCTTGGTGTCGTACACGGGCTGGAGTGCCACCGCGACGGGCAGCGGGTTGCGGTAGGCCACGGTGCCGCAGGCGGGGCAGGTGCGGGGCCAGCCGGAAACGCCCTCTCCGTAGGGCGCTCCGCAGCGCGAACAGTGGGAGCCCGGCGCGGAGTTGTCGGTTGATAGTTGATTTACGGACACGCGGCGGACTGTATCCGATCATGCGGACGGGGCCCTTCCGGGGGTTCCTCAGGACGCCGGCTAGAGGGAACTCGCGGCAACAGGGAAGTCGAAGTACGTGTCCGGAAAGAGCTCGGGCTTGAACGTGAAGTGCCACCACTCCTCGGCGAGGTTGACGAACCCGAGGTCCTCCAGGGTGTCCTTCAGGAGGAGCCGGTTCGCGCGCTGCTCTCCCTGGATGCGCGGGTCCAGGGTGTGGGAGAGGGTGTCGAAGCAGTCGTAGCCCGTGCCCATGTCCACCGAGTTGTCCGGGAAGCGCTCGCTCTGGGCTGCGTAGCAGGGCACGAGGGGTTCCCCGGGCACGTACGGCCTGGTCGGTTCCGCCGGGAGCTTCACGATCGTCAGGTCCATGGTCGAGCCCCGGCTGTGGCCCGACTTCTCCGCGATGTAACCGTCCTCGAACAGGCGGGTCTTGTCGACGTCCGGATAGAACTCGCCCTTCATGGTCTGGTCGTCGAGGTCCTCGGCCCAGCGGACGAAGTGGTCCACGGCGCGCTGCGGGCGGTAGCAGTCGTACACCTTGAGCGTGTAGCCCTGTGGGCGCAGTTTCAGCTGGGCCTGGTGGAGGGCCTCGGCCGCGGGCCTGGTGAGGATGCAGATCGGCTGCTCGTAGCCGTCGATGGGCTCACCCACGAAGTTGTGCGGGGTGAAGTAGCGCATCTCCTGGATGATCGTCGGGTCGACGGACCTCAGGGCCACGAAGTCATCGGGCGCCCCGGCTTCCGGGGTGGACCCGACGGCGGGAGCGGAGGTGGCCAGCAGCAGGGCGAGCGCTGTCATCAAGCCACGTACTGCGACAGGAAGTCGTGTCATGTCTCCTGCATTTATCAGTTGTGGATCTCGCCGCGGAAGCGATTCGATGCGATCTCGCCTGATCGAACGGCAGGAACGGCCGGAACCACCCCCGTGGGCCCCGGCCGCCCCTACCGATACGACGACGCACGGACGGGGTGTCCGGTTCTGTGCGACGGCTGCCCAATCCGAAGTGACCGTGCCACACTTCTGACGTTCCGTCAGATCCAGGTCTCTGGAGGGGATGTGACACGTACCCGCACACCTGTGGTCGCCGGGTGGTTCACCGGGGACGGTGACGGTTTCCGGCTCCTCGGCACCCGCTGCTCGGCCTGCGCCTCGGTGTTCTTTCCTCGGGAGGACGTCCACTGCCGAAATCCGGGGTGTCCGGGCGGCGAGTTGGCCGAGGTGCCGCTGTCCCGGCGCGGGCGGGTCTGGTCGTACACCGACGGCAGGTACCGGCCTCCGTCACCGTATGTGACCGATCCGGAACTTCCATGGGAACCGTACGCGTTGATCGCTGTGGAGCTGGAGTCCGAGCGGATGGTGGTGCTGGGACAGGCGGTTCCCGGGGTCACCGTCGCCGATCTGACGGTGGGCATGGAGGTGGAGATCGTCCAGGGGGTGCTCCACGAGGACGCGGAGACGACCTGGACGACCTGGCACTGGCGACCGACGGGGGCGGTGGAATGACCGGAGAGGTGGCGGTGCTCGGCGTGGGCATGCACCCCTGGGGCAAGTGGGGGCGCGGCTTCACCGAGTACGGCGTGGCCGCCGCGCGCGCGGCACTCGCCGACGCGGGGATCGACTGGCGGGACGTCGACTCGGTCGTCGGGGCGGACACCGTGCGCGGCGGCTATCCCGGCTATGTGGCGGGGGCGACGTTCGCCAAGGCGCTGGGCTGGCAGGGCGCCCGGGTGACCAGCGTGTACGCGGCGTGCGCATCCGGGGCGCAGGCGGTCGCCGTGGCGCGTGCGCAGATCCTCGCCGGGCTCGCGGAGGTGGTGCTCGTCGTGGGCGCGGACTCGGCGCCGAAGGGGTTCTTCCGGCCGGCCGGCGGGGACCGGCCCGACGACCCGGACTGGCTGCGGTTCCGGGTCCTGGGGGCGACGAACCCGACGTACTTCGGGCTGTACGCGCGGCGGCGAATGGCCGTGCACGGGGACACCCTGGAGGACTTCGCGCAGGTCAAGGTGAAGAACGCGGCCCTGGGGGCGCTCAACCCGAACGCGCGCTACCGCAAGCGGGTCACGGCCGACGAGGTCGCCGCGTCCGCGGTGGTCGCCGATCCGCTCCGGCTGCTCGACATCTGCGCCACCTCGGACGGCGGGGCGGCGCTGGTGCTGACCGGCATGGAGTTCGCGCGTCGGCAGGGGGTGGCGGAGCCGGTGCGGATCCGGGCGGTGTCGACGGTGACACCGCGGTACCCCACCACGGTGCTGGACCTGCCGGACATCGCCACGGACTCCGCGGTGGCCGTGGAGCCGACGGACGGCACCTTCCGGGCGTCGATCGCATGGGCGGCCTACGAGGAGGCCGGCGTCGGCCCCGAGGATCTGTCCCTGGCCGAGGTCTACGACCTGTCCACCGCCCTGGAGTTGCAGTGGTACGAGGATCTGGGCCTGTGCTGCGAGGGCGAGGCGGCGAAGCTGTTGCGGGAGGGCGCGACGGCTCCGGGTGGGCGCATACCCGTCAACACCAGCGGCGGTCTCGCCTCCTTCGGTGAGGCCGTGCCCGCACAGGCCATCGCACAGGTGTGCGAACTGGCCTGGCAGTTGCGGGGGGACGCCGGTGACCGGCAGGTCGCGGGGGCGCGCGTGGGCATCACAGCCAACCAGGGCCTGTTCGGGCACGGTTCGTCGGTGATCGCGGTGCGGTGAGGAAGGTAAGGCCCCGGTGGGCGGGCCATACGCATGGAGTGTGCGCCCAGTTGGGGACTTCCACGCTCCGGGATCGGCCCGGAATCGTGCGTGAACACCTCGTGAACTGCGCCCTGGCGTACAGCTGGAGCGCCGAAACGCTGCCGTGCCCTCCTGGACGGACGCCCTCCGTTTCGCCTTCCAGCCGGTCGTGAATCTGACGACTCGACCGGCGGCGTCGCGGCGCTGGAAATACTGGCCCGCCCGGAGAGCGGCGACATCCTGGCCCAGGCTCGCCATGACCCCGAACTCGACGGCCAACTGACCGCGTTGGCGGAACGGGCGGCGGCGGCCCGTTCTCGACACGCCCTGGTACGCGGGCGGACACGCCGTCACGCTGTCCCTGGCGACGGTCCTGTGCGCGCCTGGCGGCGTCGCGGACCACCGGCAGGCCGCCGCATGCCTGGCGCCGCTGGAGCAGGCGGCGAAGGCCCTCGACGGGGCGAGCCGGGTGCTCGGCCGCGCAGGTCTGCCCGGGCACGGGATCCGGCGGGGGTCGGGGCCGGCACCCGCGCAGGCGGGGTGCGGGCGGCAGGGAGGCAGTTCCGGGGGAACCGCCATCGCATCCGTGAGGGGCGCCTCAACCATTGTCGTCGGCGACCTTGACGCTCACAGGACGTCGGAGAACACTTCCGGTGTCAGTCGGCATCGCCGCACATTCTCGGCGTAATCAGGCAATGCGCCGTGCGGGCCCCAGCCGCACCACGGGCCATTCCCATGCGGGCGATCCGGCTACGACGGCACGCTCGTCACGGACGCCGGGCGGGGCGCGGGAATTCCCTGTCCTCGGCTGAAGTAGCCATGGGAACGCACCCTGCAAGGTCGACCGGGGCCGGACCGCCCCGGGCGAAGGCCTAGGAGCCGCCATGACCAATGGGGACATCTTTGTCGGCGAGATCATCGGTACAGCGATTCTGATCCTCTTCGGCGCCGGTGTGGTCGCCGCCGTCGTACTCAACTACTCCAAGGCGAAGGACGCCGGCTGGATCGTCATCACGTTCGGCTGGGGCTTCGGCGTGCTCGCCGGGGCGTACACCGCCGCACCGCTGTCCGGCGGGCATCTCAACCCCGCGGTGACCATCGGGATCGCCGTCGACACCGGGGACTGGGACAAGGTGCCCGTGTACATCGCCGGGCAGATGGTCGGCGCCTTCCTCGGCGCGGTCCTGTGCTGGCTGGTGTACTTCGCCCAATTCCGGGCCAACGCGGAGGACGAGATCGCCCAGCCGACGCTCGGGATCTTCTCCACCACGCCCGCGATCCGCAATCCCGTCGCGAACCTCGTCACCGAGATCATCGCGACCATGGCGCTGGTTCTGCCGATCCTGGCCTTCGGTCTGACCAAGGGGCTCGGTGAGTCCGGCACATCGATCCTGATCGTCTCCTTCCTGGTGGTCGGCATCGGTCTGTCGCTCGGCGGTCCCACAGGGTACGCCATCAATCCGGCCCGTGACCTGGGCCCGCGCATCGCCCACGCCCTGCTCCCGATACCCAACAAGGGCACCTCGGACTGGAGTTACGCGTGGATCCCGGTGGTGGGGCCGCTGATCGGCGCCGCACTGGCGGGGATCGTCTTCAACGCGGCCTTCTGACGCGCACGCGCGCGTGCCGGAGCCGCAGACTTCCGGAGCTTCCCACGAAGGGGACGTCATGACGGACAAGTTCGTCGCCGCGATCGACCAGGGCACCACGTCCAGCCGCTGCATCGTCTTCAACCAGGACGGCGCGATCGTCGCCGTCGACCAGCGCGAGCACCGCCAGATCTTCCCCAAGCCCGGGTGGGTGGAGCACGACGCGACCGAGATCTGGTCGAAGGTGCAGGCGGTGGTCGCGGGCGCGCTCGCCAAGGCCGGGCTGCGCGCCGACCAGCTCAGCGCGCTCGGCATCACCAACCAGCGCGAGACGACGGTCCTGTGGGACCGCGCCACGGGCAAGCCGGTCCACAACGCGATCGTCTGGCAGGACACGCGTACGGCGGCGCTCTGCCACGAACTCGGCGGCGCCGACGGGCAGGACCGTTTCCGCGAGCAGACCGGACTGCCCCTGGCCAGCTATTTCTCCGGCCCCAAGGCGACCTGGCTGCTCGACAACGTGCCGGGGCTGCGCGCCCGCGCCGAGCGCGGCGAGATCGCCTTCGGCACGATCGACTCCTGGCTGATCTGGAACCTGACGGGCGGTACGGACGGCGGGCGGCACGTCACCGACGTGACCAACGCCGGGCGCACCATGCTGATGGACCTGGAGACCCTCCAATGGGACGCGTCCATCCTGTCCGCGATGAACGTCCCCGAGGGGATCCTCCCCGAGATCAGGTCCTCGTCCGAGGTGTACGGCACCGGTGTGGGCCAGCTCGCGGGCGTCCCTGTGGCCTCCGCGCTGGGCGACCAGCAGGCCGCGGTGTTCGGCCAGGCCTGCTACGACGTGGGGACGGCGAAGAACACGTACGGCACCGGCAGTTTCCTGCTGCTCAACACCGGCAACCGGCCCGTCCCCTCGAAGAACGGCCTGCTGACCACGATGGGCTACAAGATCGGCAGCGAGGCCCCCGTGTACTGCCTCGAAGGGTCCATCGCGATCACCGGCGCGCTCGTGCAGTGGTTCCGCGACCAGCTCGGCATCATCCGTACCGCCGACGAGATCGAGACGCTCGCGGCGAGCGTCGACGACAACGGCGGCGCGTACATCGTGCCCGCGTTCTCCGGCCTGTTCGCGCCCTACTGGCGCTCCGACGCGCGCGGGGTGGTCACCGGCCTCACGCGGTACGTCACCAAGGGGCATCTGGCGCGCGCGGTGCTGGAGGCGACGAGCTGGCAGACGCGGGAGGTCGTGGACGCCATGTTCCAGGACTCCGGGGTGAGCATCACGACCCTGAAGGTGGACGGCGGCATGACGAAGAACAACCTGCTGATGCAGCACCAGGCGGACGTCCTCGGGGTGCCGGTCATCCGTCCGAAGGTCTCCGAGACGACATGCCTGGGAGCGGCGTACGCGGCCGGGCTCGCGACCGGGGTGTGGAACGACCTCGACGAGCTGAAGTCGCACTGGCAGAAGGACGTCGAGTGGACGCCTGCCATGGAGGCGTCGGTCCGCGACCGCGAGTACCACAACTGGCGCAAGGCCGTGGAGAAGAGCTTCGGCTGGGAGGACGACGGCCGGGGCTAGAGCCACCGCTCGGAACGGAAAACGTGGTCCACGCGCGCGTGCCTTCGGACCGCGGCCCGTACCCCGGTCGGCGGGGGTACGGGCCGTGCGCGTGCGGGGGTGGTGAAGGGCTGTCAGGTGGTGACGGTCGCGCGGCGGTCGGCCGCGTACGCCATCGCGTGCTGGACAACTCCGATGAGGACCTCCTTGACCGACTCCCGGTTGCGCGCGTCGCACAGCAGGAGCGGCACACTGGCGTCGAGGTCGAGCGCCGCCCGGACGGACTGCGACGGGTAACGGGCCGCCCCGTCGAAGCAGTTGACGCCGACCAGGAAGGGTATGGAACGCCGCTCGAAGTAGTCGACGGCGGCGAAGCTGTCCTCCAGACGGCGGGTGTCGGCGAGGACGACCGCCCCCAGGGCACCGGTGGCCAGCTCGTCCCACAGGAACCAGAAGCGGTCCTGTCCGGGCGTCCCGAAGAGGTACAGCACCAGGTCCTCGCGCAGCGTGATGCGGCCGAAGTCCATGGCCACGGTGGTGGTGTGCTTGCCCTCCACCCCACTGGTGTCGTCGACCGGGCGGCCCGCCTCGGTGAGCAGCTCCTCGGTGCGCAGCGGTTTGATCTCGCTGACCGCGCCGACAAGGGTCGTCTTGCCCGCGCCGAATCCGCCGGCCACGAGGATCTTGAGCGTGACGGGCTCGACCGGGGGCTTGCCGCGCTCAGAACGCCCGAAGATCATCGATCTCTTCTCCTGCTTGTTCGGGGTCGGTCGGCGGTGGGCCGTAGCCCCCGCCGCCGGGGGTTTCGATGACGAGTACGTCGCCAGGGCCGACGTCCGCCGAGTCGCTGCCGCCGAGCACGGTGACCGTGCCGTCCGCACGCTCCACGCGGTTGGCCCCCAGCGCGCCCGGCTCGCCGCCCGCCATACCGTACGGCGGAACCCTGCGGTGCTGCGACAAGGTGGAGACAGTCATCGGCTCGTCGAACCGGAGACGGCGCACCGCCCCGTCTCCACCGCGCCATTGTCCCGCACCGCCACTGCCGTGCCGTACCGCGAACTCGTCGAGCCGGACGGGCAGTCGCCACTCCAGGACCTCGGGGTCGGTGAGCCGCGAGTTGGTCATATGGGTCTGGACGACGGACGCGCCCGGAAAACCGTCGCCCGCGCCGGACCCGGAGGCGATGGTTTCGTAGTACTGGTACCGCTCGTTGCCGAAGGTGACGTTGTTCATCGTGCCGGATCCCTCAGCCTGGACACCGAGCGCCCCGTACAGGGCTCCCGTGATGGCCTGTGAGGTTTCCACATTGCCCGCGACGACAGCGGCCGGCGGCTCGGGGGCGAGCATCGAACCAGGCGGTACGACGATGTCGAGCGGGCGCAGACAGCCGTCGTTGAGGGGGATGTCGTCGTCGACCAGAGTGCGGAAGACGTACAGGACGGCCGCGTTGACCACCGCGAAGGGTGCGTTGAAGTTGCTGCTGAGCTGGGCGGAGGTGCCGGTGAAGTCGACTGTCGCGGAACGCCTTTCGCGGTCCACGGAGACACGGACCCGGATGACGGCTCCCGAGTCCGTCTCGTAGGCGAACTCGCCCTCCTCCAGGGTGTCGATCACTCGCCGCACCGATTCCTCGGCGTTGTCCTGGACGTGCTTCATGTACGCCTGGACGACGTCGAGGCCGAAGTTGTCGATCATCCGGGCGACTTCGTCGACGCCCTTCTGGTTGGCGGCGATCTGGGCGCGCAGGTCGGCGAGGTTGGTCCTGGGGTTGCGGGAGGGGTAGGGCGCCTCGGTGAGCAGCCGGAGCGTCTCCGCCTCGCGGAAGCGACCGTTCTCGGCGAGCAGCCAGTTGTCGAAGAGGATGCCCTCCTCGTCGATGGTGCGGCTGTCGGCCGGCATGGAGCCGGGGGCGATGCCGCCGATCTCGGCGTGGTGTCCGCGCGAGGCGACATAGAACAGGATGCGGTCACTCTCCGTGTCGCCGCTGCGCGTTGCCGTCTGCTCGCTGCCGAAGACCGGGGTGATCACGGTGACGTCGGGGAGGTGGGTGCCGCCGTGGTACGGGTCGTTGACGGCGTACGTGTCGCCGGGGCGCATGCCGTCGCCTCGGCGTTCGATCACCTCCTTGACGCTCGTCCCCATGGATCCCAGGTGAACGGGGATGTGGGGCGCGTTCGCGACCAGGTTTCCGTCGGGGTCGAAGAGGGCGCAGGAGAAGTCCAGGCGCTCCTTGATGTTGACGGACTGGGCGGTGGATTCCAGCCGGGCGCCCATCTGTTCGGCGATCGCCATGAAGAGGTTGTTGAAGACCTCCAGCAGAACCGGATCCACTTCCGTGCCGAGATCGGAACTCTGCGTAACCGCCACGCGTTCCATGACCAGATGCCCGTTGTCTGTCGTCGCGGCCTGCCAGCCGTCGTCGACGACGGTCGTGGCACTGGCCTCGGTGATGATCGCCGGGCCGGTGACCGTCTCGCCGGGGGGCAGTTCCTCGCGGCGGTGCATGGGTACGTCGTGCCAGGCACCGCCCGTATGGAGGGCGGCCGTCTCCGGCGCGGCGGTGCGGGGTCCGAAAGCGGTGAGGGCGGAGAGATCGGGGGGTTCGGTGATGCCAGTGGCTTCCACGGAGAGGGCTTCGACGACCACAGGGCGGTCGAGGGTGAAGGAGTACGTGGCGCGATGACGTTCTTCGAAGGCGTGTTTCATCGCGTCGGGTTCGCCGAGCCCGACGGTCAGGGTGGTGTCCGTACCGTCGTAGCGGAGCTGGGCGCGGCGGGTGACCTGGATGCGGTCCTCGGGGACGTCCTCGGCGAGGAGTTCGGCCCGGGCGGCACCTTCCAGGTCTTCGGCGGTCTTGAGAACGCCGGGCATGGAGGCGGGTTCCAGGGGCGCCTCGACGGACTGTTCGCGCATGGCCGTGGTGTCGGCGAGTCCGATGCCGAGCGCGGAGAGGACACCGGCCATGGGCGGCACCAGGACGGTCCGGATACCGAGCGAGTCGGCGACCATGCAGGCGTGCTGCCCGCCCGCCCCACCGAAGGTGGTGAGGGCGTAGCGGGTGACGTCGTGGCCCTTCTGTACGGAGATCCGCTTCACGGCGTTGGCGATGCCGGCCACGGCGATCTGCAGGTAGCCCTCGGCCACCTGCTCCGGGGTGCGGTCGTCGCCGGTCCGTTCGCGGATCTCGCGGGCGAGGGCGGCGAAGCGGTCGCGGACGAGGGTGTCGTCGAGAGGCTGGTCGCCGTCGGGGCCGAACACCTGGGGGAAATGGGCGGGTTGGATGCGCCCGAGGGCGACGTTGGCGTCGGTGACGGTGAGCGGGCCGCCGCCGCGGTAGCAGGCGGGGCCGGGGGCCGCGCCCGCGGAGTCGGGTCCCACGCGGTAGCGGGAGCCGTCGAAGTGGAGGACGGAGCCGCCGCCGGCGGCGACGGTGTGGATGTCCAGCATGGGGGCGCGCAGGCGGACACCGGCGATCTGAGTGGTGAAGACGCGTTCGTACTCGCCGGCGAAGTGCGAGACATCGGTGGAGGTGCCGCCCATGTCGAACCCGATGACGCGGTCGAATCCGGCGAGCTGGGACATGCGGGCCATGCCGACGATGCCGCCGGCCGGTCCGGACAGGATGGCGTCCTTGCCACGGAACTGGCCTGCTTCGGTGAGGCCTCCGTTGGACTGCATGAACATCAGCCGTACGTTCTCGAGGTCGTCGGCGACGTGCTGGACGTACCGGCGCAGGACGGGCGACAGGTAGGCGTCGACGACCGCCGTGTCCCCGCGCGGGACGAGCTTCATGAGCGGGCTGACCTCGCTGGACAGCGAGATCTGCGGGAAGCCGACCCGGGCGGCCAGGGCACCGATGGCCTGTTCGTGGGCGGGGTGGAGGTGACTGTGCATGCAGAGCACGGCGACGGCTCGGATCCCGTCGTCGTAGGCCTCCTGGAGCGGCCCGGCGAGGGCGTCAAGGTCGGGGGCGCGCAGGACGGTGCCGTCGGCGGCGATGCGCTCGTCGGCCTCGACGACCCGTTCGTGGAGCGGCCCGGGCAGTTCGATCCGGCGGGCGAAGATGCGGGGGCGGTTCTGGTAGGCGATGCGCAGCGCGTCGCGGAAACCGCGGGTGACGACGAGGAGGGTGCGTTCGCCCTTGCGTTCCAGGAGTGCGTTGGTGGCGACGGTCGTACCCATCCGGACGGCCTCGATGGGCTCACGGGAGTCGCCCAGGAGTTCGCGTACGCCTGCGACGGCCGCGTCGGCGTACCGTGCGGGGTTGTCGGACAGCAGTTTGTGGGTGAGCAGGCCGCCGTCCGGGCGCCGCGCGACGATGTCGGTGAAGGTACCGCCCCGGTCGACCCAGAACTGCCAGCCTGTCACGTCTCTACCCCGCTTCCGCGCTGCTCAGAGCGCCCGGAGGCCGTTGATCACATCGCGCAGAATACTCTCGTCCACCAGCTCGGCGGGGGGTACGGGGCGCGTCACATGGACCATTTCCTCGTCCACGAGGTCCCCGATGAGGACCCGCACCACGCCGATGGGGAGATTGAGTTCGGCGGCGAGTTCGGCGACCGACTGGGGGGCGTCACGGCAGAGTTCGACGATGTCCACGTGTTCCGGGGACAGCATGTGGTCCGCTTCCGGATCGTCCGCGTGCGCCTCCGTGACGACCACCGCGATCAGGTCCAGGCGGTGCTGGGCCGCATGGCTGGTGCGGCCCCGCGTCATGGCGTACGGACGGACGACCGGTCCGGCCTCGTCGTCGAACCAGTGGCTTCTGGGCTGACCGTCTCCGTTCATGTCATCTCACTACCCGCCCGCAGGCAGATCGGTGCGCGGAGCGGCCGCCAGATGCACACCGACTCGCTTCACCAGGAGAGTCATCTCGTAGGCGACCTGGCCCACGTCCGAGTCGGCGTCCGAGAGCACGGCCAGGCAGCTGCCGTCCCCGGCGGCCGTCACGAACAGAAAGGCGTCGTCGAGCTCGACGACCGTCTGGCGGACGTTGCCGGCGTCGAAGTGCCGTCCCACGCCCTTGGCGAGGCTGTGGAATCCGGAGGCCACGGCGGCCAGGTGCTCGCTGTCCTCCCGGCTGAGGTCCTTGGAGACCCCGGTGGGCAGTCCGTCGCCGGAGAGCACGAGCGCTCTGCGGATGCTGGCCACCCGGTCCACGAGGTCGTCGAGGAGCCAGTTGAGTTCGCCGGACGCCTTGTCGCTCGCGCTCTGGCCGGTCGCCTTCGGTGCGGTCATCGACCGTCCCCCTTCGTCGTTCCTTGTGCTGTGCCGTCCTGGGCGCCGTCGCCCGTGGCGTTCTCCTCACGACCACGCTGCCAGCCACGCTGCAGCGAAGCCATGCGGCTGCGGACCTGGTCGGCATCGCGGTCGAAGAGGTCGGCTTCGTCCCGGGTACGGGACTTCGCCCGTTCGGCGCGCCGCTCCGGGCCGTCCCTCAGCTGCGGAGCCAGGTTCGCCTGGCGTACGCGGCGGGGCAGCCCTGCCGTGCCGGACGCGGCCGGATCCGCCGCCACACCGGGGTGGGAGGCGGTCCCGCCGGAGCCACCGCGCCGTTCCCGCTGCGGGAGGGCCGGGGCTTCCGGCGACAGGTCGCCGAGGCCGTTGCGGCCGATCTCCGCCCGTCCGCCCGCGCCACGGGAGGGCGCGTCGGGACGGTCGGGGACGGATCGGTCGCCGAAGCGTGAGGCGGACGGTTCCATGCGATCGGTGAAGGCCCTGGCGCCTGCTGAGTCCGAGCGCCCGTCGAGACTCCGGCCGACGGTTTCCCCTCGACTGTCCCAACCGCGCACCGGAGGTTCCGTGCGGTCGCCGAACGCGTCACCCGGGCCTCCGCCGGACCGTCGGATCGGCGTCTCGCCCCGGCGCCGGGCCGGGAGCGGGGCCAGCGTGTCCGGGTCCGACGAACCAGCGTCGTCCGGCTGTTCGTCCGCCGAGGCCGGGATGCGCCGGGGCGGCTGTTCCGTGACCGGACGGCCGTGGGAACTGACGAGCTTGGGAGTCCGGCGGCGCGGCAGCGCAACGGCGTCGTCCGCCCTGCCGGCCGCACCGTCGGAGGGGGTTTGGCCCCGATCCCCGGAGAACTGCTGGCGCGGGTCGATCGGGAGGTCGCTCGTTTCGTCCGTCGCTCCGGTGATCGAGCGGCGTGGCCGAAGGAACACGCCCTGTTCGCCGTCCGCGTCGCCGAAGGAACCGGGAAAGTCGTCGAGGGCGTCCAGGTCGACCGGCGCCTCCAGCTCGACCGGGCCGTCGATGAGCGAGGCGGGCAGGCCGGGGAGGCGCACGGGTGCCGGGGAGAGCGCGGCCTTGCGGCCCTCCTCGAACGCGGCCTCCTTGGAGGGCTGGGCGCGGTCGAGGCGGAAGCCGATGCCGTTGGTGTCCGGGACGTCGTCCGTGAGGAGTGCGTCGGGGACGAAGACGACGGCCGTGGTGCCGCCGTACGGGGAGGGCTGGAGGGAGACTCGGACGTTCTGCCGCTGGGCGAGCCGGCTGACGACGAACAGGCCGAGCCGGTCCGTGTCGGACAGTTCGAACTCGGGGGTCTCGGCGAGCCGCAGGTTGGCGTCGAGAAGTGCTTCGGCCGCCATGCCCAGGCCGCGGTCATGAATCTCCAGGGTGAACCCGTTGGCGACCCTCTCGCCCAGGACCTGGATGGCCGTGTGCGGGGGTGAGAACACCGTGGCGTTCTCCAGGAGTTCGGCCACGAGGTGGGTGAGGTCGGCGACGGCCGGGCCGGTGACGGCCATCCGCGGCAGCCTGCGGACCTCGATGCGCTCGTAGTCCTCGACCTCGGCGACGGCGGCGCGTACGACGTCCATCAGCTGGACGGGTTTGCGCCACTGCCGGGAGGGGGCGGCTCCGGAGAGGATCACCAGGCCTTCGGCGTGCCGGCGCATGCGGGTGGTGAGGTGATCGAGGCGGAACAGGTCGGCGAGTTCGTCGGTGTCCTCGGTCCTGCGTTCCATGGTGTCGAGCAGGGTGAGCTGCTTGTGCAGCAGGACCTGGCTGCGCCGGGCGAGGTTGACGAAGACCTCGGAGACCCCGGAGCGGAGTTCGGCCTGTTTGACTGCGGCCTCGACGGCGGCGCGCTGGAGGGTGTTGAGGGCCTGGCCGACCTCGCCGATCTCGTTCTTGTCGTACTCCAGGCGCGGTACCTCGGTCTCCACGTCGACCTGTTCGCCGGCCGACAGACGGCGCATCACGCTGGGCAGCCGCACGCCCGATGCCTCGTGGGCCTCGAGGCGGAGCTGGCGCAGGTCGCGGATGAGGGCACGGCCGATGCGTACGGACAGGACGAGGGAGAACAGCAGGGCGACCAGGCCGAGGACGCCGGCGACGACCGCTTTGACGATGACGCCCATGACGACGGGGCGGACCCGGTCCTGATAGCGGTCGCCCGACTGGTCGTTGAGCTTGCGGAGTTCGTCGAGGACGTCGCCCGCGGTGGTGTCCCAGCTCTTCGCCGTGACGCCACGGGGTCGGCCGGACTCGGCGCCGATGGCGGCCTGTTCGGCCACCCGGAGCGGTGCGGTGGAGGCGTTCTTCCAGAACCGCTCGTAGCGTGCGCGGTCCGAGAGCGGGAGCAGCGGCAGGCTGACGTCGTACATGACAGTGCGCTGTGCCACGAGGTCGGAGATGTCGCGGGATTCGTCGCGGGAGACCTTGCCGACGACGAGGGCCGAGCCGAGCAGCGCGTCCTCGCGGGAGAGGAGTTCGCGGGCGCGGGCGGTGTTGACGAGGGCGCGGGCCTGCTTGTCCATCTCCAGGTTGTCGATGATGTGCAGGTTGGCGAGCAGGACGTAACAGGGGTCGACCAGGCGGTTGTAGAGGTCGAGGGCCTGGGACCGGGTGACGGTGCCCTCCTCGACGCTGCGGCGCAGCGGGTCGATGCCGTCGAACGCCTCCAGGACGGCGCTGAGGTGCTCGCTGTCGCTGTCGCTGATCGAGTTGCGTACGTCGGATTTATCGGCGTTGTCACGGATCTCGCCGATGACGTCGTCGGTGGCGGTGCGGCTGCGCCGAAGGGCCGCCAGCGCGTCGGAGGCACGAGGGTCGGCGAGGTAGACGAGGGTCTGCCGGCGCTCCTGCTGGAGCACGCGCACAGCGTCCTCCGTGGGGTAGCTGACCTTCTCCACGATCGACGACACATTGAACAACTCGGCCGCCTCACGACCCGTGAGCACCGTGGCGAAGCCCCAGATCGCGGTCAAGGACACCAGCGGCACGAGAAGCAGCGCCACGATCTTCCGGCGGATGGACTTCCCGCGAAAGCGCATGGCCTCCCCCAGCTCGCCCCCGCCAGTGCGGGGGTACACAAGTGCGTCAATAATCGGCGTGAGCCTACTACTGACCCACAGAGAACTCGAAGACCTGTCCGGAGGCTGAACTTCCGTCCTGCTGGCGAGAGATGGCGAGTTGTCCGATCATTACGGGAGATTGCCTCCACGAATCCGGCATCGGCCACAGGACGGCAACCGTCGGCCAACCTGACCGTTTGGCTGGATTTTTGCGTTTGATGGGAATCTTCGAGACACGTCGTTCGTCTTTGTACATAGGAAACGGGCATCGGAACCGTCAGCGGGGTCCGTAACCCGTTTCCGGGCGGCGTAGAACAGTGCAAGCCGGGCAACCACTGGGGAGCCGGTGTCCACAGACACCGGGACGGGCGGTCTTGCTGGGCGGTGGGGAGTGGCACGTGATGGGCACGGCGGAACGACGCGAAGCGCTTGGGAACGACGTTGCGGCACCCTTGGCCGCGGTCCGCGGTCCTGAGGAGGCACCGCATGACGACCTTGCGGCGGCGGACGGGCACAAGGTGCCGGTGAGCACGGGGGAAAGGAATGAGGGCGCGGTGGACGGGAGTGCCAGCGCACAGCCCTCCTATCGGCAGCTGTGGGTGGAGGAGCCCGCGCGTCGGCGCCGACTGCCGGATCCCGTGCGTACGGCGGCGGTACGGGCGGTGCTCGTCATCGCCGTCACCCTGATCCAGGCCATGGTGGCCTTCCTGTCCACGCTGGCCGGTTCCTGGCTGGCCTTCCCGATGGTGCTCAGCAGCGTGGCCAGCACGGTGGTGGCCACCTGGGCCGCACTCGACGTGTGGGTGACACGCCAGGTCTGGAACCAGCGCAACGGCGTGGTGTCGACCCCCAGCAGCACGGCACGGGCACTGCGACGCGAGCGCCGCAAGGCCCGACGGCAGGTCCGCGCAGCCACCCGGACCCAGGAGCGGATAGCCAGGCAGGGCGGCGGTTCGGGGCAGTTGTCCCACCCCTGAGTCCCCCGATTGCCGTCGCGCCTCCACGGGCGGCGGCATCGAGCTCAGCGAGGACATCCAGGCGTTAACTCCTCTCGGCAGCGCACCCCTCGGCCGACACCTCACCACCAAGTAATCGCACACACTTGCGCCCTTTATGGGTGGACGCCGCCTGCGACGGCATCGCGGTCGCGCCCGAAGGGTGGTGTGCTGGTGCCGGACGAACACCACATCGGTTCCACGGACGAAGGCACTCCCTCCGGCCGGGCACGCCGACCGCCCCAGCTGGCGTGTCGAAGATCACATTCGGCATGAACGGCCGTCGGCCGGGGAGGCGCCCAGCCGCAAGGGCGCCTTGCTACGGCGCTGACCAGGAGGAACAAGAACATGCCCGAACTCTTCATCGGTGGTGCGTGGAGGTCCGCGCTCGACGAGCGCACCCGGGAGATCCACTGTCCCGCCGACGGCTCGCTGGTCGGTGTCGTCGACGAGGCGGGTGGCAAGGACACGGTGGAGGCGATCGCCGCCGCCCGCCGTGCCTTCGACGAGGGCCCCTGGCCAGGTACGCCGGCGGGCGAGCGTGGTGACCTGCTGCTGCGCGTCGCCGACCTCATGGTCCGCGACAAGGACGTGCTTGCCCGCGCGGAGTCCCTCGACACCGGAAAGCGGTTGGTGGAGAGCGCGTACGACATCGACGATATCGTCAACTGCTTCCGCTACTTCGGGCGGCTGGTGGCGAGCGAGACCGGGCGGGTCATCGACACCGGCTCGCCGAGCGTGGACAGCCGGGTCGTGTACGAGCCGGTCGGCGTCTGCGCGCTGATCACCCCATGGAACTATCCGCTCCTCCAGACGGCGTGGAAGGTCGCCCCGGCCCTCGCGGCCGGCAACACCTTCGTCCTCAAGCCGAGCGAACTGACCCCGCACTCCGCGATCCATCTGATGCGGCTCCTGGACGAGGCCGGACTGCCCGCGGGCGTGGCCAACCTCGTCCTCGGCGCGGGTCCGGAGGCTGGCGCGCCGCTCGGCGACCATCCGGACGTCGACCTCCTCTCCTTCACGGGCGGACTCCAGACCGGCCGCCGTCTGATGGCCGCGGCGGCGGGAACGGTGAAGAAGGTCGCGCTCGAACTCGGCGGCAAGAACCCCAACATCGTGTTCGCCGACGCCGACTTCGACACGGCCGTCGACATGGCGCTCACCGCCGTGTTCCTGCACTCCGGGCAGGTCTGCTCGGCCGGGGCCCGGCTGCTGGTGGAGGACTCGCTGCACGACCGGTTCGTCGACGAGGTCGTCCGGCGGGCCCAACTGATCCGGCTCGGCGGCCCGTTCGACGAGGACGCGCAGACCGGCCCGCTGATCTCCGAGGCACATCGCGCGAAGGTCGAGGCGTATGTCGCCCAGGGCCTGGCCGAGGGCGCGGTGCTGCGCTGCGGCGGGACGCGTCCCGAGGGGCTCGACGACGGCTTCTACTACCCGCCGACGGTGCTCGACGAGTGCGACGTCCGGATGACCGTCGTACAGGAGGAGTCGTTCGGTCCGGTGCTCACCGTGGAGCGGTTCACGGACGAGGCGGAGGCCGTCCGCCTCGCCAACGACACCGTGTACGGGCTCGCCGGGGGCGTCTTCACCACCGACGAGGCCAAGGCGCAGCGGGTCGCGGCCCGCCTGCGGATCGGCACGGTGTGGATCAACGACTACCACCCGTACGTCCCCCAGGCCGAGTGGGGCGGCTACAAGCAGTCCGGCTTCGGCCGCGAACTCGGGCCCTCGGGACTCGCCGAGTACCGCGAGGCGAAGCACATCTGGCGGAACACCGATCCCTCGCCGCAGGGCTGGTTCTCGTAGCACCCGTCCCACGAGCCGTCTCACGCCCCACGTCTGCCACTCCCCTCGCAGGTCATTCCCTCCGCACGTCTTGAATGTGCGCTTTCAGATTCCGCCCCCATTGATCCCGGCACCCGCAACGAGCCGCTCCGCTTCCTCCCACTCCCCCAGGCCCACCAGGAGTCCGCTCATGGCAACGACCGAAAAACCCACAGGCCCAGGGCACACGGACGACGCCGAACTCGCCGAGTTCGGCTACAAGCCCGAACTCAAGCGCACCCTCGGCAACTTCCACACCTTCGCGGCCGGGATCAGTTACATCTCGATCCTGACCGGCACCTTCCAGCTGTTCTACTTCGGTTACGGCAGCGGCGGTCCCGCCTACTGGTGGTCGTGGCCGATGGTGTTCGTCGGCCAGTTCATGGTCGCGCTCTGCTTCGCGGAACTGGCCGCCCGCTATCCCGTGGCCGGCTCGGTCTACAACTGGTCGAAGAAGATCGGCAATCCGCATCTGGGCTGGCTGGCCGGCTGGATGATGCTGATCGCCTCGATCGTGTCCATCGCGGCAGTGGCGCTCGCCTACCAACTCACGCTGCCGCAGATCTCCGATGTCTTCCAGATCGTCGGGGACGGCACCGGAAAGTACGACGTTGCGACCAACGCGGTGATCCTGGCCACGGTGTTGATCCTGTTCACGACCGTGGTGAACGCCTTCGGCGTCAAGCTGATGGCCACGATCAACACGGCGGGCGTCTTCATCGAGCTCGTCGCCACGGTTGTACTGATCGTGCTGTTCGCCGTGCACATCACGCGCGGTCCGCAGGTGGTCATGGAGACGAACGGCACGGGTGCGGGCCACGGCGCCGGCTACCTCGGCGCGTTCCTGGTGGCCTCCCTGGCATCCGCGTACGTCATGTACGGCTTCGACACGGCCGCCTCGCTCGGTGAGGAGTCCGTGGACCCGTCCCGGAACGCACCGCGCGCGATCATCCGGGCGATCGTCGCCTCCTTCGTCCTGGGCGGCCTGATCCTTCTCCTCGCGCTGATGAGCGTCTCCAGCCTGAAGGGGGAGCAGCTGTCCACGGACGGTCTGCAGTACATCGTGCTCGACGTCCTCGGGTCCACGGCCGGCAAGGCGATGCTGTGGTGCGTGCTGATCGCGGTCACCGTCTGCGCGCTCGCCGTCCACACGGCGGCGATCCGGCTGGCGTTCGCGATGGCCCGCGACAACAACCTGCCCGCGTCCTCGCTGCTCGCGAAGGTCAGCCCGCGCTTCCAGACGCCGGTGCTGCCCGCCGTGATCGTCGGTGTCCTGGCACTGGGGATCCTGGTGGTCAACATCCGCCAGCCGCAGATCTTCACCGTCGTCACCAGTATCGGCATCATCATGATCTACCTCGCCTACCTGGGCGTCACCGGGCCCATGCTGGTAGCGCGGCTGCGCGGCAAGTGGCAGCCGGCCGGCGACGGCAAGTTCTCGCTGGGCCGCTGGGGCCTGCTCGTCAACATCGGGGCCGTGGTCTGGGGCACCGCCATGACGACCAACCTGATCTGGCCGCGCGCCTCGGTCTACAACGCGACCGCCCCCTTCCACTGGTACCTCCAGTGGGGCGCGGTGCTGTTCGTCGCGATCATCGCGGGCGGCGGCTTCGCCTACTACTGGTTCATCCAGCGGCACCGGACGGGTGTGCTCGCCGGACACCGTTTCGAGGAGCCCTCGGCCGGGCCGGCCGGTCCCCTCTCCGCTCCGGCGGCCGACTGAAGGAGGTCAACCACTCATGGACCAACCACTCATGAACACCGAAGAGTTCGACTATGTGGTGGTGGGCGGTGGCACCGCCGGGAACGTGGTGGCGGCGCGGCTCTCCGAGGATCCCTCCGTCACGGTGTGCGTCCTGGAGGCGGGCCCGAGCGACGTCGGCGACGACGACGTCCTCAAACTGGAGCGCTGGATGGGCTTGTTGGAGTCCGGCTACGACTGGGACTACCCGGTCGAACCGCAGTCCAGCGGCAACAGCTTCATGCGGCACGCCCGTGCGAAGGTGCTCGGCGGCTGCTCGTCCCACAACTCCTGCATCGCCTTCTGGGCCCCGGCCGAGGATCTCGACGACTGGGCGGCGGCGGGCTGTTCGGGCTGGAGCGCGGCCGACCTCTTCCCGCTCTACCAGCGCCTGGAGACCAACGACGCCCCCGGCGACCACCACGGCCGCACCGGCCCGGTGAAGCTCCGTACGCTGAAGGGCGAGGACCCGTGCGGCACGGCCCTGTTGGAGGCGTGCGCGCAGGCGGGCATCCCGACCACGCCCTTCAACTCCGGCACCACCGTGGTCCGCGGGGCCAACTGGTTCCAGATCAACTCCGACGAGAACAACATCCGTCAGTCGTCCTCGGTCGCCTATCTCCACCCGGTCATGGACAAGCGGCCGAACCTGGAGGTGCGGACGGGGGTGCGGGCGAAGCGGCTCGTGCTGGACGGGCGTCGCTGCGTGGGCGCCGAGTACCTCGACCCGGATCTCATCCACACGAGGACCGTTCGGGCGCGCCGCGAGGTCGTCGTGTCGTGCGGCGCGATCGACACCCCGAAGCTGCTGATGCTGTCCGGCATCGGACCGGCCGAGCAGCTGCGCGAGGTCGGCGTCGAGGTGGTCGTGGACTCGGCGGGCGTCGGCGAGAACCTTCAGGACCATCCCGAGGGCGTCATCATGTGGGACGCCAAGCAGCCGATGACCACGACGTCCAGTCAGTGGTGGGAGGCGGGCATCTTCTACGACACCGAACCGGGCCTGGACCGGCCCGACCTGATGTTCCACTACGGCTCGGTGCCGTTCGACATGAACACGGCGCGTTGGGGCTATCCGACCTCGGAGAACGCGTTCTGCCTCACTCCCAACGTGACCCGGGCGAAGTCACGCGGCACGGTGCGGCTGCGCACCCGCGACTACCGGGACAAGCCGATGGTCGATCCGCGGTACTTCACACACGAGCACGATGCGCGGGTGATGACGTACGGGTTGAAGCTGGCGCGTCGTATCGCCGCGCAGCCGGCGCTGAGCGGGTGGGCGGGAGCGGAACTTGCCCCCGGGCCGGATGTTCGGACGGACGAGGAGTTGTTGGACTACATCCACAAGACCCACAACACCGTCTATCACCCGGCCTGCACCGTGAAGATGGGCGCGGATGATGACGCGTCGGCTCCGCTGGACGCACGGTTGCGGGTGAAGGGGGTTGAGGGGTTGCGGGTTGCTGACGGGTCTGTGATGCCGGAGTTGGTGTCGGTGAATCCGTGTATTACGACGATGATGATCGGGGAGAAGTGTGCGGACCTTTTGAAGGGGGACGCCTAGGGGGTGCGGGGCGTGGGGAACTGCGGCGCCGTTGTGGCTGGTCGCGCAGTTCCCCGCGCCCCTAGCTTGCTGATGTCATCGGCCGTTTGAACATTCGCGTCGCCGTGATCTCGCTGTGTACCGCGTCCCCCTCCCCCGCCGGGGCCTGCTGAGGCAGGCCCGGGCGGAGGTGTTCCTCCACGCTGATGTACTTCAGGCCCGCGCGGAGGTCGGCGTCGTTGCGCAGGCGGATGACCAGGGGGAACTCCGCCAGGGCGGTCGTGTCGAACAGGCCGGTCGTGTAGAGGAGTTGGACGCCGAGCGCGTCGGACACGGCTCGCTGGAGTTCCAGCAGGTACGTCGCGTTGGCGCGGCCGATGGGGTTGTCGAGGAACAGCGTGCCGGCGTGCCGGTGCTTGTCGCGGCCCCGGTCGTTGCTGCGCAGGGCGGCCATCGTGCAGTACAGGGCGATGGCGGCGGTGAGCAGCTGACCGCCCGAGAACACGTCGCCCATCTGGCCGACGGGCACGCGCTCGGCGCGCAGTACGGCGTCGGGCTTGAGGATCTCGACGGCGATGCCCTTGGGCTGGAGGGCGGCGCCGACTCCCCTCAGGAGGAGGGACATGCCGTCCCGGCGCAGGTCGGAGTTCTTCTTCACGGCGGCCCGGGTCGCCTCGTCGATGACCTCGCCGAGCCGCTCGGTGAGCGTGGCCTGGTCGGGCTCCTCGAACCGGATGCGCAGGAACTCCTGCCCCGACCACTCGCCGAGCCCCTCGGGCAGCCGGGACAGCCGCTGCGCGGACCGCAGGGTGGCCAGCGCCGACTCCACCAGCCCGCGCAGCCGGTCGACGATCGAGTCCCGGTTCCGCTCCAGTTGCGCCAACTCGTCGGTCAGGACCCGGAGTCGGGGTGCGAAGGCGTCCGCCCACTTCTGGGCGTGCTCGGGCAGCGCGGACGCGGGCAGTTCGCGGATCTGCTGTCGGGCGGGGGTGCGCACCGCCTCGTACCGCGTCGAGTTGGCATGCCGTACGAGGATGTCGCTCGCCTCGCGCACGGCCCCCTCGGCGGCAGACAGGTCGGCGGCGCAGCCGCGCAGGGAGCGGCGAGCCTCGGCGGCCGACTGCCGTGCTTCCTCGGGGCTGCCGGGGTAGGGCTCCTGGGCCTCCTGCTCCTCGTCGGAGGTGTGCTCGCGCAGCAGGTCGCGGAGCATGGCGGCGATCTCGTCGAACCCGGAGGCCGCGTCCTCGGCCGCCCGGTGGGCGTCGAGCAGTTCGGCGTGCGCCTCCCTGGCCTGGGTCAACGACTCGGTGCGGGAGGCGAGTTCGGCGGTGGCGGTGCGCAGCAGGGTCTGGGCGTGCTCGGCGTCGCGCGGGACGAGTTCCTCGGCCAGCTCGGTGTGCGCCTCGCCGTCCTCGGGTGCGTGCCGCTCGGCCTCGCCGCGCAGCCGCCCCAGTTGCTCGCTGGCGGTGGACACCCGGGTCTCCAGGAGCTGCACCAGTTCCTCCGCGCGCGCGGAGGCGGCCTGCCGGGACGGCCCGTCGGACCCGTCGGGTGACAGGAGCATCTGCTCGGCGCGCGTACGCACCTTGTTGCTCAGCCGGTCCAGTTCCGCGCGCGCGGCGCTCTCGTCGCTCTCGGACCGCGCCTGCTCGGCCCGCAGATCGGCCCCGACGCCGACCTTCTCGTAGAGCTGGGAGGCGGCCCGGTAGGCCTCGCGGAGGGCAGGCAGGGACGACTTCGCGGCGTCCTCGTCGGCTTCCGGTACGTCGTCGGGGGCGCCCGCGATCTCCGCGCGCTCGGCGCGCAGGGCGCGGGCCGTGCGGCGCGCGTCGTCGGCGGCGCGCTGGGCAGCGCGCCGGTCCTCGTCGGCGGACCGGGCACGCTCCAGGCAAACCTGGGCGCGGGCTTCCGACTCGACGGCCTCGTCGGCCAGTTCACGCACCTTGACCTGCCAGCCGGCGCGTTCGCGCAGCCGGAACGCCAGTCCGGCGAGCGCGTCGGCGGCGCGGCGGGCCCGCTGGGCGGCCTCCTGCCGCTCGTCCCGCACACGGGACGCCTCGCCTGCCACCTCATCGGCTTCGGCCCGCACGGTCCGCGCCTCGGCCAGCTCGGCCTCGGCCTCCTCAGCGAAGGCCCGCGCGTCGCGAGCGGCCTGGGCCAGCTCGACGAGCCGCCCGGCCGGACAACCCGTACGCCAGGAGGCGAGCCGTGCGGCCAGCTCCCGGTCCTTCCCGAGCCGCGCCGCGAGGGTGCGGATCTCCTCCTCCCGCTCACTCGCCCGGGCCCGCAGCGCCTGCCGCTCCTCGTCGGCGGCGTGCTCGTCGTGCATGGCCGGGTTCGGCGGTACGAGGAACACGTCGCCGTCGCCCGGTCCGGGCGCCGGGGTGGGGGCGAGCAGGGCGGCTGCCGTACCGACCGCCACGGCCGACCGGGGCAGCAGGGCCGCGTCGGCGAGGGCCTCGCGGGCACGCGCGTGCGTGCCGGGGTCGGTGATGACAACGCCGTCGACCAGCTCGGGGCGGGCGGCCAGCACGCGCGCGTGGTCGGCGGGATCGACGGCCTGGGCGAGATAGCGCCAGCCGGGCAGCGCGGGGATGCCGTGCTCGCCGAGGAACTCGACGGTGGCCAGTACGTCGGGGCCGGGCGGCAGCAGTCCGCCGTCGCCGAGTGCGCCGAGGATCCTGGCGTCGTCGGCGGCGGCGGTCCGTAGTTCGAAGAGCTGCCGCTCGGCGGAGGCGACACCGTCGTCGAGCAGCTCACGGAGTTCGTCGGCGAAGCGGTCCAGTTCCTCGGGGGTGAGGGGGCCGTCGGCACCTCGCGACGTACGAGCAGTGCCTACGGCGTCGTCGGCCGCTCCCCCATCGGCACCGGCACGCACGGTCGCCCCAGTGCTGCCGCCGCCCTCGCCGTCACTCGCACCGTGCTGGTGCGGCAACGCGGCGGCCCGGCCTCGCTGCCGTGCGCCACCGGCGGACGGCAGGCTCAGCAACTCGGCGAGCCGTTCCTCGCCCGCCAGGGCTTCGGCGGTGCGCTGCTCGGCGTCGTACGCAAGCTCGGCAGCCGTGGCGGCGTCCGCCGCGCGGGCGGCCGTCAGCTCCGCGCGGGACTCGGTCGACGCTGCTTCCCGCGCGTGCTCGGAGGCCCGCCTGGAGGCCTCACGGGTGGTGTCCCAGGCCTCGACGGCCGTCTTCTCGGCGTCGCTGGCGGCGAGCGCTGCCCGCGCGGGATCCGCGTCGGGAGCGCTGTCGTCGAGCCAGCCCGCGCGTACCGCCTCGGCGGTCTCCTGCTCGACCTCGCTGAGCCGCTGCCGCAGATGCCCGACCTCGCTGCGGGCGCGCTGTGCCTCGGTGGCGGCGCCGGTCGAGTCCCGGTGCGCGGCCTCTCCGGCCTCCTGGAGGACGGCGGACCGCTCCTCCTCCTCGTTGGCGAGCGCCTCCGCGCCGTCCGCCGCCGAGTGCAGCGCCCGTACGAGGTCGACGGCGGCCTTGGCGCGGGCGGCGAGTGCCGGGGCCGCGTCGAGCTCGGCCTCGCGGATCGCGACGGCCACGCGCGCGGAGCGGTCGGCGGCGGCTCGGTGCCGCAAGAAGACCTCGGCGGCCTGCCAAGCGGAGTGCATGGTGCGCGCGTCGGCGAGTTCGCGCTTCTGCGCGGCGGCCGTCTTCTCCGCCGCCGCGAGTGCCAGTGAGGCGTGCCGGAAGGCGAGTTCGGCGGCGATCAGCGCACTGCGCTCGCGCCCGCCCTCGGAGTGGGTGACGGCGTACGCGGCGGCGGTGACCCGCTGGGCGAGATCGCCGGCCCGCACGCGCTCCTGGACGCCTCGCGCGGACAGCCGCCGGGCGAGCGTGCGCGTACGCCGCTCGGCACCCGCGTGGATGTCCCGCGCGCGGGACCGCGCTTCCGCGGCCTCGACGATCCGTCCGAGCAGGTCCACGGACCCGGCGGTGAAGTCCCGTTCGGCGATCAGTTCGGACCGTCGCCCCAGCTTGTTGCCGAAGCCGCCGACCAGATCGGCGAGCCCGTCCGTGTCCCGGGTGTCGGTGACCGCGCGCAGCAGCAGATCGGTGAAGTCGGAGTCCTTCTTGACCGCGAAGAGGCCGGCGGCCTCGCCCTCGTCGGCGTTC
Organism: Streptomyces sp. NPDC000878; assembly: GCF_053599695.1. NCBI lineage: Bacteria > Bacillati > Actinomycetota > Actinomycetes > Kitasatosporales > Streptomycetaceae > Streptomyces > Streptomyces sp. NPDC000878. Next base: position 52,966 of record NZ_JBSFMT010000044.1, on the reverse strand, counting down.
ATCTCCCGCTGGTAGCGGAAGAGTTCGGGGTCGAGACCCAGCTCCCCGAGGTGCTCGATCCAGCGGTCGTGGATCTCCTCCCAGTGCACTTCGAGGTGCGGATACGCCTTGCCCGCCTCGGTGATCGCGTCCCGGAAGCCCTTCATCGTCCGGCGCCGCCCCTGGGCGCCGGAGGCACCCTCCACCGGCGGCCGTACGGCGGTGGACTCGGCGACGGGAAGGTTGTCGAGACTCAGCCCCGGGCCGGGCCGGAAGGAGTACCAGGCCTCGGCGAACTTCCGCGGATCGTTGGAGACCTGCCGCCCCCGCCACTCGCTCGCCTTGCCGACCACCACCAGCTCACCGGTGAGCGTGTGCTGCCACTCCAGTGCCACATGCCCGCAGTCGTCGGCGAGCAGGAACTTGCGCAGCACACCGGAGCTGGCGCCACCGAGCGTGTTGCGGTGCCCGGGCAGCATCACGGAGAAGATCAGCTTGAGGAGTACGGACTTGCCGCCGCCGTTCTCCAGGAAGAGCACGCCGGCGGGCGCGGGCCGGCGCGGCGGTCCGACGGGCTCGTCCTCGAAGAACTCCGCCTGGGTGGGCGCGGGGTCGGGCACCGGCTCGCCGACACCCCGCAGGTCAAGCACGGTGTCGGCGTAGCGCGCACCGGCAGGACCGATGGAGTAGAGACGGACCCGGGACAGCTCGTACATGGCGGACTCTCGTAGTCGTAAGGGAGTAGTCGGGTTGGGGGTGTCGGGTGTGAGGGGAGTCGGAGCGGCGGTCAGGCGTGGTGGAAGGGCAGTCCGGCGTCGGCCACCAGCTCCAGGTCGTCGGTCTCCTCGGCGGGCAGCAGCGTCGGTGTGCCGTCGGTGACCGGCACGACGCCCAGTTCCAGCAGCTCGGCCATGGCGGCGTTGCCGGCCATGTCCCGCACCTGGAGCTGGTAACGAGCCGTCGTCCGATACGTACCGCCGTTGTCGTCACCCGTCCGCTGGAGGAAGCCGGAGTCTGTGAGGAACGCGACCGCCTTGCCGACGATGCCGGTCGTCGAACCGGCCGGTCTCCGCGCGTCCTTGGTGGCCCCCGTCGCACTCCGCCTCATCCAGATGCGCCAAGCGGCCTCAAGGCCAGGGGCGTCACTGACCGGGTCGGTGTTCTCCCCCTGTGCCTCGGCCCGCTCCTCCAGCCGCCGACAGGCCTGCCGTACGAAGGCCTCGACCCCGTTGACGGTGACGCGCCCGATGTAGCCGTCGTCGGCGAGGTCCTCGGGCCGCGGAAACGCCATGGCAGCGACGGCGAGATGGGCGAGCCCGTGCAGAAACCGGTCCGACCCGTCGGCGGACGTTCGACGGGCGTAGTCGCCCATCCGCACGGCGAAGACGGAGTCCTCGGCGGCGGTGACGGCCATCCCCGCGCGCGGGGACACCTCCAGCACGATCAGCCCCAGCCCGGCGGCAACGGCGTCGGCGAGCCGGGCGAAGGCCGAGTCCTCGCGATACCGCCGCAACAACTCGGCGTACTCCTGATCCCGAGCAGCCTGAAGCTTGGGCTGAAGCCCAAAGGCCACCAGCCGAGCGGCGTCAGCGGCATCGCCAGGAGTCACGGGGGCAGCAGCGGCCGGCGCGGCAACAGCCTCCGCCTCACTCCACTCGACCTGCTCATTCACGGCTGTGACTCCTTGGGGTTCTGATAAACGAGCGGCCGGGCAGGCGCCCCTTCAGGGGCGCGGGGAACTGCGCGACCAGCCACAACGGGCCCGCAGCCAAGCGACAACATCAACCACATCACGCCGCCTCCGAACGACCCGCCGCCATCCCCACCGCATCCAGCAACGCCATCCCCACAATCAGATCGGCGCCCCCGAACTCCGGATCGTCCAACTCCGTCCCGTCATCGACAGCGAACAACAGCTTCTCCTCACCCTGCCGATAGGCCGTCCCCACCGGCGGGCTGGCCGCGTGGACGGCCAACAGAGCCACCAGATAAGGAAGCTCCGCATCCCGAAGACGCGCCTCCGCCAGCAACCCCGACAACCGCCGAGGAGCGTCCGCGGGCAGATCCAGCAACTCCATCGCCGCCGCCAACTGCTCCTCGCTGAACCGGCTGTCGTCCGGCGTGGCGATCAGGTCCGGCTCCGGCATCTCCGCCCCGAGATGCTCCCGTTCCAGCGGCGGCGTCAGCAGTATGTCGACGAGGTCGCCGACCCGGACCGACACCGGCGTACGGAGCCCCGTCCCGCGCGCGAAGAACGCGTCCGTGACCCGCACCGCCCGCTCAAGGGGCAACGGCAGCACCGGGGCGACCAGATGGCCGTACAGGTCGATCCCCGACGACGTCATCGGTGTCGCGAAGGCCTGCCGGTCCTGCTCCGCGCGGAACAGCGGTCCCGCCTCCAGCAGCCGGGACTGGAGCTGCGTGTGCCGGCGGATGCAGTCCTTGACGATGTCGACCAGCTCGGCGGCGCGCCGCTTCTGCTCCGGGTCCTCGGACTCGTCCCGGGCCTTGCGGATGTTGGTCAGGATCGCGTTCTCGTGGCGGTACCGGTCGGCCACGTGGTCGAGCGCCTCGGCGATCATGTCGGGGACGGTCTGGAGCCAGTCCACCGCGCGTACGTTCCGCCGGGTCGCGTCCAGCGCCCTGCGCAGGACCTCCGAGTACTGCACGGTCCGGTAGCGGGCCTGCTCCGCGGCGAGCTGGGCGTCGGCCAGCCTGCCCCGGCTGATCAGCACCTCCAGCTTGACCTCGGCGGCGATCTGGGCGCTGGTGACGTCGGTGTCGAGGGCGCCGACGAGTACGTTGACCGCTTCATCCGTCGTACGGAGATAGACGCTTCCGCCGTATCCGGGGACCTCTTCGATCAGCTTGAAGTCGTAGTCGCGGCGTACATACGTACCGTCCGGCGAGAACGTGCCGTATACGGCCCGGAAGCCGCGGTCGACGCTGCCGACGTTGATCAGGTTCTCCAGGACCCAGCGGGCGACGCGCTCGTGCTCGGTCACGGGGCGCTGCGGAGCCTGGGCGGCGATGCGCGGGATGAGGCGGGCGACGATCTGGTCGTGGTCGGCGCCGGTGTCGAAGTCCATGTTCAGGGTGACCAGGTCGATGGCCGCGAGGGCCACCTCCGCCATGCCGTACACCGAGTACTCGCCCGCGAGATTCGCCTTGCGCGCGTCCAGGTCGTGGAGCGGGGCGGTGCAGGCGAGCGCACGCAGGCGCCGCGCCAGTCCCTCGTCGGCGGCCGGGCCCGGAGCGGGGCGCGGCCCCGCGCTGAGCTGGGGCGGAACGCTGTCCGTCGATGCAGGCGAAGTCACGCTGCACAGACTAGGTCCTCGGTCTGACAACGGCCCAAACGACTCAGAAGCGACCCGCCGTCACCGCGCCACGAGCAGCCCGGCCCGCACCACGCGCCACCTACCCGTCCTCGCCCACCCGCCGCCGGTACACCTCGACAACCCGTTCGAGCGAGTCGTCGAGATAGACCGAAAGCAGCCCCTCGGCCCGCTCCCGGTCGCCCGCCTGGAGGGCTCGCAGTATTTGTTCGTTCCGCGCGAGATAGGGCTCGTGCAGGCGTCGCGGGTCGTCCACGACGTGGAAGGCCAGGCGAAGTTCGGCGAAGACGCTGCGCATCAGCTCGTCGGTGCGGGCGCTGCCGGCCAGCGCGACGAGTTCGCGGTGGAAGTGGATGTTGGCCGTACCCAGCCCTTTCCAGTCACCCTCGCGCGCCGCCCGCTGCCCCTCCTCGACGGCCGCGGCGAGGCTCTCCAGGGCGTACGGCGGCTCACCGAGGCCGCGGACGACGGCGCACTCGACGAGGGCGCGGGTGCGGTAGATGTCCTCGACGTCCTCGACCGTGAGGACCCGTACGAAGACGCCTCTGTTCAGCTCGTGGATCAGCAGGCGTTCGTGCGTGAGCAGCCGGAACGCCTCGCGCAGCGTGTTGCGGGAGACGCCCAGCGCGCCTCCGATGCTGTCCTCGGAGAGCCGGGTCCCGGGCGGGAAGTACCCGTCGGCGATACGGCTCCTGAGGATGTCCGAGACCCGCTCGGCGGTGCTGGTGCGCCCGAGGAGCGCGCGGTCGTCGGCCAGTCCCGTCAACTGCTCTGCCATGCCCGGAATTCAATCGTAGATACAAGAACGAAACAACATAGGTATTGAGGGATCGTTCAACGATCCTCTACCTTGCTGGACAGGCACCGCCGGATCCACGCGGTGCCGACCGCTCCCGCACTGCCTGCTCATCCCTGAAGCACCCTCCGTCCCTCAACTGCGAGGTGCCCATGAGCACGACCCCTCCACCGCAGGCCCTGACCACCGAGACCCGCCCCGGAACGGGCGAACCCGCCGTCGACGAAGGCGCGTTCGCCTGGCTGCGGGCGTTGGGCCCGCGCGGTCGCCGCGCCTTCGGCGGTGCTTTCGGCGGCTATGCCCTGGATTCGTACGACTACTTCACACTGCCGCTGAGCATGGTGGCGCTGTCCGCGTACTTCGGTCTGAACAGCGGCCAGACCGGGCTGTTCACCACCGTCACCCTGGTCGTGTCCGCGATCGGCGGCGCCGGCGCGGGCGTGCTCGCGGACCGGATAGGCCGGGTCAAAGCCCTGATGATCACGGTGATCACGTACGCGGTCTTCACCGTGGCCTGCGGTTTCGCGCCCAACTACGAGACGCTGCTGGTGTTCCGCGCCCTCCAGGGCCTCGGTTTCGGCGGCGAGTGGGCCGTCGGCGCGATCCTGGTGGCCGAGTACGCGAGCCCCAAGCACCGCGGCCGTACGCTCGGCGCGATCCAGAGTTCCTGGGCCGTGGGCTGGGGACTGGCCGTGATCGTCTACACCATGGTCTTCTCGTTCCTCGACGACGACCTGGCCTGGCGCGTGATGTTCTGGACGGGCGCGCTGCCCGCGCTGCTGGTCGTCTGGGTGCGCCGCTCGGTGCAGGACGCGCCCCGCGCGGTCGCCGAGCGCGAGAAGAACCCCAACAAGGGCTCGTTCAAGGAGATCTTCAGGCCCGGCACGGCCGAGGCACCCGGACTGCTGCGCATCACGATCTTCGCGGGACTGCTGTCCACCGGTGTCCAGGGCGGCTACTACACCCTCGCGACCTGGGTGCCCACCTATCTGAAGACGGAGCGCGGACTGTCGGTCGTCGGCACCGGTTCGTATCTCACGTTCCTGATCTCCGGGGCCTTCATCGGCTATCTGACCGGCGGTTACCTCACCGACCGGATCGGCCGCAAGCGCAACATCTGGCTGTTCGCGGTCCTCTCGGCGCTGTGCGTCCTCGCCTACGCGAACATCCCGAACGGCGCCAACACCCTTCTCCTGGTGCTCGGTTTCCCGCTCGGGTTCTGTATGTCGGCGATCTTCAGCGGCTTCGGCTCCTATCTGAGCGAGCTGTACCCGACGGCTGTACGCGGCACGGGGCAGGGCTTCACCTACAACACCGGCCGGGCCGTCGGCGCCGTCTTCCCCACCACGGTCGGCTTCCTGGCCGACAGCTGGGGTGTGGGCGGTGCGCTGGTCTTCGGTGCGATCGGATACGGCATCGCCGCCCTGGCACTGCTGGGGCTGCCGGAGACCCGCGGGAAGGAACTTCAGTGAACCGTACGGAAGACCGCCCCCTGTCCCTCGTCGACGAGCACGCGCACGCGTGGAACCCGAAATCCGCGCGAGCCCGCTTCCGTGCGGGCCTGACGGGCCCCACGGCGGGCGTCGCGGCCGGCCACACCCAGGCCAACCTGATCTCGGTGCCCGCCGACTGGGCGTACGACATGCTGCTGTTCTGCCAGCGCAACCAGAAGCCCTGCCCGGTCCTGGACGTCACGGACGCCGGCTCCTGGACCACCGTTCTCGCCGAGGGCGCGGACCTGCGCACCGATCTGCCGCGCTACCGGGTCTGGCAGGACGGCGAACTGGTGGACGAGCCCACGGACGTGCTCGCCCATTGGCGCGACGATCTGGTGACGTTCCTCATCGGGTGCAGTTTCACCTTCGAGTGGGCGCTCGCGGAGGCGGGCGTCCCGATCCGGCACATCGAGCAGGGCCGCAACGTCCCGATGTACGTGACCGGCCGCCAGTGCCGGCCCGCGGGGCGGCTGCACGGGCCCATGGTCGTGTCCATGCGTCCGGTGCCTCCGGAGCATCTGGCGGCGGCGATCCGGGAGAGCAGTCTGCTCCCTGCGGTGCACGGCAGCCCCGTACACTGCGGCGATCCGTCGGGGCTCGGCATCGACGACCTCGGCCGTCCGGACTTCGGCGATCCGGTGGACCTCGCACCGGACGACATCCCGGTGTTCTGGGCCTGCGGAGTGACCCCGCAGGCCGCGGTGATGGCGTCCCGCCCGCCCTTTGCCATCACCCACGCGCCGGGCCAGATGTTCCTCACCGACACCCGCGACGAGCAGTACCGCGTCGCCTGACCGGAGCGTGACAGGAGTCCCTGATGATCGACCTCAACGCCGACCTCGGCGAGGGCTTCGGCCGCTGGCGGCTGACCGACGACGAACAGCTGCTGTCCGTCGTCACCAGCGCCAACGTGGCCTGCGGCTTCCACGCCGGGGACGCGGTCACCATGCGGCGGGTGTGCGAGCTGGCGGCCGAACGCGGCGTACGGATCGGCGCCCAGGTCTCCTACCGCGACCTCGCGGGGTTCGGGCGGCGCGCGATGGACGTGCCGCCCGACGAGCTGACGGCCGAGGTGGCCTACCAGATCGGCGCCCTTGAGGTCTTCGCGCGTGCGGCAGGCACGCGCGTGTCGTACGTCAAGCCGCACGGCGCGCTCTACAACCGCGTCGTGCACGACAAGGAACAGGCGGAGGCGGTGATCGACGGCGTGCTCCTGGCCGACGCCGGCCTGCCGGTGCTCGGGCTGCCGGGCTCGCGCCTGCTGGAGCTGGCCGAGGGGGCGGGCCTCCCGGCCGTCCCGGAGGCGTTCGCGGACCGCGCGTACACCGACGAGGGCACGCTCGTGCCGCGCGGTCAGGACGGGGCACTGGTGACCGACCTGGAGGCGGTGGTGGCCCGCTCCGTGACCCTCGCCCGGACGGGTGTGATCGCGTCGCGCGCGGGGACGCCCCTCGCCGTCCATGCCCGCTCCCTGTGCGTGCACGGCGACACGCCGGGCGCGGTGGACCTGGCCCGCCGGGTCCGGGAGCGCCTGGAGGCGTCCGGCGTCCGCGTGGAGGCCTTCTCATGAGCGGAACGAAGGGCATGCGGGCGCTGCCCGTCGGCGACGACGCGCTGCTGGTCGAGGTCTCCTCCGGGGAGGAGGCCCAGGCCCTGCACGCGGAACTGCTGCGCCGCCGCGCGGAGGGCACCCTGGCCGTACGGGAGATCGTCCCCGCGGCCCGTACGGTCCTCCTCGACGGCCTGCCCGACCCCGCCCGCCTGGCCGCCGAACTGACCACCTCCGAAGTGCCCCCGGCGCTCTCCCGCACCGAGGAGGTCGTCGAACTCCCGGTCCGCTACGACGGCCCGGACCTCGCCGATGTAGCCGCCCTGTGGGACGTGTCCGAGGAGGCGGTGGCGGGCATCCACGCGGACACCGAGTTCCGGGTCGCGTTCTGCGGTTTCGCGCCCGGCTTCGGCTATCTCACCGGCCTCCCGGCCCGCTACGACGTCCCTCGCCGGGCGACCCCGCGGACGTCCGTCCCGGCAGGTGCGGTGGCGCTGGCGGGCCCGTACACGGGCGTGTACCCACGTTCGTCGCCGGGCGGCTGGCAGCTGATCGGTACGACGGACGCGGTCCTGTGGGACCACGCGCGCGTGCCGGCCGCTCTGCTGTCGCCGGGCACCCGGGTCCGTTTCGTCCCGGTGGGACGCCGATGACTGATCGTGCGCTCGCCGTCGTACGGGCGGGGGCGCTGACCACCGTGCAGGACCTGGGGCGTCCCGGGTACGCCCATCTCGGGGTGCCCCGCTCCGGGGCCCTGGACGCGCCCGCGGCGGCGCTCGTCAACCGGCTGGTCGGCAACCCGCCCGAGGCGGCCGTCCTGGAGACCACTCTCAACGGCTGCGCCCTGCGCCCCCGTTGCCCGGTCACCGTCGCGGTCGGCGGCGCCCCCTGCCCGGTCACAGTGGACGGCCGCCCGGTGGCCTGGGGCGCTCCGGTGCGGGTGCCCGCCGGCGCGCTCCTGGACATCGGAACGGCCCTCTCCGGGGTACGTGGTTACGTGGCCGTCTCCGGCGGGGTCGCCGTCGAGCCCGTGCTCGGCAGCCGCTCCACCGACCTGCTCTCCGGTCTGGGCCCGCCACCCCTGACGGACGGCGCGGTGCTGCCCCTGGGGCACGTGCTCGGCGCCCACGCGCGCGTGGACGTCGCTCCGCAGCCCGCGCCCCCGGCCGAACTCGTCCTCCGGGTGACCGTCGGCCCACGAGACGACTGGTTCACGCCGACGGCACTGCGGACGTTCACCACGTCCACGTACCGGGTGTCCTCAGCGAGCAACCGCATCGGGCTGCGCACGGAAGGCCCCTCCCTGGAGAGGGCCTTTTCCGGCGAACTCCCCAGCGAGGGCATGGTCCTGGGCGCGGTCCAGGTACCCCCGGACGGCAGCCCGGTGGTCTTCCTGGCCGACCATCCGACCACCGGGGGCTATCCGGTGATCGCCGTCGTCCGCACCACCGACCTGCCCGCCGCGGCCCAGGCGGCCCCGGGCACCCCGGTCAGATTCGTGCCCGTACGCCGCCGCTGACCGCCCGGGGCGGGTACGGCGGACCGTGCCGGAGACGCGGGGGTCAATCCGCCCGCCTGTGGCGTTGTCGCCGGTTGCCGACTCCGCCACGCCCCGGCTCCCCACGCTCGCCTCATTCCACTCGGCTCATCCACGTTCGGATTGGCTCGCGCGAGGGGCCCGTCGCATCGCCACGCCAACCACGCGCGCGGGGACCCCGTTCGCCCCACTCACCTCCGCGATTCCGCTCCACAGGCTCCCCCGTCCCGGTCCGCCGCCGCCCAGGCCCTACGCCACGCCCAGCTCAGCCCCGCGCTCCCCAACCATCAGGGCGGCCAGGGCCACCGCCACGGCGTGGGACGGCCCCCAGGTCGAGACGGGCACCCGCGCCCCGGGCGCCCCTACGCCTACGCCGACGAGGCGACGTAGCCGTCCTCCGACCGATCCGCCGCATGGGCCCTAAGCCACCTCCGGCTCAGCCCCACGCTCCGCAACCGTCAGGGCGGCCAGGGCCGCCGCCACCGCGTGGGACGCCCCCAGGTCAAGGCGGGCACTCGTGCCCCGCGCGCGGTGGCGGACCTCCTGGGCGGCCAGCCGGAGCAGTTGCGGCAGCAGGTCGGTGCAGCGGCGCGCCACCCAGCCCGTGCCCGCGGTGGCCAGCCAGCGCAGGCTGGCCGACCGGGTGGGCGCGGGTCGTTCCGGCGCGGCCGACGGACCCGCCCCGTCCGCGACGCCCGCCTCCGCGAGGAGCGCGTGGAAGCGGACCGCGAGCTGGCGGTGTCCCTGCTCGCCGGGGTGCAGCCGGTCCGCGCTCCACATCTCGCGCCCGCTGAGCCACTCGCCCTCGGCGGCGTGCAGATGCACGGCCCCGTAGCGCTCGGAGAGCGCGTGGACGACCGTGTTGACCGCCCGCTGCCGCCGGGCCAGCGGGTTCGCCAGGACACCGGGCAGGCCCAGCATCGCCCCGGGGTCGGGCAGACACGCCGTGAGCAGGAGCGCGCCCCGCCCGGTGAAGGCCGCGTACACCTCGTCGAGGCGAGCGGCCACCGCGTGGATGTCGAAGGTGCGGCGCAGGGTGTCGTTCACCCCGATGACGACGGACACGACGTCCGGCTCCAGGTCGAGACCGGCCGGCGTCTGCCGTTCCAGGACGTCGCGTGTCTGCGCCCCGCTGACCGCGAGGTTGGTGAACTCGACCGGCGTGTCGCCGAACCCGCCGGCGAGCAGCGCGGCCCAGCCGCGCCACCCGTCGTCCACGGGATCGCCCACCCCCTCGGTCAGCGAGTCGCCGAGTGCCACGAACCGCAGCGGTCTCATCCGACGCCCTCCGGTACGACGGGCCGCACGGGCGCCTCACCGGCGGACGGCACCCTCGCGTCGTGCGCCGCAAGGAACGCCTCGACCGCGGCCGACCAGCCGAAACACTCCGCACGCGCGCGTGCCGTCTCCCGGCGCTCGCGTTCGGGCCGCCCCAGCAGCAGCCGTACGGCGTCCGCGAAGGCCTCCCCGTCGTCGGCCGCGACAGCCCCGGCGGACCCGATCACCTCGGGCAGCGCGGAGGACGCGCTGACGACCACGGGCGTACCGCAGGCCATCGCCTCCAGCGCGGCGAGCCCGAACGTCTCCGCGGGCCCGGGCGCCAGGCACACGTCGGCGGACGCCTGGAGTCCGCCCAGCAGTGCCCGGTCGGCGACATGCCCGAGGAAGGCGACCGGCAGCCCGCGCTCCCGCGCCCGCTGCTCCAGCCGGGCCCGCAGCGGCCCGTCCCCGGCCACCACGAGCCGCGCCCGCTGCCCGCGCCGTCGCAGCGCTTCCACGGCGTCCAGCGCCGTTCCTGGCCGCTTCTCCACGGACAGCCGGGAGCACATCACCAGGAGCACCTCGTCCCCGCGCGCGTGGAGCGCCCGCAGTTCCGGGTCCCGCAGCGACGGGTGCCGCAGCACCAGATCGACGCCCAGTGGGGCCCGTACGACATTGCGCGCGCCGATCCGGACGAACTCCCGCTCGGCGAACTCGGTGGTGCACACCACGCGCGCGTAGGTGTGTGCCGTACGGACGTTGAGGGCGTCGGCGGCGCGCCGGGAGAGGTTCTCCGGCAGGCCCCAGGTGCGCAGGACGCCGTCGGCGGTCTCGTGGGAGACCATCACCGCGGGGACGCGGGCGCGCCTCGCCCACTTGCCGGTCCACCTCAGGGTCGTCCGGTCGGACACCTCCAGGCGGTCCGGCGCGAGTGATGCGAGCAGGGCGGCGACGCGGCGCTTGTCCGTGAGGACGCGGTAGCCGCCGGTGCCGGGCAGCAGCGGGCCGGTCAGGGTGATCACGCGGCCCTGTTCGGTGTCGCGGTCGCTCGCGCGCTCACCGGGGACGATCAGGACGGGTTCGTGCCCGGCGGCCCGGTAGCCGGTGCCCAGTTCGCGCAGCGCGGTGCGCAGGCCGCCCGAGGCGGGGGCGACGAAGTTCGCCAGCCTGACGATGCGCAGCGGTCCGGTCGTACCGCGTGATGTCTCGGCGTTCATGCGGCCACCACCGTCCGCGCGGTGAGTATGTCGGCGTAGTGGCCGACGAGCTGGTCGCCGACGGCCGCCCAGGTGCGGTCCTCGACCATCGCCCGCGCGGCGGTGCCGTACGCGGCCCGCAGCGCCGGGTCACCAGCGAGGGACCACACCGCGTCCCGTACGGCCGCCGCGTCGCGCGGAGGGACCAGCAGGCCGGTGCGGCCGTGGGCGACCAGGTCGAGCGGTCCGCCGGCGGCGGGGGCGACGACGGGGACGCCGCTCGCCATGGCCTCCTGCACGGTCTGGCAGAAGGTCTCGAAGGGGCCGGTGTGCGCGAAGACGTCCAGCGAGGCGAAGATCCGGGCGAGTTCGTCGCCGGTACGGCGGCCCAGGAAGACCGCGCCGGGCAGCTGCTCGCGCAGCCCCGGCTCGCTGGGCCCGTCGCCCACGACGACAACGCGTACGCCGTCCAGTCCGCAGACCCCGGCGAGGAGTTCGACCTGCTTCTCGGGGGCGAGCCGGCCGACGTAGCCGACGATCAGCTCGCCGTTCGGGGCGAGTTCGCGGCGGATGGCCTCGTCGCGCAGTTCGGGGCGGAAACGCACGGTGTCCACCCCGCGCTGCCACAGCTTGACCCGGGGCACGCCGTGCGACTCCAGGTCGTGCAGGGCCGCGCTGGACGGCGCGAGGGTCAGGTCGGCGGCGGCATGGACGGAGCGGATGCGGCGCCAGGCGGCGGCCTCGCCCGCGTGGACGTAGGTGCGGGCGTATCCGGCCAGGTCGGTCTGGTAGACGGCCACGGCGGGGATGCCGAGCCGGGCGGCGGCGGCCATGCCGCGTACGCCGAGGATGAAGGGGCTGGCCAGGTGGACGATGTCCGCGCGGTGCTCGGTGATCGCGGCGGCGACGCGTCGGCTGGGGAGGGCGACGCGGACCTGGGGGTAGCCCGGGAGCGGTAGGGAGGGGACACGGACGACGGGGCACGGCGCCGAGGCGTCGGGCCCGGTCCCGGCGGCGGTGGCCGGGGCGACGACGAGGGGAACGTGACCGCGATCGACGAGGTGCCGGGCGGTCTGGAGCGCGCAGTGGGCCACGCCGTTCACATCGGGGGGAAAGGATTCGGTCACGATGACGACACGCATAGGGGTGTTGTCGCCGTACTGGACGTGCTCGCGTCAACGTCGATCTTTCCGGCCGGGGAACGTCCCGTGAGCGTTGCGCACCGCCCCCTCGCAGGTCGGCGCGCGTCCATACGCTCCTGACCGCCGAGTCACCCCCCGTTCACACGACGGGTGGAATCAGGCCCGATGCGGCTTCTTACGGCTGTCTGGACTTCGGCCTCCTCGGCCGGGTCCGCGGCGAGTCGGCGCAGCTGTTCGACGACCCTGGCGTCGCCGGTCTCGGCGTGCCGGGCGGCGACCTCGCGGGTGGTCTCCTCGCAGTCCCACAGGCATTCGACGGCGAAGCCGGCGGCGAAGGAGGGATCGGTGGCGGCGAGGGCCCGGGCGGCCCGGCCGCGCAGATGGGACGAGGCGGTCTCTCGGTAGACATGGCGCAGGACAGGGGCCGCGCAGACGATGCCGAGCCGTCCCGCGCCGTCCACCAGGGTCCACAGGGTCGGCGCGTCGGGCCCTTCGCCCCGTACGGCCTCCCGCAGGGCGCCGAGGACGAGGTCGCTGTCCCGGGTTGCGCCCAGGCAGGCGAGCATCCGTCCGGCGGCGGCGCCCAGGGGGTCGGGCCGGTGGACCCACCCGCGCGCGCGGTCGACGGCGGCGATACTGCGCATGCGTTCGAAGGAGTCGACGGCGGCCTCCACGACGGCCGTCGTGCCGTCGGCGATGGCGCCCTCGATCAGGTCGAGGGCGTCGGGATCATTGCCGTCCGCGAGATAGCGCAGGGCCGTGCAGCGGGCGCCGTCGCCGCCGCTGCGGGCCGCCTCCAGAATCTGGGGCCGGTCCTCGGGGCCTGCCACAGCCGTGAGGCAGCGCGCGGCGGGCACATGGAGCACGGCGCCGCGGTCGATGCCCTGTTGGGCCCATTCGAAGACGGCCTGCACGCTCCAGCCCGGGCGGGGTCCTGACGGTCGCATCTGGCGTTGCCAGCGGTCGAAACAGCCGGTCTCCTGAGCGGCACGCACGCGCGTGGAGACCGATTCACGCGCATCGTCGGCCCACAGCCGCCAGGGCCGTGGCTCGAAGGCGTCGCGCACGGCGGCGGCGAGTTCGGCCTCGCCCTCCGCGTCGGTGCCGAAGCGGGCCAGCACGGGGACGGCGAGGGCACGCAGCCCCGCGTCGTCGTCCCTGAGCGCCAGTTCGTCCAGTGCCCAGGCCCAGCTGGTGCCGGTGGCGGCGTACCTGCGCAGCAGATCGAGCGCGTCGCGCCTGCCGTACGAGGCGAGGTGCCCGAGGACCGCGAGGGCGAGCCCGGTGCGTGACTCGTCAGTGTCGAGGATGTCCTCGGCGTCGAAGAGATGGGCCTCGATCTCGTCCACCTCTCCGTGGAGGTCGACATAGAGACGGGCGTAGTAAAGGGAGCGGTTCTCCACCTGCCAGTCGTGGCGGGGGTCGCGGAGCACGCAGTGGTTCAGCGCCGCGAGCGCCTCGGCGCGCGGTGCGGTGAGCGCGTGCAGCGTGCCGTCGCCGCGGCCCCTCTGGAGCAGGCCGAGCAGCGTACCGCTGGGCGCTATGACCGGATCGAACATGGGAAACAGCCTCACATCAAGCGTCGACGCAACCGGGATCTTGCTTTACCTGGCCACGTGACAACACGTCGGAGCGTCCGCCGTTTCCTGCTTGCTGTAGACCATCTTCCTCTGCCTCTCGTAGGTGGGCCCATGCGGACCGCATCACGGCCCGCGCGGTGCGGCAACACCTGCCCAGCCATCGCGTCCGTGAATCACGACGTCATGATGACCCGGCTGTTCAAGCTGCCGCGACCGTATTTCCGGCGGCCCCGTTCCGCCTCCCCCGTTTTCCGTGTCTTGGCTGGTCAGTACGTACGGCTCAGTGTGCGCCGAACAGTTCCAGCAGTTCTGTCTTGCCGAACATCCGAGCGGTGTCGACGGCCGAGGGCATCCCCGCGGCCGGATTGGCGCCACCCTCGAGGAGTGCCTGGATGACGTCCTGCGCACCCTTGAAAACAGCCCCGGCGAGCGGGGTCTGACCCCGGTCGTTCACCCGGTCCCCGTCGGCACCGCGCGCGAGGAGCGCCCGGACCGCGTCGGCGTGCCCGTGGTACGCGGCGAGCATCACCAGGGAGTCACCGCGGTCGTTGGTGAGGTCGGCCGGGACGCCAGCGTCGACGTACGCCACGAGTGCCTCGGTCTGCCCCTCCCGGGCCAGGTCGAAGATCTTGGTCGCCAGCTCCACGACATCGGGGTCGGGGGCTTCGCTCATCGGCCGGACCGCCTCTCGTTACAACCGTACGGGTGAATCGTCAGCGTACTGGCTCGGCAGGCACATGACCCGACACCTCGGCGCCAAAGATCAGCGCACCCGAACGGCACCGAATGACACCGAACAGGTCGGCCAGCGGAGTGAAATACGCCGAAATTCACTCGATTGCACCTTTTATCGTATGGATACATGCGGTGATCCTGGAAGAACTCATGGTGACTGTCCCCACCACACCAGGAGATCTCTCATGATCCTCTCCATCTCAGGCGTCGTTCTGCTCGGCATCATCGTCTTCCTGTTCTTCAAGAAGGACGGGCTGAAGGCGTCGCACGCCTTCGTGGCCGCGCTGTTCGGCTTCTACCTCGCGAGCACCGCCATCGCTCCGAGCATCAAGGCCGGCGGCGAGAGCCTGGCGAGCCTGCTCGGCGGAATCAAGTTCTGACGTCCCTCCCGCCCGCACGCACCTCCAGGAGACAGCAGTGGTCCGGCGCCCCCTCCCCCGCATCCTGAGCAACGGCAGCGCACAGATCGCCCGGAGCCGGGAGCTGGCCCGGACCGCGGCGGACAGCGCCACCGACGTCCTCCATCCGCTGATCACGATCAGCCGGGGGCTGCGCCGACTGGCTGCGGCCGGGCGGCGCAAGTGGGCGGACACGCCCAAGGACAAGCGCGGGCCGCTGCTGTTCATGGTGGCCTCGATGGTCCTGGTCGTGGCTCTCGTGCCGTACGGCCCGCTGCTCGCCGTCATCTCGGTGATGGCGGCAGCGGCCTGGCACGGCAGGGACCGCGCCCCGGCGGAGCCCGAGGGCCCCGACGAGTCCCAGACCCAGCGCCTCCAGTCCCTGTACGAGGCACTGGTCCCCTACTTCTCGACCCCCGACGACCCCGATCCCCTGTACGCCCACGGCGGCGACTGGGAGAAGACCTTCCCCGCGTACGAGTTCGACGGCACCGGCCGCGTCTCGCACCTGCTGGTGCGCTACCCGGCGTACTTCACCGACGGCGAGGCCGACTCCCGCGCGCGGATCGAGCAGTTGCTGCACGCCAAGTCGGGCCGGGGCCGCGAGTACCACTTCGCGTGGGACGAGGAGGGCAACCAGCTCACGGTCACGGTCCTGCCGCCGCTCCCCACCGACATCGCCGCGCAGCGCTTCGTCACGTCCCCGGGCGAGACGGTGCTCGGTTTCACCGACCCCACCCAGGTCCAGCGCACGCTCCCCCTCGGCCACGGCGAGGAGCAGCGGGACGTCCCGCCGGTCGTCTGGCGCACGGGCGCCCGCTCCACCGAACCGCACCTCCTGGTGATGGGCGAGCCCGGCACCGGCACCACGACGCTGCTGCGCTCGATCGCCCTCCAGGCCCTCCAGTACGGCGACGTCCTGATCGTCGACGGCAGCGGCACCGGCGAGTACGCGTGCCTGACCGGCCGGGACGGCGTCCTGGCCGTCGACTGCTCCCCGACCGGAGCCCTGGCGAGCCTCGAATGGGCCGCCCACGAAACGGAACGGCGGCTGATCGCGGCCAACCACGCCCGCCAGGCCGGTCAGCCGCTCCCCGACGACACCCGGCGCCCGCTCTGGCTCCTCCTCGACCGCCCCGGAGCCCTCGCCCACCTGGCCACCGCCGACGGCCACCGCGACCCCCAGTCCCTGCTGCAGGTCCCCCTGCGGCACGGCCGGGCGGCGAACGTCACGGTCGTGGTGGCGGAACAGTTCGACAGCGCGGACACCCTGAGCGACGCCGTACAACAGCACACGCGCGCGCGTGTCGTCCTCGGCCCCGCCTCCCCCACCCAGCTGGAAGCGGTCCTGGGCGCGCCCCCGCACACGACACCGGTCCCCCTCATGCCCCCGGGCCGCGGCTACGCCCGCCTGGGCACAGGCCCGGTCCACCGCCTCCAGGTCCCGGCCACCCCGGACCCCCACGACGACGCGACGAGCGACGCCCAGCGCCAGGCGGTGCTGGAGCTCCTGCCGCCGCGAACGAACCAGGTGGAGGCGGAACACGAGCCGGTGGCCTGAGGCACGCAGCATGCCCGCAGCTGGGTGCCTGCTACGCCACGAACGAGCGGGGAGACTCGCCTCCCCCCGACCCCCCGCTCACCACAATCCGCGCCGCCGCAGCCAACCGCACCGCCGCTTCGTCCGCCAACGCTCCCCCCACGGTGAACGGCAGCCGCACATACCCCTCGAAGGCCCCGTCGACCCCGAACCGCGGCCCCGACGGCACCCGTACCCCCACCCGCTCCCCCGCCTCCGCGAGCCGTGACCCGGACAGCCCGCCCGTACGGACCCACAGCGTGAGCCCGCCCCTGGGCACCGTGAACTCCCAGTCCGGCAGCTCCCGTCGTACCGCCGCGACCAGCGCGTCCCGGTTGTCCCGGGCCTGTTCGCGGCGCATCGCGACCGCCTGCTCCCAGCCTCCCGTGCTCAGCAACCAGTTGATGGCCAGCTGTTCGAGCACAGGCGTGCCCAGGTCGGCGTAGGCACGCGCGGCGACGAGGCTGCGGATGATGTCCGGAGCCGCCCGGACCCAGCCGATGCGCATCCCGGCCCAGAAGGCCTTGCTGGCGGAACCCACGGTGATGACCGTCGACCCGGCGGGGTCGAAGCCGCACACCGGGCGTGGCATCTCGACATCCGGGTCCAGCCACAGCTCGGTCATCGTCTCGTCGGCGACGAGCACCGTGCCCGCCGACCGTGCCGCGTCCACGAGCTGGCGCCGCTGGTCCTCGTCGGCGAGCGCGCCGGTGGGGTTGTGGAAGTCGGCGACGACGTACGCGATCCGGGGCGCAGCCTCGCGCAGCACCTGGCGCCAGCGGTCCAGGTCCCAGCCGGCGAGCCCCTCGGCCATCGCGACGGGCACGAGCCGGGCGCCCGCCTCCCGCATCAGCTGAAGGATGTTGGCGTACGAGGGCGACTCCACGGCGATGCGTTCGCCCCGGCCGGAGAAGAGATGACAGATCGCGTCTATGGCGCCCATCGCGCCGGTCGTCACCATGATCTGTTCGGGCATGGTGGGGATCCCGCGCGCGGTGTAGCGCTCGGCGATCATCGCGCGCAGCGCGGGCAGCCCGGCCGGGTAGTCGCCGTGCGTGTGCGCGTACGGGGGCAGTTCCTCCAGGGCGCCCTGGACGGCACGGGTGAGCCAGGGCTCGGGCGCGGGCAGGGCCGCCGTACCGAGGTCGATCACCGAGCCGAGTGCCTCGGGGGGCAGCGGTTCGAGCCCGCGCGCGGGAAGTGGGTTACCCGCGGGTACAGCGGTCCAGCTGCCCGCGCCACGGCGGGACTCCAGGAAGCCCTCGGCGCGCAGCGCCTCATAGGCGGCGGCGACCGTGGTGCGGCTGACGGAGAGGGAGAGGGCCAGTTCGCGTTCGGCGGGGAGGCGGGCGGCGACCGGCACCCGGCCTTCAAGGACCAGCAGGCGAATGCCGTCGGCCAGCGAACGGTAGGCGGGCGGGCGGCGGGTGCCGGGGCCCGCGGGGCGGTCCTGCTGGGAGGTGAGCAGCCGGGCGAGCTGCGCGGTACCCACCGCCGAAGTCCACTGCACCATACGAATCAGTCCACCTTCCCCGAATTGGCCATGGATACGATCCGATCCCAAGCCACAGGGTGTCATGTGCCAGGCCACTACCACCACTGGGGGACAACTCGTGAGTTCGTTGTCGGCGCAGGACCGTCTCGGGCGACGGTTGGTCCAGCTCTACGCCGGTCTCGCGCTGTACGGCGCCAGCTCGGCCCTGCTCGTCGAGTCGGGCCTCGGTCTGGAGCCCTGGGGCGTGCTGCACCAGGGGCTGGCCAAGCTGACCGGGCTGACGATCGGCGTCGTGTCGATCTTCGTGGGCGCCGCCGTGCTGCTCCTGTGGATCCCGCTGCGCCAGCGCCCGGGCCTCGGCACGGTCTCGAACGTCTTCGTCGTCGGCCTCGCCATGGACGGCACACTCGCCCTGGTCCCCGACGCGCACGCCCTCACCGCCCGCGTCCCGCTTCTGGTGGCGGGCATCGTCCTCAACGGTGTGGCCACCGGCCTGTACATCGCGGCGAGCCTCGGCCCGGGCCCGCGCGACGGCCTGATGACCGGCCTCCACCGGCGCACCGGCCGCTCGATCCGGCTCGTCCGTACGGCGATCGAGCTGGCGGTGGTGGCGACGGGCTTCGCCCTGGGCGGCACGGTGGGGATCGGCACGGTGCTGTATGCCGTGGCGATCGGACCGCTGGCGCAGCTGTTCCTGCGTGTGTTCGCCGTCCTGGCGGCACCGGGCGGCAGCACGGTCGTTGCCGCCGGTCAACCGGAAGAGGCGATACTGCGACCGTGACCACGCGGATACGCCATCCCTACCTCGACCATCCCGGCCCGATCCCCTTCGCCCACCGGGGCGGGGCGGCGGACGGGCTGGAGAACACGATGCTCCAGTTCCGGCGGGCGATCGAGGCGGGCTACCGCTATCTGGAAACCGACGTCCACTGCACGGCGGACGGAAAACTCGTCGCCCTCCACGACTCGACGCTGGACCGGGTGACCGACGGCGGCGGCCTGATCGCGGACCTCCCGTGGTCCGACGTACAGCACGCGCGCGTGGCGGGCAGCGAGCCGGTGCCCCTCTTCGAGGACCTGCTCGAAGCCTTCCCCGAGGCGCGCTGGAACGTCGACGTCAAGGCCGAGCCCGCCCTGCGCCCGCTGCTCGACCTGATCAAGCGGACCGGCTGCTGGGACCGGATCTGCGTCGGCTCCTTCTCCGAGGCACGCGTGGTGCGCGCCCAGCGGCTCGCGGGTCCGCGGCTGGCGACCTCGTACGGCACCCGGGGCGTCCTCAACCTGCGGCTGCGCTCCTGGGGTGTGCCCGTGGGGGTGCGCCGGTCGGCGGTCGCGGCTCAGGTTCCCGAGGCGCAGTCGGGCATCCCGGTGGTCGACCGGAGGTTCGTGCGCACCGCCCACGCGCGCGGGCTGCACGTCCATGTGTGGACGGTCAACGATCCCGATCGCATGCACCGGCTCCTGGACCTGGGAGTCGATGGCATCATGACCGATCACATCGACACGTTGCGCAAGGTTCTCGAGGACCGGGGCACCTGGTTCTGACGCCCCGCGCGCACCGCCTTCACGGGGAAAGCGAGGGGCACGGGTGGGCACCGACACCGTGCGGGACGAGGCGGCCGAGGAGGCCGCCGGGCGCAGGCGCGAGCAGCGCGGCTGGTACTTCTACGACTGGGCATGCTCCGTCTACTCGACGAGCGTGCTCACCGTGTTCCTGGGCCCCTATCTGACGTCGGTCGCCGAGGAAGCGGCCGACGCGGACGGGTTCGTGCATCCGCTGGGCATACCGGTCCGCGCGGGTTCGTTCTTCGCGTACTCGGTGTCCCTGTCGGTCATCGTGGCCGTACTGGTCATGCCCCTGGTGGGCGCCGCCGCCGACCGCACCGGCCGCAAGAAGCCGCTCCTGGGGGCCGCCGCCTATGTGGGCGCCACGGCGACGGCGTGCATGTTCTTCCTCGACGGAGACCGCTATCTGCTCGGCGGGCTGCTGCTGATCGTCGCCAACGCGGCCCAGTCCGTCTCGATGATGCTCTACAACTCCTACCTCCCCCAGATCGCCCCGGCCGAGGAGCGCGACGCGGTCTCCTCGCGCGGCTGGGCGTTCGGCTACGCGGCGGGCGCGCTGGTCCTCGTCGTCAACCTGGTGCTGTACACGGCCCACGACTCCTTCGGCCTCTCCGAGGGCATGGCCGTCCGCATCTGTCTGGCCTCGGCGGGTCTGTGGTGGGGCGCCTTCACCCTCGTACCGCTGCGCAGGCTCCGCGACCGCCGGGCCGCCGAAGAGGAAACGGAGGAAGGCGTCACGAAGGAGCCCACCTCCCCGGGGCTGCGACAGCTCGCGGCGACCGTCCGTGACATGCGCCGCCATCCGCTCACCCTCTCCTTCCTGCTCGCCTACCTCGTCTACAACGACGGCATCCAGACCGTGATCTCGCAGGCCTCGGTGTACGGCTCCGAGGAACTCGGGCTCGGCCAGTCGACCCTCATCGGGGCGATCCTGCTGGTGCAGGTGCTCGCGGTGGCGGGAGCGCTGGCGATGGGCCGGCTGGCCCGGGTGTACGGGGCCAAGCGGACGATTCTCGGCTCACTGGTGGCGTGGACGGTGACGCTGGCGGCGGGGTACTTCCTGCCGGCCGGCGCGCCGGTGTGGTTCTTCGTGCTGGCCGCCGGGATCGGCCTGGTCCTCGGCGGCAGCCAGGCCCTGTCCCGGTCCCTGTTCTCACATCTGGTGCCGCCCGGCAAAGAGGCCGAATACTTCTCGGCGTACGAGATGAGCGACCGGGGTATGAGCTGGCTCGGTCCACTTCTGTTCGGGATCACCTATCAACTGACCGGAAGCTACCGGGACGCGATCATCTCGCTCGTGGCCTTCTTCGTCCTCGGGTTCGCGCTGCTCGCGCGGGTTCCGGTGGGCCGGGCGATCCGCGACGCGGGCAATCCCGTTCCCGAAAGGATTTAGCATCCACGGCAAAAGAGCGGTAGTGTACGCCGTTGGCCTGCCAGGCGTACCGTTACTGCGCGTCAAAGATGATGAAGCGTTGGATGACATCTGCTTGCAGATGTGACAAACCGGGCGCTGGTGGGTACAACAAGGGGCGGCTACGACGGCGACGCATGACCCGAAACGGGACACGGGACGGGAATCTTTACCGCCGACCGGACGTTGACCGGATGACGACGACAGCGACACCTGTCCTGTGGGCGACAAGCCCGGGAGGCACGATTCATGAGTGAGCGAGCTCTTCGCGGCACGCGCCTCGTGGTGACCAGCTACGAGACGGACCGCGGCATCGACCTGGCCCCGCGCCAGGCCGTGGAGTACGCATGCGAGAAGGGGCATCGCTTTGAGATGCCCTTCTCGGTCGAGGCGGAGATCCCGCCGGAGTGGGAGTGCAAGGTCTGCGGGGCCCAGGCACTCCTCGTGGACGGCGACGGCCCTGAGGA
This sequence comes from Streptomyces sp. NPDC000878, assembly GCF_053599695.1. Lineage (NCBI taxonomy): Bacteria > Bacillati > Actinomycetota > Actinomycetes > Kitasatosporales > Streptomycetaceae > Streptomyces > Streptomyces sp. NPDC000878. The sequence goes on along the minus strand of NZ_JBSFMT010000044.1, from coordinate 31,445 downwards.
GAAGAAGGCCAAGCCCGCGCGTACGCATTGGGACATGCTGATGGAGCGGCGCACCCGCGAGGAACTCGAAGAGGTCCTCGAGGAGCGACTGGCCGTACTCCGCTCCGGAGCGATGAACATCGCGGTACATCCGCGGGACAGCCGCAAGTCCGCGTAGCCCTCCGGGGGCTGGGCGGCATACACAGCACGCGTGATACCGCAGGTGCCGTACGTGAGGTTTGCGTACGGTGCCTGCGGTTTCGCGTTTTCTAGGCGCTGGGTGGGGGTTGCGGTTCCTGGGGCTGCGCCCCAGACCCCCTTCGCCCTTCGGGCTCGTCCTCAAACGCCGGACGGGCTGGAAATCCCAGCCCGCCGACCGGTGATCCCAGCTAGCTGCTGAGCGGCGGGCGCTGGTCGCCTCGTGCGTCCGTGCCGTCCTCGCGGATGACCTCGCCCTGGACCACCTTGCCGTCCGGGCGGTGCATACGGGCCTGCTGGAAGGCGTCGCCCAGGGTGCCCGGGGTCGCCTCCCGCAGTTTGCGTTCGAAGGTGCGTTCCGCGTAGCGGCTGATCGCCTTCTGGAGCGGGGGGATCAGCAGGAGCAGGCCCAACGCGTCCGAGATCAGGCCGGGCAGCATCAGCAGCAGGCCGCCGAGCATCATCAGGCCGTTGCCCTCGCTGCCGCCGGGGCGAGCCGTGGCCGCCGCCGGCATGCCGCCGGCCTGCTGCTGTTGCAGCGTCTCCGTGAGGTTGCGGAAGGCCCGGCGGCCGGCCCGTTTGATGACCACGGAGCCGAGCACGAATCCGGCGACCAGGAGCAGGAAGACCGTGAAGCCGCTCGCCGCGCCGGCGACCACGGTCAGCAACCAGATCTCCAGCACCAGCCAGGCGGCGATGCCCAGCGGCAGGAAGGTGCGCAGCCGGGAACGCCGCGGCCGGGCGGGATACGTGGGAATCGGTGCGCCAGTCGTCATACGTCCAGTGTGCCTGGGCCGGGCTCAGCACAGGATAAGAGGATGATCAACGGAGTCTGTGAAGTCGTACGGGCGGACCCGGGACGGGCTGCTACGGCTTCCTGGTCCTGCCGCGGGCCTTGTTCACTCGCTCCCCCACACCCCACATCGTGACCCGCCAGAGCGCCTCGACCATGATGTCCCGGCTCATCTTGGAGTCGCCGTGTTCGCGCTCGACGAAGGTGATGGGCACCTCGACCACGTGATAGCCGGTCCTGATGGCGCGGCGGGCCAGGTCGACCTGGAAGCAGTAGCCCTGCGAGGCGACCTCGTCGAGGCCGAGGCCTTCGAGGGTCTCACGGCGGAAGGCGCGGTAGCCGCCCGTGATGTCGCGGAGGGGGAGGTCCAGGGCGATCCGCGAGTAGAGGCTGCCGCCACGGGAGATGAACTCGCGGGTCTTGGGCCAGTTGACCACCCTGCCGCCCGGCACCCAGCGGGAGCCGAGGACCAGGTCGGCGCCCTTGAGGGCGGTCAGCAGGCGGGGCAGTTCCTCGGGCTGGTGGGAGCCGTCGGCGTCCATCTCGATCAGGACGCCGTAGCCGTTGTCCATGCCCCAGCGGAAGCCCGCGAGGTAGGCGGCGCCGAGCCCTTCCTTGCCCTTGCGGTGCAGCACCTGGACCTGGTCGTCGTCGACGGCCAGTTCGTCGGCGAGCTTGCCGGTGCCGTCGGGGCTGTTGTCGTCCGCCACGAGAACGTGGGCGTCGGGGACGGCCTCACGCACCCGGCCGACGATCTTCTTGATGTTCTCCGCCTCGTTGTAGGTCGGAATGATCACCAAGGCCGTGCCGAGCGGGCCGAACCGCCTCCCCTGGGCTTCTGCCGCGAGGGTCCCGTCGCCGTCGTTCACTGCTGCCCCTTCAAGTCCGTACGCAGAGGTCCACCATAGTGGCCGCAGCCTGCGCCGACGTGTCGGCACGTTCCTACAGGGGTGTCTATTCGGGAAGAGACGGGTAAGGAAGTCCGCTTCGTCACCTGTGCACGCTGCGGATCGGGGCCCGGCGCCCTTCGGGCCGACCTGGGACCCGCTGGCTGCGGGTCGACCGAAAGCCGTTGTCTACTGGACGTCCGGGCCCCACCCGGGTCACACCTTGCCGACCGGGTGGAACGTTCCGTCGCCGTGGCGCGGGCGCTGGGCCTGGCTGCCAGTGACGGTGCGCCGGTGCGGCACACCATCCCTGACCCAGCGGCGCTTGGGCGACTGCTCGGAGGTTCCCCGGTCGGGCGTCCGGTGGTGGACCCGGCCGAACCTACCGGCCACCTGCCGTCGGCTGTCAACAGCTGCTTGACCTGCGGTTCTTTCCTCAATCGCCTGGTCAACGCCGAGGATACGCAGGTCGCGCGACGGCGTGTCGGCCATCGATCCGTATCGCGCCACCCCGGGAGATCACTCGCCCGGCCGTACGAACACCGTTCGTCCGCCCACCACCGTGCGCAGACACACGGGGAGGTCGGCGCCCGGGGTGAGATCCGGCAGGCCCGGGGTACCGGAGCGGGGGTCGGTGGACCAGCGGGCGACCCGGTCGTCGGGGGCCTGGACCAGGAGGGCGCCGGTGCGCCACACGGCGTAGTCCGCGGGGGCGCCCGGCACCAGGACGCCCGCGTCGTCGCGTCCGACGGCCCGCCAGCCGCCGCGGGTGTGGGCCGTGAAGGCGGCGCGGACCGAGATGCGGTGCTCCGGGGTGCGGTGGAAGGCCGCGGCGCGGACCGTGCCCCAGGGGTCGAGCGGGGTGACGGGGCTGTCCGAGCCCAGGGCGAGCGGGACGCCGGCCTTCAGGAGGGCCGCGAAGGGGTTCAGGGCCCGCGCGCGGTCGGCGCCGAGGCGCTGGGCGTACATGCCGTCCTCGCCGCCCCACAGGGCGTCGAAGGCGGGCTGTACGGACGCGGTGAGGCCCAGCTCGGCGAAGGCGGCGATGGTCTCGGGGGTGAGCAGCTCGGCGTGCTCGACGCGGTGCCGGGCGGCGCGGACGCGGGCCAGGCCGACCTTCTCGGCGGCGGCGCGCACTCCCTCGACCACGGAGGTCACAGCGGCGTCCCCGATGGCGTGGAAGCCCGCCTGGAGCCCCGCCTCGGTGCAGGCGACGACATGGGCGGCGACGGCAGCGGTGTCCAGGTAGGCGGTGCCCGTGTGGCCCGCCTGGTCGCTGTACGGCTCGTGCAGGCAGGCGGTGTGCGAGCCGAGGGCGCCGTCGACGAACAGGTCACCGGCGGCGCCGAGCGCGCCCAGGGCACGGGCCTTCTCGACGTCCTGTTCGGCCCAGTAGCCGACGACGCGGGGGCCCGGTTCCTCGGCGGCGAGGCGGAGCAGCCCGGTGAAGTCGTCCTCCGAGGAGATCTCCGGCCCGGCGCACTCGTGGACGGAGCCGATGCCGAGCGAGGCGGCGCGCGCGAGGGCGGCCCGCTGGGCCTCGGTGCGCTGTGCCGGGGTCACCGCGCCCAGGGCGGCGGCCCGGACCGTGTGGTGGGCGTCGCCGGTCAGCGGGGCGTCGGGGCGGCCGGTGTCGCCCCGGACCAGGTCGAGCAGTGCCGTCGTCACGACCGCCGAGTGGACGTCGATCCGGCTGAGGTACAGCGGGCGTCCGCCGGTGGCCTCGTCCAGCTCGGCGCGGGTCGGCGGGCGGCCACCGGGCCAGCGGGCGGCGTCCCAGCCGTGGCCGAGCAGGACGCGGTCGGCCGGGCGGGCGGCGGCGAACTCGCGTACGAGGGTGAGGGCCGCGTCGAGGGAGGGGGCGTCGGAGAGGTCGAGGCCGGTGAGGGCGAGTCCCGTGGCGGTGGTGTGCACGTGTGCGTCGGTGAACGCCGGGGTGACGAGGGCGCCGTCGAGGTCGATCACCTCGTCCGCCGCACCCGCGAAGGCGTCCGCGGCGCCCTCCGAGCCGACCCAGGCGATGTGGCCTCGCTCGACGACCATCGCGGTCGCGAAGGGGTCGGCGGGGCTGTGGACTTCGCCGCCGCGGAGGAGGACGGTGTCGGGCTGGGCTGGGCGTTCACTCATGGGGACAGTTTCCCGCGAGCGCCCGGCTGTGCTGCACCTGGGGCCTGTTGTCATGGCACCCGGCGCTGTCGGCTGGGCGGAACTACTGCCCACAGTCAAGGCCGACGTCAGATGTTCAGATCTTCGGGGGTCTCGCCTCGTACGGTGTCGACAGGACCACCGTCGTGCGGGTCGAGACGCCTGCCAGGCTGCGGACCCTGGCCAGGAGTTCCTCCAGCTCGTGGGGGGTGGCTACGCGGACCTTGAGGATGTAGTTCTCCTCGCCCGCCACGCTGTGGCACGCCTCGAGTTCCGGGACGTCCCGGAGGCGTTCCGCGATGTCGTCCGGGGCGCTGGGGTCGAAGGGTTTCACCGAGATGAAGGCCGTCATGGGCAGCCCCACGGCCTCCGGGTCGACGACCGCGGCGTAACCGCGGATGACGCCACGCTGTTCCAGCCGGCGCACCCGCTGGTGCACGGCAGACGTGGACAGGCCCGTGGCCTTGCCCAGGTCGGTGTAACTCATCCGCCCGTCCTTGACGAGCAGCTGCACGATCTGTCGGTCCAGCTCCTCCATGGCGCAGAACCTACAGTGCCGTTGATCTCCTCCGATACCTGAGCGGTGCAGGTCACACCCTGTTCGTGATGTGACGGGGAGTGCCCTGTGAGCCGTATGAGGGACAAAAGCAACGCCACGGGCACCTGCGAACGGCATGTGACGAACGCCACAGCCCTCGAACGTGCTCCCTGATGGTCTCGCGATTACCGCCGAGACCGGGCGGGAAGTGCTTGCTGTGGTCGAGGCCGCAGCGCCTTGTCGGCCCAGCCCGAGGGGGAGTAACCCATGCAGAGTCTTAAGCGCCCTGGTCGCACCGCGCCCAAGAGGCCCCAGTTGGTCGTCGAACCCGAGCCGGAGAGCGTCGAACCCGACGCACTCGACGGCGAGGAACTCGACGACTACGACACCTTCGAGATGTTCCGGGTGATCTGCCCGGACTGCGCGCAGCCCATCGCGCTCCTCGCGGACGAGGAGATCCTTCCGGAGCATGCGCTGTGCGCTTCGCCGTGGAACCCGTTCGGGCTCACGGTCTGCGCCGGTACGGGCCGCGCGGCGGCCGACGCCCGGCCCACGGACGACGAGTCCGCCAAGCCCCAGGAGCAGCACACCGCCCTGCTGTTGACGCTCCCTCAGGGGCTCGACTGGCGGACCCAGCCCTTCTCGCACGTCGGCGGCCCGGGCTCGCGCCCGATGCGGGTCCCCGAGATGCGGCGCCACGCCGCCTGAGCGCGTCCGCTCGAACCTCCTGACCACCCCTGCACCACAGCTCGCCGGTTTCCGTGCCGTGGTGCGGGTTCGGCATGCGCGCCCTTCAGGGGCGAACTCAGAGCCGAATCCGGCGCGCGGTGACCTGATCGACCGTCACCGCGTTGCCCTGGCATGACGACCCCCACGTACGCGGCGCCGGGACGTCCGCGCCAGTCCTACGCGACCGGCTCGGCAGAATCGGTTCCGCGGAGCCGGCCGAACCCGCCGGCCCCACCCGCTCCGCCCGACCCGCCCATCTACCGTGCCCTGCTGCGCACTTGGGCCGATCGCGGCCGCACCCTGCCGGGGCGCTACGACCCGGAGTGGGTCCGGCTCGCTGCGCCGCCGGCCGGGCTCGGGATCGTGGTCGATCCGTTCAGCGTGTCTCCGGACCCGCGAGGTGACGGGCGATGACCATCCGCTGGATCTGGTTGGTGCCCTCGACGATCTGAAGGACCTTCGCCTCGCGCATGTAGCGCTCAACCGGGAAGTCCGCGGTGTAGCCGTAGCCGCCGAGCACCTGGACCGCGTCCGTGGTGACCTTCATCGCCGCGTCGGTGCACAGGAGTTTGGCCATGGCGGCCTGCTTGGCGAACGGCCGCCCCGCGTCGCGCAGCCGTGCCGCCGCGAGGTACAGCGCGCGGCCCGCCTCGATCTGCGTGGCCATGTCGGCGAGCAGGAAGCGCAGCCCCTGGAAGTCGGAGATGGGCCGCCCGAACTGCCGGCGCCCGGTCGCGTAGGCCACCGCCTCGTCGAGTGCCGCCTGGGCCACGCCGATCGCGCAGGCCGCGATGCCGAGACGCCCGGAGTCGAGCGCGGACAGCGCGATGGCGAAGCCCTGCCCCTCCCCTCCGATGCGTCGGCCGGCGTCGAGCCGGACCCCGTCGAAGTTGATCTGGGCGGTGGGCGAGCCCTTGAGGCCCATCTTCCGTTCGGGAGCTGCGGCGTTGAGTCCGGCCGCGTCGCCGGGGGCCAGGAACGCGGTGATCCCGCGCGGGCCCTCCTCCCCCGTGCGCGCCATGACCGTGTAGAAGTCGGCGATGCCGCCGTGGGTGATCCAGGCCTTGGTGCCGGTGAGCACCCAGTCGTCGCCGTCCCGGACGGCCTTCGTGCTCAGGGAGGCGGCGTCGGAGCCGGACGCGGGTTCGGAGAGGCAGTACGCGCCGAGGAGGCCGCCGCCGAGCATCGCGGGGAGGTGTTCGGCCTGTTGCTCCTTGGTGCCGTAGCTCGCGAGGGCGTGGCAGGACAGGGTGTGCACACTGGCGCCGAGTCCGACGGTGAGGCGGGCCGCGGCCAGCTCTTCGAGGACCTGGAGGTAGACCTCGTACGGCTGGTCGCCGCCGCCGTGGTCGGAGGAGTACGGGAGGCCGAGCAGTCCCGATTCCGAGAGCAGGGCGAAGACTTCGCGCGGGAAGCGTCCGGCGTCCTCCTCCTCGGCCGCCTTCGGGGCGATCTCGCGCTGGGCGATGTCGCGAACGAGCGAGATCAGGTCCCGGGCCTCGTCCGTGGGCAGTTGACGGTCCACCGGCTGCGGGGCGTGGTCGGGCATGTCGACGCTCTCCTCCCTGTTGGGCGCGACGGCACACGCGCGCCCGAGTAGGGGGCGTCCGCCGGTGTCGCTGGTCACGGCCGATGCTGGCTCTTCCGGGTCGCGGAAGCGGTCGGCGAACGGCTGTGGAGCTGCGAGTATGCCCGATCGGCGGCACCGCGTCACCGGTTAACGAGCGTTTATTCGATCACATCCCGGGACATCGGCCTCACTCCAGGATTGGTCCGAACCATTGACCACACTGGTCTAGTCCACTTACTGTGCCCGCAGTTCCTGACACCGCCTCCCCACGCTCCCCTCCCCTCCGAGGAGACAGCCCGATGCACAGACCGCACCTCCCCCGTGTCCGCTTCAAGGCCCTTGTGTCCGCCGCGTGTTGTGCCGTTCTCGGCGCCGGACTGCTGGCCGGCGCGGGCACCGCGACCGCCGCGCAGACAGCGCAGCCGGTTTCGAAGGCCGCCGCGAAACCCGCCCCGAAAGCCGCCGGCTCCAAGGTTCTCGGCTACTTCACCGACTGGGGCACATACGACCGCAAGTACTACGTCAAGAACATCGAGACGTCCGGTTCGGCCGCCCGGCTGACCCACGTCAACTACGCCTTCGGCAATGTCACCGGCGGCAAGTGCGTGATGGGCGACGCCGACGCGGCGACCGGCCGGGCGTACACCGCCGCCGAGTCGGTGGACGGGGTCGCCGACACCGCGAGCCAGCCGCTGCGCGGCAACTTCAACCAGCTGCGCGAGCTGAAGCGGAAGCACCCGAACCTCAAGGTCCTCTGGTCGTTCGGCGGTTGGACCTGGTCGGGCGGTTTCGGCGAGGCCGCGCAGAACCCGGCCGCGTTCGCCCAGTCCTGCTACGACCTGGTCGAGAACTCGCAGTGGGCCGATGTGTTCGACGGCATCGACATCGACTGGGAGTACCCGAACGCCTGCGGCCTGACCTGTGACACCAGCGGCAGGGCGGCCTTCAAGAACGTGATGGCGGCGCTGCGGGCCAAGTTCGGCTCCCGCAACCTGGTCACGGCGGCGATCACGGCCGACGCCACCCCCGGCGGCAAGATCGACGCGGCGGACTACGCGGGCGCGGCCAGGTACGTCGACTGGTACAACCCGATGACGTACGACTTCTTCGGCGCCTGGGCGGCGACCGGTCCGACGGCTCCGCACTCGGCGCTCAACTCGTACCCCGGCATCCCGCAGGCCGGCTACTACACCTCGGCGACCATCGCGAAACTCAAGGGTCTCGGCATCCCGGCCTCGAAGCTGCTGCTCGGCATCGGCTTCTACGGGCGCGGCTGGACCGGCGTGACGCAGTCGGCGCCCGGCGGCACGGCGACCGGTCCGGCGGCGGGTACGTACGAGGCGGGCTTCGAGGACTACAAGGTGCTGAAGACCAAGTGCCCCGCGACCGGCACCGTCGGCGGGACGGCGTACGCCAAGTGCGGGAGCGACTGGTGGAGTTACGACACCCCGGCGACCATCGCCACGAAGATGGCGTACAAGAACCAGCAGGGGCTGGGCGGCACGTTCTTCTGGGAGCTGAGTGGCGACACCTCGAACGGTGAGCTGATCAGGGCGATCAAGTAGGCGCACCCGGAAGGCGGTTGAGGGCGGGGACCACGAGCCTCCGCCCTCAACCGCCGTCGGCCGGTGGTCAGTTGTCCCGGCGGGCCGGTTCCGGCGTCACATACGCCGGGTCGAGCTCCTCGATGGCGCGCAGGGCGCCGCCCAGCATCTTCACGAGGAGTTCGCGCATGATGTCGCGGGGCAGTTGGGGGCGGTCGATCCAGTCGAGGGTGGCGCCCTCCACGCTGCACACCCAGCCGAACAGGCCCATGCGGGCCAGCGGGCCGATGTCCTGTCTGCCGTACGCGCCGTCGGCGATGGTCGCGACGATCACATCGCGCACCCCGTCCCGGATGGCGTGCACCTCGGCGTCGAAGCCGACGCCGCCGCTGACGATCGTGCGGTAGGCGGCCTGGTTGTGCTCGGCGAAGCGCAGGTAGGCGTCGAGGGTGCGGTGTACCCGGTCCACGGGTGCGTGGGCGAGGCCGCTGGACGCGAAGGTGACCAGGTCGGCGACCGAGTCCTCGACGATGGCGAGGTAGTAGCCGCGCTTGGACTGGAAGTAGTAGTAGATCAGCCCTTTGGCGACCTGCGCCTGACGTGCGATGTCGTCCATCGACAGTGCGTCGTACGACCGATCGGCGAACAGTTTCCGTCCGATGGCGATGAGTTCGGCGCGTCGCGCCAGAGAGCGGTCGGTGCCGCGGGCCCGCGGGCGTTCTGCGGCAGGCTGTCGACTACTGTTCAATTCGGGGCCCTGGTCTCCAACTGCGGGCGGGACATCCGAAGTATGGCAGACCGGAGCCACCTGCACGTTCGACTCCGACCGAGGGCGCCGGGGCCTGGTTCAGGGCGGATCGCACCGGCTCAGAGCAGGCCGAGCTGGGCGACGAGCATGGCGAGCACGACCACGAAGGTCCAGCCCATGACGTGCTCGAAGATCTTCGGGCCGTCGTCCTGGGGGCCGCCGGTACGGGTGCGGGCGGGGGCTGCGGCAGTGCTCGCGGTCATGGCATCTCGCTGAGGTCAGTGTGCGATGGACTCCCCCACCGTTCTGTCCACCTTGCCATTCATCGGGGCTTTCATGGCCGAGACGTTGGTCACATCCGGCCGAAAACGGACGGCCCCCGGTCTCCCGGGGGCCGTGTTCTCGTCGGTCTCGTCGGTCTCGTCGGTCTCGTCAGCCGCTTCGGACTCCTCGGCCTCTTCGGTTCAGCGCACGCCCACCGCCGCGAGCGCCGCGAGCTGGGCGGCGGTCGGCCGGGCCGGGAAGTACAGGTAGCAGACACCGCCGGTGCCGGAGGCGACCTTGCCGCTGGCGTTGTACCGCTTGGTCCGCAGCCAGATGTTCTCGAACTCGCGCCGCGCATAGACCCGGCGCACGGCCTCGTTCGTCGCCGAGAACGGGTCGTTGGCGATCACATCGCCGTCGGCGGTGAAGCCGATCACGGTCATCAGATGGCCGGAGGTACCGTAACCCGCCCCCGTCAGCTCGGTCTTGAGGAACGACTGGGACGTTATGGCCGGGATACCGGCCGCGATCAGCGTCTCCAGGTCGGTGAGCGAGCCGAGCCGGGTGACCACGCCCTGGAAGTCCTGGTAGGTCGCCGCGTAGGCCGCGTTGAAGGGCCAGTTGCCACAGCCGCCGTACTGGAAGTCGTAGGTGAAGCGGGCCGCGTGGCACACCTGCGGGTCGGCGTAGGCCGGGTCGACCCAGGCCAGTTGCTCCGCCGTGGGCTTCCGCCCCCAGTACTCGATGATCATCTGCGAGGAGGTGGGGCTGCACCAGGCCTCGCCGCCGTTGTCGTACTCGGGGTACTGGCCGCTGTGGATCTCCTGCGAGTAGCGCGGGACGACCAGTTCCTTCGCCGGGCCGGGTGTCGAGGCGGGCACGGTGAAGCGGTCCGGGACGTCGGAGCCCATCGCGCCGACGCGCCAGACGGTGGGTGTGGCCGTGGTGCCGGGCTTGCGGTGGAGGGTCAGACGCAGCCGGTACGAGACCAGGCGCAGGCCCGTGGCCGGGTCGTCGATGGCGAAGGTGTCGGTCCAGACGGTGCTCTTGTCGTCGGTCTGGTCGTCGACGGAGGTCCGCTTGATGTCCTGGTCGCCGGAGGCCCAGCGGCCCATGACGTACCAGGGGGTGGCGGTGCCGTCCGAGTACGTGCCGGTCAGCTCGATCTGGAGCCAGGTGCCGGCCGGGGTGCGCGCGTTCCAGGAGGCGATGACCTCGGTGGCGGGCACCGTGAGCCGGTGCACGGGGGACGTCCAGGTCGCGTACTCCCAGGCCGCCGTCTTTCCGGTGTGCGGATCGGTGTAGTCGACCGTGCCGGCCGGCGTACCGATCACGACCCCGGGCCGCGTGCCGGCGACGGCACGGGAGCCCTTGAAGGTGCCGCCGCACCAGTCCGCGTACGCGGTCCAGGCGCGGTTGTCGACAGGGCGGACGGGGTCGGCCTCGGCGTCGCGGCCGGTCGCGTCCGGGGTGTCGGCGGCGGCCGGGCCGGCGCTGCCCGCGACGGCGGCGGCGACCGCCGCGGCGAGGACGGTCCTGCGGGACGGTTGTTCGGCTCTGCTCATGGGCGGGTGACCCCCAGGTGTCCTAGGCGGGCGGGACAGTGCACGGATGTGCGCCAACTATGGCCGCCGGTGACCGGCTCATGCCAGCACTTCGGGCCGTGCCACGCGGACGAATATTGGTCTCGACCATTGGCGTGACCTGCGGCGCGGGCCACGGCGATGCCCGCCCGGTCCCTAGAATGGACCCTGCCAATATGTCCGAATCCCATCGCCCTCCGGGAACCGTCATCCACGACCTCGTACGCACTCTGCACCGTCTGCCGCCCTCCTGCGGCCCCGTCCGGCTGATCGCCGTCGACGGGCACGCGGGGTCCGGGAAGACCACGTTCGCCGGGCAGTTGGCCGCGGCGCTCGGCGGGGTGCCCGTGCTGCACCTCGACGACATCGCCACCCACGACGAGCTGTTCGCGTGGACGCGGCGCCTGGTCAGTGAGGTGATCGAGCCGCTGCGGCGCGGCGAGAGCGCCTCCTACGCCCCCTACGACTGGGTGTCCCGGCGCTTCGGACCGCCCAGGGAGCTGCCGGCCGCGCCCATGGTGCTGGTGGAGGGGGTCGGGGCCGGGCGGCGGGCGCTACGGCCGTTCCTGGCGCGGCTGTTGTGGATGGAGCTGGCCGACGAGGAGGCCTGGGCGCGCGGGCAACTGCGGGACGGGGCGGACCAGAGCGAGTTCTGGGCCGGATGGGTCGACGCGGAACGTCGGCACTTCGCCGCGGACCCCTCGCGTCCGTTCGCCGACCAGTTGGTACGGCAGTGCGGCGAGGGGTACGAGGTGCTGCCGGGGCCTGCCGGGACCGTTGGATCAGACCAGATTCTCACTCACCGTGACGGGCCGTCGGCTGTGTGCTGAACTTGTGAAGACCCTTGCCGTTCAACCGGCCCGCGTGCCTCAACTCGGCTTGACCGACTGGCCGTACAGGACTTACGTTCTGAATGCGCGGCCGTTCGTTGCCGCCCGCAGTCGCGAAGCCCCCGGTTGTTCCCCCGTGATCGGGGGCTTCGTTCTGCCCGCACCCCGTTTCCCGGCCGCCACGAGGCGTTTTTTGTTCACCCTCGGTGACCGCGCCGAGTGCGCCCCATCTGCTCCCACCTCGTCAAACGTCCTGTGCGGCACCCTGCTGCGGGCACGTGAAGCGCAGGTACGATGCCCTCGGTGCGACTCGGACGGCTGCTCTGCGCACCGTTGCAACTCCCGTCCGCGGCACAGCGGTTCGACCAAGCTGCCGACGGGCACCGGCCCGTCGGAGAGGCAATCGGGGGCACGGTTTGTGGGGGACGTGATGGACTTCGGCACGCAGGGCCCCGAGGCCCCGGCCGACCTCGCCTGGCTGCGAGGTGTGGACGCCTACACGATGGGCGCCTATCCGCAGGCGGAGGAGGAGTTCCGCACCGCGGTGCGGATGGATCCCGGGATGGCTGACGGCTGGCTCGGACTGCATGCGCTGCGCGTCGACACGACGACCGCGCTGCTACGGATGTTCCGGCACCGTGAGCGCTTCGGGGAGCAGCGCTCACGCCATCGCCGGACGCTCAACTCCTGGTACTGGCTGGGCTGGTGGGTGCAGCCGGTGCTGGAAAGCCCGCGCGATCTGCTGCTCGCGCACGCCTCGCACTGGCTGGACGGCCGCCATGTGCCCGAGCTGGACCGGGCGTTGGCCGGTCTGCCGCCGGTGGACACCGACCCGCAGGTCCGCTTCCTGCACGCGTGTCGCGCCTATCTCGTCAAGGACTGGGAGCAACTGGTCCGGCACACCGACCCGTTGATCAACGACGCCATGCTGGGCATCGAGGCGGGTCTGTTCGGCGGTATGGCCCGGGTGCGCCTGGAGATGTACGGCCAGGCGGAGCCGCTGCTGTCGGCCGCGCTGATGCGCTGTCGCAGCGAGCAGCCGCAGCGCAAGGAGCTGCGGTACTGGCTGGCGCGGGCCCACGAGGGCACGGGCCGCTCGGCGGCGGCGCTCCCCCTGTACCGGGCCGTGCACCGGGTCGACCCCGCGTTCATGGACACCTCGGCGCGGCTCGCCGCGATCTCCGAGGGCGACGGGTACGACGAGGCGGCCGACCTGGCGGCGATCACGCTCACCGGCATCGGGCAGGAGCTGCTCGAAAGCCCGGACGGCATCGACCCCCTGTTCGGCGGCGAGGGCCGCGACCTGAAGCTCTCAGAGCCCGAACTCCCGCCGCCCGGCGCCCCGTTGCCGTCCGCGACGGACTCGGTGCGGGAGAAGGCGGCCCTGCCTGTGCAGCCGCTGCCGACGGGCCCGACCGACCCCGGGCTGCTCGAAGAGGCCCTGGCCGAGTTGGAGCGCATGGTGGGCCTGGAGCCGGTCAAGCGCCAAGTGAAGGCGCTGTCGGCCCAGTTGAACATGGCGCGGCTGCGGGCGGGGCAGGGGCTGCCGGTCCAGCCGCCGAAACGGCACTTCGTCTTCTCCGGGCCGTCGGGTACCGGCAAGACCACAGTCGCACGCATCCTCGGCCGGGTGTTCTACGCGCTGGGTCTGCTCGGCGGTGACCATCTGGTGGAGGCGCAGCGGGCGGACCTGGTCGGCGAGTATCTCGGCCAGACCGCGGTGAAGGCCAACGAGCTGATCGACTCCGCGATCGGTGGCGTCCTCTTCGTCGACGAGGCGTACTCGCTGTCCAACTCCGGGTACGGCAAGGGGGATGCGTACGGCGACGAGGCGTTGCAGGTGCTGCTGAAACGGGCCGAGGACAACCGGGACCACCTGGTGGTGATCCTGGCCGGCTATCCGGAGGGCATGGACCGGCTGCTGGCCGCCAACCCCGGACTGTCGTCCCGCTTCACGACCCGCGTCGACTTTCCCTCGTACCGGCCGCTCGAACTCACCTCCATCGGCGAGGTGTTGGCTGCCGAGAACGGTGATGTGTGGGACGAGGAGGCGCTGGACGAGCTGCGCTCGATCGCCGCGCACGTCGTCGGCCAGGGGTGGATCGACGAGTTGGGCAACGGGAGGTTCCTGCGGACGCTGTACGAGAAGAGCTGTGCGTACAGGGATCTGCGGCTGTCGGTCTATCCCGGGATGCTGACCCGGGACGACTTGTCGACGTTGCGCCTGCCGGACCTGATGCAGGCGTACGGGGAGGTCCTGTCGGGGCGAGGGCCCCAGGACCCATCAGCCCTCTGACCCCCCGGCACCGGTGTTGTGGCCGGGGGGGTGGGTCGCGCAGCCCGGCGCTGTACGGGGTGCCGCTTTCGGTGGGACGGGAGCCGCCCCTAGCGGCACGCATGCCCGCAGCGAGGCGGGTTGACGGGGCACCGCCAGGAGGGGCACCGCCCAGCGGCACGCGCGCCCGCAGCCAGGCAGCGCGGTGCCTGCGAACTCCGCCCCGCTGGGGCGCCCCTCCAGGGGCGCGAGGAACTGCGCGCTCAGCCCCCACCCGCCCGCAGCCGAACGAACCGGGATGGGCGGGGCTTTGAGGGGCGCGGGGAACTGCGCGACCAGCCCCACCGGGCCCGCGGCAGAACACCCGCCCAACCCGCGGAGCGCCTAGCTGGCCAGCGCCTCCTCCTGCGCGTCCGCCCGAGGCTCCCTCACCTTCGGGATCGGCGGGGGCTGGCGGTGGGCCGGGTCCCGTACCTCGCCCACCAGGAGTTCCAGTACGTCCTCCATCGCCACCAGGCCGATCACCCGCCCCGACGCGTCCGCCACCTGCGCCAGGTGCGTCGCCGCCCGGCGCATCACCGTCAACGCGTCGTCCAGCGGGAGTTCCGAGCGCAGGGTCGTCATCGAGCGCCACACATGCTGCGGCACCGCCCGTTCCGAGTCCTCCAGGTCGAGTACGTCCTTCACGTGCAGGTAGCCCATGAAGGCGCCGCCCTCCGCGACCACCGGGAAGCGGGAGTACCCGGTGCGAGCCGTGAGGGCGACGACCTGGCCCGGGGTGACCGACGGGCCCACCGTCACCAGGGACTCGCGGTCGAGGAGGACGTCGGTGACCGGGCGGGAGCCCAGTTCCAGCGCGTCCTCCAGGCGTTCCTGCTCACCGGGGTCGAGCAGTCCGGCCTGGCCCGCGTCCTCCACCAAGCGGTTGAGCTGTTCGCTGGTGAAGACCGCCTCGACCTCGTCCTTGGGCTCGACGCGGAAGAGCTTCAGGACCAGGCGAGCGCAGGCACCCAGGCCCACCGTGACGGGACGGCACAGGCGGGCGAAAGCCACCAGCCCCGGGCTCAGCCACAGCGCGGTCTTCTCGGGCGCCGCCATCGCCAGGTTCTTCGGGAGCATCTCGCCGATGACCAGGTGCAGGAAGACCACGGACGCGAGCGCGATGACATAACCCAGCGGGTGGATCATGCCCTCGGGCAGGTGTGCCGCCTCGAAGACCGGTTCCAGCAGGTGGGCCACGGTCGGTTCGGCGACCGCACCCAGGGTCAGCGAACAGACGGTGATGCCGAACTGGGCCGCGGCCATCATCTGCGGCAGCCGCTCCAGGCCGTACAGCACCTGGCGGGATCTCGCCGTGCCGAGCGGTTCGATCTGGCTGCGGCGGACGGAGACGAGGGCGAACTCGGCGCCGACGAAGAAGCCGTTGGCGAGCACGAGGAGAAGGGCGAAGAGGAGTTGGAGCACGCTCATCGGGCCGCCTCCACCGCGAGGTCGGCCGGCTGCTTGCTGCCCTCTGTCCTGATCAGGCGGACCCGCTCGGCCCGGTAGTGGCCGACCTGGCGGACTGAGAGGCGCCAGCCCGGCAGTTCGGCCCGGTCACCGGGGACCGGGATCCGGCCCAGCAGGTCGGCGACGAGGCCGGCGACCGTCTCGTACGGCCCCTCGGGCACGTCGAGGCCTATGCGCTGGAGGATGTCGACCCGGCAGCTGCCGTCAGCGTCCCAGGCGGGGCGGCCGTCGTCGGCCGGGGCCGCGGCGAGTTCGGGGACGTCCTGGCCGTCGTGCTCGTCCCGGACCTCGCCGACGAGTTCCTCGACGATGTCCTCCAGGGTGACCACGCCCGCCGTACCGCCGTACTCGTCGACGACGACGGCGATGGGCTGCTGGCTGCGGAGCAGTTCGAGCAGCGGCTGCACGGGGAGCGTCTCGGGGACCAGGAGAGGGGACTGGGCGATCCGGCCGACGGGGGTGCGCAGCCGGTCCGCCGCGGGTACGGCGAGGGCGTCCTTGAGGTGGACCATGCCGACGATCTCGTCGATCCGCTCCCGGTAGACGGGGAAGCGGGACAGACCGGTGGCCCGGGTCAGGTTGACGACGTCCTCGGCGGTGGCCGACGACTGCAGCGAGCTGACCCGCACGCGCGGGGTCATCACGTGCTGCGCGGTCAGGTCGGCCAGCGACAGTGTCCGTACGAAGAGGTCCGCCGTGTCCTGTTCCAGTGTGCCTGCCTGGGCCGAGTGCCGGGCCAGGGAGACCAGTTCGCCGGGGGTACGGGCCGAGGCCAGTTCGGCGGTGGGTTCGACGCCCAAGGCGCGGACCAGGCGGTTGGCCACCGAGTTGAGTCCGGCGATCACCGGGCGGAAGAGTCGGGAGAAGGCGTACTGCGGGCCGGCCACGAAGCGGGCGACCTGCATCGGCTTGGACACCGCCCAGTTCTTGGGCACGAGTTCGCCGATCACCATCTGCACGGCCGAGGCCAGCAGCATGCCGACGATCACCGAGACGCTCGGGACGGCCCCTTCGGGCAGACCGATCGCGGTGAACGGGCCGTGCAGCAGCTCCGCGAGCGCCGGTTCGGCGAGCATGCCGACGACGAGGGAGGTGATGGTGATGCCGAGTTGGGTGCCGGAGAGCTGGAAGGACAGCTCCTTGAGGGAGTCGACGACCGTACGGGCCCGTCGGTCGCCCTCTGCGGCGGCCTTCTCTGCTTCCGGTCGCTCGACCGTGACGAGGCCGAACTCGGCTGCCACGAAGAAGCCGTTGGCCAGGATCAGCAGGAATGCCGCGGCAAGGAGCAGCAGGGGGATGGTCATGCCGCCGCCTCGGTATGTCGGGAGGGGGCGGCGCAGGTACTACAGGACGATCCGTCCATCGCTGGAGGGAGTCACTCCTCGGGTAGCAGGGGGCCGCTGAAGACCGGGGGGAACATCAGTGGCGGAGGCGCACGAAAACGCCTCCGCCAACAGATTAATCAAGACATGGGTCTGTGCGGCAGGGTGGACGGCCCTGAGTCAGCCCTGATCTTGCTCGGGGTCGCCCGCGGAGCGCGCCTCGGTGAGCGCCCGCAGGGTGCGCGCGTCCTCGATGGCGCGCTGCTTGGAGATGCCCGGCTGGATGCCGAGCGCGGGCAGACTCGTACCGTCGCTGAGGTCGAGGAACACCCAGGGGTCGCCCGAACGGAGGTTCACCCGGAGGATCTCCGCCCAGTCCAGACGCCGCTTGCTGACGATGTTGACGACCGTGACCCCGGCCTCGTCGGCGACCACCTTCGGCCGGGACAGCAGCAGAAGCACGGAGGACAGCAGCGCGCCGGTGAAGACGAAGCTGAGGCGCTCCCCCGGGCTGAGCTTCTCCAGGAGCAGCGAGATCGTCGTGATGACGACGAAGATCGCGGCGCTCGCGGAGACCAGCACGGCCCGGGTGCGGCCCGGCCGGAAAGTGACGGGCAGCGCGGGCAGGGCGGGCGGAACGGGGGTGGTGGGCGGATCCTGCATCGGCGTACGGTCCCTGTCGCTCACGGTGTCGGTCGCTTCCCGTGTCTCAGAGGCGGCAGGCGTGGATGGCCGTGGTCAGGATGGCCCGGGCGCCGATGTCGTAGAGGTCGTCCATGATCCGCTGGGCCTCCTTGGCGGGGACCATGGCGCGGACGGCGACCCAGCCCTCGTTGTGCAGCGGCGAGACGGTCGGCGACTCCAGACCGGGCGTCAGGGCGACGGCCTTCTCCAGCTGTTCGACGCGGCAGTCGTAGTCCATCATCACGTACGTCCGCGCGACCAGGACGCCCTGGAGGCGGCGCAGGAACTGCTGGACCTTCGACTCAGCGGTCTCGTCGGCCGCCGCGCCGACGCGGCGGATCACGATCGCCTCGGACTTCATGATGGGCTCGCCGAACACCTCCAGGCCCGCGTTGCGCAGCGAGGTGCCGGTCTCGACGACGTCCGCGATGACCCCGGCGACACCGAGTTCGATCGCGGTCTCGACGGCGCCGTCGAGGTGGACGACGGAGGCGTCGACGCCGTGGTCGGCGAGGTGCTTGGCGACGATCCCCTCGTACGAGGTGGCCACGGTCAGACCGGCCAGGTCCTCGATGCCCGCCGCCGTGCCGGGCTTGCCGGCGAAGCGGAAGGTGGAGCGGGCGAAGCCGAGCGGGAGGATCTCCTCCGCGTTGGCCCCGGAGTCGATGAGCAGGTCGCGGCCGGTGACGCCGATGTCGAGGCGGCCGGAGGAGACGTAGATCGCGATGTCGCGGGGACGGAGGTAGAAGAACTCGACCTCGTTCTCCGGGTCGACGATGCGCAGTTCCTTGGACTCGCGGCGCTGCTGGTAGCCGGCCTCATGCAGCATCTCCGCCGCAGGTCCTGACAGGGAACCCTTGTTGGGGACGGCGATGCGCAGCATGAGGTCGGCTTCCTTTGTGTGATGTGTGCGGGACGGAACAGTGGTGTGTACCGGTCGGGCGAGACTTACAGGTGGGCGTACACGTCGTCCAGCGAGATTCCGCGGGCGACCATCATCACCTGGACGTGGTAGAGCAGCTGCGAGATCTCCTCGGCGGCTGCTTCCTTCCCCTCGTACTCGGCGGCCATCCAGACCTCGGCGGCCTCTTCTACGACCTTCTTGCCGATGGCATGGACACCCTTGCCGACCAGCTCTGCGGTGCGGGAGGTGGCGGGATCGCCGGTGGCGGCCTTGTGCTGGAGCTCGGTGAACAGCTCCTCGAACGTCTTATTGGACATGGTGACGCCCACTTTACGCGTTGCGCCGACCGGCCTAACGCCACGGTTCGGATACTGAGCGGAGGGTGGCCGCCGTCGCCACGGCCGCCGTCACCGCCTCGTGCCCCTTGTCCTCGTTGGAGCCCTCGATGCCCGCGCGGTCGAGGGCCTGTTCCTCGGTGTCGCAGGTCAGCACACCCATGCCGATGGGGACGCCGGTGTCGACCGAGACCTGGGTGAGGCCCTGGGTGACGCCCTGGCACACGTACTCGAAGTGGGGGGTGCCGCCCCGGATGACGACACCGAGGGCGACGATCGCGTCGTAGCCCCGGCCTGCCAGGACCTTGGCGACGACCGGGAGTTCCCAGCTGCCGGGGACCCTCAGCAGGGTCGGCTCGTCGATGCCCAGGTCGCGCAGGGCGCGCAGGGCGCCGTCCACCAGACCGTCCATCACCTTCTCGTGCCACTGGGCCGCGATGACGGCGACCCTGAAGTCACCCACATTGCTTACGGACAGCTCCGGTGCACCCTTGCCGCTCACGTCTCTCCTCTGAACCTGAACCTTGAAAACCTGTCGTGCTGTTCTTACTGGCTGTTCTTACTGGTTGCCGCAGGGGGACACGGGGGCCGTGTCCAGCCAGGGCAGGTCGTGTCCCATCCGGTCCCGCTTGGTGCGCAGGTAGCGGAGGTTGTGCTCGCCCGCCTGTACGGGCATCGGCTCGCGGTCGGTGACCTCGATGCCGTGCCGGACGAGCGCGTCGGTCTTGTCGGGGTTGTTCGTCATCAGGCGCACGCTGCGGACGCCGAGGTCCTGCAGTATCTGCGCGCCGGCGCCGTAGTCCCGGGCGTCGGCGGGCAGGCCCAGCTCCAGGTTGGCGTCGAGGGTGTCGCGGCCCTGCTCCTGAAGCTCGTACGCCCGGAGCTTGGAGAGCAGTCCGATACCGCGCCCCTCGTGGCCGCGCAGGTAGACGACGACTCCGCGGCCCTCGTCCCGGATGCGTTCCAGGGAGGTCTCCAGCTGGGGGCCGCAGTCGCAGCGCAGGGAGTGGAAGACGTCGCCGGTGAGGCATTCGGAGTGGACGCGGACCAGGACGTTCTCGCCGTCGTCGGCGCCGATCTCACCGTGGACGAGGGCGACGTGCTCGACGCCGTCGACGGTGGAGCGGTAGCCGTACGCCGTGAAGGTGCCGAAGGCGGTGGGGAGCCGGGTCTCGGCCTCGCGGCGGACGGTGGGCTCGGCGCTCCTGCGGTAGGCGATCAGGTCCTCGATGGAGATGATCGTCAGGCCGTGCTTGCGGGCGAAGGGGATCAGCTCGGGCAGCCGGAGCATACGGCCGTCCTCGCCGGCGATCTCGACGATGGCGCCGGCCGGGCGCAGTCCCGCTAGGCGGGCGAGGTCGACGGCGGCCTCGGTGTGGCCGTTGCGGACGAGCACACCGCCGGGCCTGGCGCGCAGCGGGAAGATGTGGCCGGGGCGGACGAAGTCGTCGGCGCCGGCGTCGCCACCTGCGAGGAGCTGAAGCGTGGTGGCCCGGTCGGAGGCCGAGATACCGGTGCTCACACCGTGAACGGCGGAGGCGTCGACGGAGACTGTGAACGCGGTTTTCATCGACTCGGTGTTGTCGTCGACCATCTGCGGCAGCTTGAGCCGGTCCAGCTCGTCGCCCTCCATGGGGGCGCAGATGAGCCCGCGGCACTCGCTCATCATGAAGGCGACGATCTCGGGGGTCGCCTTCTCGGCGGCGATGACGAGGTCGCCCTCGTTCTCCCGGTCCTCGTCGTCGACGACCACGACCGGGCGGCCGGCCGCGATGTCCGCGATGGCCTGCTCGATGGGGTCGAGGGACCAGTCCTCGATGTTGTCGGTGCTGTAGAGGATGGGTGCCGTGCTCATGCGGGCGCTCCTTCCAGGACGGGCCGCGTGTCCTTGCGGGAGCGCAGCCACCAGTCGCGCATGCCCCACAGGACGAGTGCGCCGTAGATGACGTAGACGAAGCCGGAGAAGGCGTAGCCGTTGGCGAAGTTGAGGGGGACGCCGACGAGGTCGACGAGGAGCCAGGCGAACCAGAACTCGACCATGCCGCGTGCCTGGGCGTACATGGCGACGATGGTGCCGACGAAGATGTAGGCGTCCGGCCAGGGGTCCCAGGACAGGGTCGGGTAGGCCTTGAAGAGCAGGGCCACGGCGACCGTGCCGACGGCGGCGGCGCCGATCATGGCACCGCGCTCGCGCCAGGTGGCGAACCGCGGGGTGATGTGGCCGTCCCCGCCCTCGCCCTTGCGGCGGTTCCACTGCCACCAGCCGTAGCCGGCGACGAGCATGACGACGACCTGCTTGCCGGCACTGCCGGTGAGATGGCCGTAGAAGGCGCCGAAGAGGATGAGTCCGGAGAGGAACTGCACCGGCCAGCTCAGCAGGGAGCGCCGCCAGCCGAGCGCGAGGGCGATCAGGCCGAGGATGTTGCCGATCATGTCCGACCAGAGGATGTGCTGGTCGAGGAGGGTGAACGCCTCGGTGTTCAGCCAGTTCACTTCGCCGCCCCCTGTGGTCCGAGCAGCCGCTCGACGTACTTGGCGATGACGTCGACCTCGAGGTTGACCGGGTCGCCGGGCTGTTTGCGGCCGAGCGTGGTCAGGTCGAGGGTGGTGGGGATGAGGCTGACGGTGAAGTAGTCGGGGCCCGCGTCGACGACGGTGAGGCTGATGCCGTCGACGGTGATGGAGCCCTTCTCGACGACATAGCGGGTGAGGTCGGCGGGGAGCGAGATCTTGACGATCTCCCAGTTCTCGGACGGCTTGCGTTCGAGGACCGTGCCCGTGCCGTCGACGTGGCCCTGCACGATGTGGCCGCCGAGACGGGCGCCCAGGGCCATGGGGCGTTCGAGGTTGACGCGGGAGCCGACGGCGAGGACGCCCAGGCTGGAGCGGTTCAGGGTCTCCGCCATGACGTCGGCGGTGAACTCGTCGCCCTCGTGCTCGACGACGGTGAGACACACGCCGTTGACGGCGATGGAGTCGCCGTGGCGGGCGCCTTCGGTGACTACGGGGCCACGGAGCCGGAAACGGGAGGCATCGCCGAGGTTTTCGACGGCCGTGACTTCGCCCAGCTCTTCGACGATTCCGGTGAACACTTCCCGGGTCCTCCCTGCCTCTTCGGGCACGGACTCCGGGGCCTGTCGATGACGACAGCTGTGAACGAGCGGGAACACCGGGAACGACGCCGGACGCAACTCAGCCATGGCCGAGCGGTACGGCGGCGCGCACGAATGCCCGCTCGCCGCGCACTGCCTCCCATCCGGACTTTAACCGTCGGTCCAGGAATTCCACCTGGTCAACCGGCCGCCAAAACGCTGAGCGGACGGGTCGCGGACTATAACCGCCGGTTCGGACTTTCACCGACCCCGGAGTGCGCTGCTTCTGTTACAGGCCAGTGTGCCACGCCGCGCCGTGGTCCATGCGGGTGAGTTGTGTGGACTGACTCACAAGCACCGACGGGAATAAGTGGCGGGCGACAAGCGGCAGGTGAGGGGCGGGCAGTCAAGCCACGCAATTGGTCCATACCTATTGACCGTCAAGGTCCAGACCTCCTACCGTCGGTGCCGGACCGGCGGCGGTGAAGACGGCCCTTGCCCGCCGCCGGGCCCCCATTCCCTACCTGGCCGAGGCCCCGAACAACTCCTCCTGGGCGCCCTCCCGTGCCGTCAGCAACGCCCCGCGCAACACCGCTCCGCCGCCCAGCGCGCTCGCGTGCACCTCCGCCGGGAGGGGGGACATCCGGGCGAGCCGCTCCTCGACGCGGGCGGCGAGCACCGCACCGCCCGCCCGGCCGATCTCGCCGCCCAGCACCACGCACCCCGGGTCGAGGACGGCGACGACGGACGCGGCGCCGATCGCGACGCGGTCGGCGAGGATGTCGAGGAAACGGGCGTGGGCCGGGATGCCGGGGTCCGCGACGGCCACGCGGACCAGGGCCGCCGCGTGGGGCTCGTGGGCGTCGACGTCGGCCACCACGCCCTCCGCCTCCGCGAGCCGGCCGATCGCCGCCGCCGCCGCAAGGGAGTGGAAGCCTCCCTCGCAGTCCGTCGCCGACGGCAGCTGTCCCGTGCCCGGCACCGGCAGGAAACCGATCTCGCCGGTGCCGCCGGAGACCCCCCGGCGCAGGGTGCCGTCGAGGACCACGGCCGCGCCGGTGCCGTGGCCGAGCCACAGCAGCACGAAGGTGTCCCGGCCACGGGCGGCGCCGTCGCGCTGTTCGGCGAGGGCGGCGAGGTTGGTCTCGTTCTCGACGATCACTCGGGCCTCGGGAAGGCGTTCCTGGAGCGCGGCGACGAGTCTGCGGTGCCACTCGGGCAGGCCCGAGGAGTTCCGGAGTTCGCCGGTCGCCGGGTCGATCAGACCGGGGGCACCGATCCCGACCGTGTGCAGTCGATCCGCCCCCGCCTCCTTTGCGGCACGCTCCACGAGAGCGACCGCCTGTTCGACGGCGGGGCCGGTGCCGGTGTCGTCCCCGATGGGCACGGACGCCTCGGCCAGCACCTCCCCCAGCAGATCGGCGACGACGACGGAGACACCTTCGGTACGGACATCGAGGGCGGCCAGATGGGCGAGGTCGGCGACGATCCCGTACACCTTCGCGTTCGGGCCGCGCCGCTGCTCCCCCGACTCCCCCACGACCGTGATCAGGCCGGCGGCGGTGAGGCGTTCGACGAGGTCGGCGACCGTCGGGCGGGAGAGGCCTGTGAGCTGCTTCAACCGCGCGGCCGTCAGCGGGCCCTCCTGCTGGAGCAGACGCAGGGCGAGCCGGTCGTTGATGGCCCGGGCGGTGCTCGGGGATGCGGGCATGCCGAGATCCTTCCAGATCGGCGGGGCCGTTCCCGGTGCGGACGGCCGATATCTCGCTATCTATCAGGGAGGGTTCCTGATAGTTTACGGCAGCGCGCGGCGGAGCCTCCGCGACGCAGCTCAGAGCACGGGCGGGGAGCCGATCCGGGGAGAGGCCGCAGAATGAGTGCAGTGCTGAACGAACGACACGAGGTGAAGCGCGCCCGGTACGCCGTGGCCGCCGTCTTCGCCGTGCACGGTGCCGTCACCGGCTCGTTCGCGACCCGTGTGCCGTGGATTCAGGACCATGCCTCGGTCAGCGCGGGCCAGTTGGGGCTGGCGCTGGCGTTCCCCGCGCTGGGCGCGTCCCTCGCGATGCCGCTCGCTGGCCGGATCAGTCACCGCTTGGGCGCCCGTACGGCGCTGCGCGGGCTGATCTCGCTCTGGACGCTGGCGCTGGTGCTGCCGGCGCTGTCCCCGAACCTCCCCACGCTCTGCCTCTCGCTGTTCGTCTACGGCGCCACGGCCGGTATGGCGGACGTGGCGATGAACGCGCTGGGCGTCGAGATCGAGAACCGGCTCGGCAAGTCGATCATGTCCGGTCTGCACGGCATGTGGAGCGCGGGCGCCCTGGTCGGAGCGGCGGGCGGCACCCTCGCCGCACACCTGGGCTCGGATGCACGCCTGCATCACGCGCTCGCGTCGGCGACCCTCACGCTGCTCGGCCTGGTCGTCTGCCGCTGGGTGCTCGACCTGCGCCCCACCGAGGACGAGGAGCCGCCCCCGAGGTTCGCGCTGCCGCCCAAGTCGGCGCTGCTGATCGGCGCGATCGGCTTCTGCGCGGTGTTCGCGGAGGGCGCCAGCCTGGACTGGTCGGCGGTGTATCTGCGGGACGAGCTGGGCACGTCGGACGGTCTCGCGGCGGCTTCCACGACCGGCTTCATGCTGACGATGGCGCTGGCCCGGCTCGTCGGCGACGCGGTCGTGAACCGGTTCGGCTCGGTGCGTACGGTCCGCGCGAGCGGTGCGCTGGCCGTGGTCGGCGGTCTGCTCATCGTGGTCGCGGAACATCCCGCCA
This sequence comes from Streptomyces sp. NPDC000878, assembly GCF_053599695.1. NCBI lineage: Bacteria > Bacillati > Actinomycetota > Actinomycetes > Kitasatosporales > Streptomycetaceae > Streptomyces > Streptomyces sp. NPDC000878. The sequence goes on along the minus strand of NZ_JBSFMT010000044.1, from coordinate 6,748 downwards.
CGGCGATGGCAGGCTTCGCGCTGCTCGGCCTCGGCATCGCCGTGGTCGTCCCGCTGTGCTTCGCGGCGGCGGGCCGCAGCGGCCCCAACCCCAGTCAGGCCATCGCGGGCGTCGCGACCATCACGTACACCTCGGGTCTGGTCGCCCCGAGCGCGATCGGGACGCTGGCGCAGGCGACGAGCCTGGTGGTGTCGTTCGGTCTGGTCACGGTGCTGGCGTGCGGGCTCACCGGGTTCGCGGGGGTGCTGCGCACCGGCGACCGCGACCGCCCTCGCACGAAGGTCGGCCCGCCGAGCACGGCGGTACCCGAGCGCCGGCCCTGAACCGGCGGTTCCACCGCGCACGCGTCTGCATGGCACCCAAGTGCCCCGGGCGCGGGCGCCGGGCCGGCCGACCGAGGCCCGGGTTCGCAGGCGTGCTGCACACCGTCGACCGCGACGGCCCTCGCACGAAGGTCGGCCCGCCTAGCGCGACGGCTCCCGAGCGCCCCTAAAGAACCTGTCCGTCCCGATTCGTTTGGCTGCCGGTCGGTGGGGGCTGGTCGCGCAGTTCCCCGCGCCCCTAGGAGGGCGCTCCGCGCCCGTCCCCCGCGCGTGGGGCGCTCTGCCGTTGCCCGGGCGAAGCTGGGAACCGCAGGCGAAGGTGATGACCGGCGGCACCCAGAGACCGCGCCGGGAAGCGCACGGCGGGGCCCGGAGCCGACAGACCAGTGCCCCGCGCGTGGGACGCTTCGCCGTCGGCCGGGCGAGGCCCGCAGCCGCGGGGGAAGGTGATGCCCACGGCACCGAGGCACTCCGCCAAGAGGCGCACGGCATCGGACCGGCGTCCTGTGGCCGATGCGCGGCTTCGCGGTTTCGCGACCTCGTTGCGGGAGTAGGTGCAGCTCAGCGCGCCAGATCGTAGGCGTACGACGCCGTGAACGTGCCGGGGGTGCCCTTGCAGCCGTCCGACTCGCCCGGCAGCTTGATCCACAGGTAGGCGTCGATCCGCGCCTCGCCCGTGTTGGTGGTCGGCGCGCGGCCGAGTTTGCGGCCGGCCGGGTCGCACCACTCGCCGTCGGCCGGGGCGCCGTTGCCGTTGCGGCTGGTGTCGATCACGGCGCCGAGACCGGCGGGGCCGCCGAGAGCGTCGAGGATCTGTCGGTCGTACGCGATCTCGTCGGCCGTGGTGTGGAAGTTGGAGACGTTGCTGAAGACGCCGTCGGAGGAGGCGGCCGAGGCGGCGCCCGCCTGGCGGAGCAGGGCCGCCTGTTTGGCGGGGGCGTTCCAGCCGGAGTGGCCGGCGTCGTAGTACACGCGGGCGTTGGGGTTGGCGGCCTTGAGGACGCGGCCCGCGCGGGCCAGCGAGGCGAAGCGGGCGGTGCGCTCGCCCGTGGAGAGACAGTTGGCCAGGGCTATCGAGTCGGGCTCCAGGATCACGATGACCTCGTCGGAGCCGAGGCCCGCCGCGAACGCGTCGATCCAGCCGTCGTACGCGGCGAGGTCGGGTGCGCCGCCCTGGGAGGCGCCGCCGCAGTCGCGGTCCGGGACGGCGTAGGGCACCACAACCGGAACCCGCCCTGCGCCCGCCGCGCCGGCGGTGACTGCGCGGACCCGGGCCGCGATCGTCGAGGGCGAGTAGTCGGCGAACCAGACCGCCGCCGGACGGTCAGCGATCTCCGTCTCGATGACGGGGCGGCGCGGATCGTCGCGGTGCGCGCTGACCCAGTCGAGAACCTGGGAGTCGGGGTAGCGGTAGAGGCGGGCGGACCCGGGGGCGGGCGCCTGCTTCGCCTCCGGCTCCGTACTCGTGGGACTCGTGGGCGAGGGCGTGCGGCTCGGTTTCCGCGCCTGCGTCGTACGGGCGGACGGGGACGGCGACTTCGAGGCGCTCGGTGTGGGCGAGGCCGACGACTCCGCGGGCAGCGGGGCGAGCAGCGGCGAGCTGGTCACCTCGGGCCTGGCCTCGTCGGAACCGCCACCGCCGTCGTCGAGCGCGGAGAGCAGCCCGGTGGCGGTGCCGACGGCGACCACGACCGAGGCGGCGGCGACCATGACGGAACGCCGGGCGGCGCGCCTGCGTTCGGCCCGGCGCGCGGCCAGGCGTTGGGCGCGCAAGCCTGACACGTACAGTTCCCCCTCCTCTGCCGCGGCGGGCGCGTTCCCCCGTTCTGGGGAAGCGTCCGGCCCGGCGGCACGTCCGCCAGCCTAGGACTGGGACCCTGCCCTCATGGTGCAATTGGAACAGTTCACCACTCCTGTCAACACACCGGTCGACCACGTCGTGTCCCGGATGCGCGCCCTGGAGACCCACCTGCCGCCGCGCGACGGACTGGCCGTTTTCAACCGCGTCTACCTCGCCGTCACGGAGGCCTTCGACCGGCGTCTGGACGCCGGCGCGTTCCCCGACGCGGAGGCCGCGATCACCCTGGACGTACGGTTCGCGGAGCGGTATCTGCGGGTCGCCGAGGACGACCACGCGCCCGCCTGCTGGCGCCCGTTGCTCCAGTTCCGCCGCCATCCCGGCGTACGACCGATGCAGTTCGCGCTCGCGGGCATCAATGCGCACATCGGGCACGATCTGGCGCTCGCCGTAGTGGACGCCTGTCGTACGCTCGACTGCGAACCTGCCGACCTGGAGGACGAGTTCGAGCGTGTGGGCGATCTACTCGTCTCGTTGGAGGAGCGCATCCGCGAAGAGCTGATGCCGGGCCCCGACCTCCTCCAGATCGCCGATCCGCTCACCCATCTCCTCGGCGCCTGGAGCATGGAACGGGCCCGGGCCGCCACCTGGTCGGCGGCCCGCGCGCTCTGGGCGCTGCGCCGACTGCCCGATGTCACCGAGGAGTTCACCGACCGCCTCGACGCGGCGGTCGGCTTCGCGAGCCGCATGCTTCTCACGCCATTGCCGGACTGATCCGGCCACTCCCGCGCAAGGCCCCCGCCAGAACTAAGTGAACGTTGTACGTTCGACGGTGAGAGCGTCTCTTGCGAAGGAGCACGAGCATGGCCGTCCGCCTGGGTCTGGGTCTACCGCAGTCACGCCAGTACGAGATCGGACGGGACGTCCCGGACGTGGCCCGCACCGCCGAGCGGATCGGCTACGAGAGCCTCTGGGTGTTCGAACGCGCCCTGTTCCCGGACCCCACGACCCAGGGTCTGTACGGGATGGAGGGCGTCCCCTGGCCCGACGTGTACCGCGGTCTCGCCGAACCGCTGGTGACCCTGACGCTGGCCGCCGCGGCCACCGAACGCGCCCGCCTCGGCACCAGCGTGCTGGTCGCCCCGCTGCACGGCCCCTTCCAACTGGCCCGCGCGCTGGGCACGTTGGACGCGGCGAGCGGCGGCCGGGTCGTCGCCGGCTTCGGCACGGGCTGGTCCCTCGACGAGTACGCCGCCGCCGGGGTGGCGCCCTTCGCGGAGCGCGGCCAGGTCCTGGACGAGGTCATCGACGTGTGCCGGGCGGTCTGGGGCCCGGACCCGGTCCGGTACGACGGCCGCCTGACGAAGATCGCGTCGGCCGCGGTCGCCCCCAAGCCCGCCCGTCCCATCCCGATCCTCCTGCCCGCCCACAGCAGGAAGTCCCTGACCCGCCTCGTCGAACGCGCCGACGGCTGGAATCCGATCGCCCAGGGCGCCGGGCAACTCGCCGCCCAGTGGCGGCAGGTGAAGGACTTCGCCGCCGAGAAGGGCCGCACCCGGCCGATCGAGACGGCGGTGCGGGTGAACCTCACCTACACACCGAAGGCGTACGACGGCGCCGACCGCCGCCCCTTCCAGGGCAACGTCGACCAGATCGTGACGGACCTCGCCGCCCACGCCGAGGTCGGCCTCGACGAGTTCTTCGTCGAGTTCGGCGACGCCCCGCGGAACGCCGCCGAACTCAAGGACCTGGCCGCCGAGTTGTACGAGGCGGCGCGGGCAGCCGGGATCTGATCAGCCCAATCCCCTTCAGTCTTCTCAGTCTTCCGGGAGTTCGACGGGCGCGATCTCGTCGTAGACGTCACCGGGGCCGGGGTTGGTCGGATCAGTGGTCCCGCCGAAGTGGTGCATGACGCCCCAGACCGCGTTCAGCGCGGTCTGGACGGCGCCCTCGGCCCAGCCCGCCGTCCAGGAGATGTCGTCGCCGGCGAGGAAGATGCCCCGCTTGTCGGCGGGCAGCCGGTCCTGCATGAAGTGGGTGAACAGGCGCCGCTGGTAGCGGTAGTGGCCGGGCAGGTTGGCCTTGAACGCGCCCATGAAGTAGGGCTCGTTCTCCCAGGACACGGTGACGGGGCTGCCGATGACGTGCTTGCGGATGTCGACGCGGGGATAGATCTCACCGAGCGACTTCAGCATGACCTCCATCCGCTCGTTCGCGGACAGCGGCAACCACTTGAGGCTGTCGTCGCACCAGGTGTACGAGAGACAGATGACGGCGGGCCGGTCCGGACCGTCGTCGAGGAGGTAAGTCCCGCGCGTCATACGGTCGGTGAGGGTCATCGACATGACGTCCCGCCCGGTGGGATTTCCCCTGCCGTCGACGGCCTTGTCCAGCCAGAAGGGCCGGTCGACAGGCACGAAGAGCTTGGAGCTCTCCATGTAATGGGTGCGCTCGATGGCGGTCCAGTGGTCTATCGGGAAGAGCGAGTCGTCGCAGGCGATCTTCGAGAGCAGCATCCAGGACTGGGCGGTGAAGACGGCCGCCGGGTACGTACGGATGTCGCCGCCCGCGTCGGTGACGGTGATCCGGTTGCCGGCCGTACGGTGGAGACGGGTCACGGCCGGGCGCGGTACGCCGTTCACGTGCAGGGACGCGAGGGAGGTCCCGTACGGCCAGTGGACGATCTTCCCGGGCTCGCGCTCCCAGAGCCGCAGCGGCAGTTGCTGGCTGCCGCCCACGATCCCCCGGTGATGGTCGTCGGCCTCGGTGTAGACGACGCGCAGGATTTCGAGGATCGAGTTGGGGAAGTCGGTGTCCCAGCCGCCCGTGCCGAAGCCGACCTGGCCGAAGATCTCGCGGTGCCGGAAGGACCTGAAGGCCTCGGAGTCGCAGAGGAAGCCGTAGAAGGTCTGGTTGTCGAGCTTCTCGACGAGCCGGGCCCAGATCTCACGGATGCGCGGGACGTCGCGCTCACGCAACGCCCGGTTCATGTCGGAGAAGTCGGCACCTTCTTCGAGGCACTTGCTCCAGGCCTCGGCGACATCGCGATAGACCTGCGGCAGATCATCGACCGACTCGGCGTAGTGGGACTCGCCCTTGAGGTCGACGACGGTCGAAGGGGTGCACTCCGCAAGGGGGTTGGGGAACGGCCGCGTCTCCAGGTCCACCATGTCGATGTAGTGCTGGAGGGCGGTGGAGGAGGGCGGGAAGCGCATCGCGCCCATCTCGGCGGTGAGGGAGGGATCGCAGCCGTCGAACCCGACGGTCCGCAACCGCCCGCCGATCCGATCGGCCTCGTACACGACGGGCTTGAGGCCCATCTTCATCAGCTCGTACGCGGCCACGATCCCCGACAGCCCGCCGCCGATGACGGCGACCTCGGTGCCGTGCTCGGTCGCGGGAACCTGCCCGAGGCCTGCCGGGTGGGCGAGGAAGTCGTCGTAGGCGTAGGGGAAGTCCGGCCCGAACATGGTGATCGGCGGCTGCTGCGCGTCGGCGTGCTGGACGGCGGTGGGCACCGTGGACGTCATGGGGTACGGACTCCTTGCGGGGTGAAGCAGGTAAAGGGGGTGGGGGTGCGGGTGAGCGTCGGATCGCCGGATTCAGACGAGGGAGCCGTACAGGCCGGGACGGCGGTCCTGGAGATACGGGTTCGCCTCGCGGGAAGCGGCGAGGAGGACGGGGTCCACGTCGGCGAGGAGGAGTTCCTCACCGCGGCCGGCCCGTGTACGGGCGACCCCGTCGGGCCCGGCGAGCGTGGAGAGCCCGACGAAGTCGAACTCCCCTTCCTGGCCGACCCGGTTGACGTACGCGACGTACAGCTGGTTCTCGAAGGCCCGCACCGGTACGACGGACTCGGCGACGAACTGGAACGGGTGCATCTGCGCCGTCGGGACCAGGAGGAGGTCGGTGCCGGCGAGGGCGTGGGCGCGGACGTTCTCCGGGAACTCGACGTCGTAGCAGATCATCAGGCCGACGCGGAGACCGTTCAGTTCGGCCTGTACGACGGGCTGCTCGCCCGGGGTGAAGTGGTCGCGTTCGAAGCAGCCGAAGAGGTGGGTCTTGCGGTAGTTGGCGAGACGGGTGCCGTCGGCGGAGATGAGCTGCGCCGCGTTGAAGACCTGGTCGCCGACGCGCTCGGGGTAGCCGTAGGCGATCGCGAGGCCGTGCCGCGAGGCGATCTCGGCGACCGCGTCGGCGGAGTCGCCGTCGGCGGGCTCGGCGAGGCGGCCGATGCCGTCGCCGATGGCGTACCCCGTGAGGAACATCTCCGGCGCGGCCAGCAGCGCGGCGCCCGCTGCGGCGGCCCGGTCCGCGGCCTCGTCGAGCACCTTGAGGTTGCCGACGAGGGAGCCGGGGCGGCCGGAGCTCTGGAGCAGGGCGGTGCGCATGCGGGGTCCTTGCAGGTGCTGAACGTTTTCTGGGGGCCGAATAGACGGTACGGGTGGGGGGCTGGAGCGGACAAGGAGTGGCTGTTGCGCGTCGGTGAGTGAATCGTTGCGCGGGAAGGGCGCGGGGCAGCGATTCGTTGTTCTCGCCCCCGCCGCCCCTACCCGTTCCCATCCTCGGGGGCTGCGCCCCCAGACCCCCCTTTCGGCCTGAACGGCCTCGTCCTCAAACGCCGGAC
>NZ_JBSFMT010000043.1:0-88817 GCF_053599695.1 Streptomyces sp. NPDC000878 | reverse complement strand
GGCGGCTACGGCTACACCCGCGACTACCCGGTCGAGCGCATGATGCGCGACGCGAAGATCACACAGATCTACGAGGGCACCAACCAGGTCCAGCGCATCGTCATAGCCCGCAACCTCCCTTAAGACCCAGAGGACTTCACCATGGAAACCATCTCCCGTCTCGGTGTCGTCGGTTGTGGCCTGATGGGCTCCGGTATCGCCGAAGTCGCCGCACGCGGTGGCCTCGACGTCCTTGTCGCGGAGACCACTCCTGAAGCCGCCGTCGCCGGCAGGCGCCGTATTACCGGCTCTCTCGACCGCGGAGTCCAGCGCGGAAAACTCACCGAGGAAACTCGTGACCTCGCCCTGGCCCGACTTTCCTTCACCCATGACCTCGGAGACATGGCGGACCGCCAGTTCGTCATCGAGGCGGTCGCCGAGAACCGGGACATCAAGACCAACGTCATCCGGACCCTGGACAAGGTCGTCGCCGATCCGGACGCCGTCCTGGCCACCAACACCTCCTCGCTGCCCATCGTCGATCTCTCGGTCGCCACCGAGCGCCCCGGGCAGGTCATCGGGATGCACTTCTTCAATCCCGTACCGGTGCAGCAACTGGTCGAGCTGATCCCCGCGCTCACCACGAGTGAGGACACCCTGGACCGGACGCGTCGATTCGCGACCGAGCAGCTCGGCAAGGTGACCATCCAGGCCCCCGACCGCTCGGGCTTCGTGGTCAACGCCCTGCTGGTGCCGTATCTGCTGGCCGCGGTACGGATGGTCGCGGCCGGTTCGGCGAGCGCCGAGGACATCGACCGTGGGATGGAACTCGGCTGCGCCCACCCCATGGGGCCGCTGCGGCTGCTCGACCTCGTAGGCCTCGACACCGTCGAGTCCATCGCCGACACCCTGTACGAGGAGTACAAGGAGCCGCTGTACGCACCTCCCGCGCTGTTGCGTCGGATGGTCGCCGCGGGGCACCTGGGACGCAAGAGCGGTCGCGGGTTCTACGGGTACGCGAGCTGATCCAGCGGTCACTGAAGTGCGGACAGCGCCTGCGTGGCCGTGTTCGCCATGCCGAGAGCGTTCGGGTGGATGGGCGCCGCGTCCTGGACGTCCTGGAGGCCCTCGACCCAGCGGGTGCCGGGCGCCTGGCAGAGATCGTGGCCGACGCTGGAGGTGTACGTGTCGACGAACTCGGCGTTGTTGGCGGCGGCTTGGGCGGAGAGCAGTTGGTTCAGCCGCTGTTCGATGCCGTTCAGGTACGGTATGTCGCCGGTCGCGACGGGAACGTCCACCGCGCACTTCGACTTGGCGTCGGGCAGCAGATCCGGGTAGCCGACGACGAGCACCCGTGCCTGCGGGGAGCGTTGGTGGATTCCTTGGATCACGGTTCCGACCTTCGGTGCCACCTCGTTGAGCTTTTGGAGGATCTGGTCGGTGCCGCCGTTGTTGTAGTTCTTCTCGCAGGGTGCGCCGGTGGGGTCGGAAAAGCTGAGCACGACGCAGGTGACGACAATTCCGGCGAAGCCGGCGTCATTCCCGCCGATGGTGAGTGTGACCAGTCCCGTATCGGACGTCAACGCGTCGAATTGTGGGGCGATGCCGAGCTGGCGGCCCGTCATGTCGTCCGTCACGGCACCGCTGCAGCTGACGTCCGTGAAGGCCGCGGGGGCGGCTTCCTGGGCCACCAGCGAAGGGTAGTTGTGGTCGGAACGGGCACAGACCCCCGAGTCGGAGACCGCCTCAGGGATGCCGGGGCCGGCGACGTAGGAATCACCCAGCGCGACGTAGTCGCCGACAGCCGGCGTGGCTGCCGCGGGCCCGGATGCGGCGACCGCGAGGGCCACGACAATTCCGGTGGCGGCAGCGGCCCGTAATCGTGAGGATGTTTTGAGGCGCACAATTCATCTCCTTTGATGAAGTTGTGCGGGATGTTGCTACCGCCCGGTAGCCATGTCAACGGCGGCGCCGGAATTATTGCTCCGCGCACAAAGGCGGCAGCCACATTTATGCGTCTGGTACCGCCGAGGCCGCATGGTGCGAGAACAGCCGCGCGACCTCGCGGCGGTCGATCTTCCCCGAGGCCGTCAGCGGCAGCTTGTCGTAGACGACCCACCGCTCGGGGACGGCGTAGTCGGGGAGCCGTTGTACGAGGTGGTCACGGGCCGCGTGCTCGTCGAACCCCGCGTCCGGGCGAGGCTCGACGGCCGCGGCCACGCGCTGCTGGAGAACCGGGTCCTCGATGCCGAACACCACGACCTGGCCGACGTCGGGTCGTTGAGCGATGCACGACTCGACGAAGGACGGCAGGATCTTCTCCCCGCCCCGGTTGATCACGTCGTCGACCCGCCCGGTGAGCCACAACAGGCCCTCGTCGTCGAGGTAACCGAGGTCGCCGGTACGGAGCCACTGTCCGTCAAACCGCTGCTCGGTCAGCTCGGGCCGCTGCCAGTAGCCGATCATCCGGGTGGGTCCCGCCACCCATACCTCGCCGGTCCGGCCCGCCGTCTGTTCGCGGCCTTGGTCGTCCACGACCTTGAGTTGTACGCGCGGCGCCGGCAGACCGACCGACTCGCCCTTGGCGGCGACGAGTTCATGCGGCAGGAAACTGACGATCGAGGTGAACTCACTCAGTCCGTAGGCATGGGTGAGCCTCAAGTGCGGCCACCGGTCGAGGAGTTCGTCGATCCATGCCGCGGGCATCGGGCTGCCGCCGAAGAAGAGCTTCGAGGCGGGGCCGTAGATGTGCTCGGCCTCCTCGGACATCATGAGCATGCGCAGGATGCTCGGGACCGCGGCGAGAAAGGCGACCGGCCGTTCCCGCAACTCGGCGATCGCGTCGGCCGTACGGTACTTCGTCAGCAGATGGGTTCGGCCGCCGACGACGAGCATGTGCCCGAACTGGTCGTTGAATCCTGTGTTGTGGAAGATCGGTACGAGGATCAGCGTGCTGTCGTCCTGGGTGCTGCCGTGGAACTCGGCGACCGCCAGGGCCCCCTTGAACAGGGCCTCATGGCTCAGCATCGCGCCCTTGGGGACGCCCGTGGTGCCGGAGGTGAAGCTGATGAGGGCGAGGTCGTCGGGGGTCGGCGCGTCCGGGAGGGCGAGGACGGTGGGGTCGGCGGTCTCGGCCGCCCACCGGAGCAGGTCGCCGAGGTCGATCATCTCGCGGCCCGGCCGCGCGCTGTCTCGCACGAGTTCGGCGGTGGAGGCGTCGTACAGGACGGCCTTCGCCTCGATCAGCTCGCACTGGTCGCTCAACTGCCCTGGATTGAGGCGGTTGTTGGCAGGGGCCACGACGACGCCCAGGCGCAGGCACGCGAGGTACGCCACGACCCAGGCCACGCTGTTCAGGCCGATGAGGACGACCCGGTCGCCCTTGCCCACGCCGCGCGCCGCCAGTGTTACGGCGACGCGGTCGACGCCGGTGTCCAGCTCGGCGTAGGTGAGCTGCTCGGCCCCATGGCGCAGGGCCACTCGGTCCGGACTCTCGCGCGCCCAGCTGCGCAAGGCCGCCGGCAGCGTCCGCACCGGCTCGCTCCGATTCTCTGTCTGCATGATGGCGGCAACCTTTGAACTAGGCCGCAGGCGCGGGCTGCACGCGCGTGATACGGGAGCCCTCGCCGGCGAGGGACACAAGGATGTCTTCGTACAGCGGCAGTGCGACGTCCCAGCGCAGTGCCTCGGGTCCCCAGGCGCCCGGCAGGGCACCGTGGTCCAGGAGCACCACCGCCGCCACGGCGGCGCCGAGTCCGGTGGTACGCGACATCGGGGCGTCGTCGGTGATCGCGAGGGAGCCGAGGACCTCCTGGCCCGCCAGAGCCTGGACGAGGACCGCCGAGGAGGCGCTCGGCTGCTTCTCGGGCTTGCGGTTGTAGCGGGCCCACATCAGCTTCCACAGGAACTCGGCCGGCTCCACCTGCGTACCGTCGATGTCCACCAGCACGTCGGTGTGGCCGAAGCCGATCCGGCCGAGCGTGGAGAAGGCGCCGTTGGCCCAGGCGGGCCGCAGCGTGCCCTTGCAACTCGCGTACGTCAGCTGCGGGTAGTGCCGGGACAGCGTGACCGGTTCGGGGTGGGCGGTGTCGTAGGCCTCGATGACACCGTGCGGCTCGGGGAACGCGTACGACGCGGCGGTCGACGGTACGAAGCCGGCCGACTGCTCCCACTTCCCGTCCCGATAGACCGGGCAGGTGCTCACGGCCATGTGAAGCATGTGCCGCAGCGGGGCGAGACCGCCCGGGTCGCTCTCGTGGACGAGCCAGACGACCTGGACGCCGTCCGCGGTGGGGTGGGCGTCCAGCAGGCGACTGGCCATCCAGTTGGAGACGCCGGGGGAGAGGCCCGCACCGGTGATGAGGGGCAGTCCCGCCCTCTTCGCCTCGTCGTCCAGGGCCAGGATGGCCTCGGTCCCCTCGACGTCGTCGCAGATGTCGACGTAGGCCGCACCGGCGGCCAGCGCGGCGCGCGCCACGGCGTCGGAACCGGCGAAGAAGGGGCCCGTGAGGTTGACGACGGCGTCGACTCCCGTCAGGTCCACCTCGCCCTTCGACACGTCGGCGATCCGCCCGGTCACCCGCTCCGGTGCCAGCGATTCCGCGTGCCTGACCGCTTCCTCGGAGCGGTCCAGGGCCAGGAACTGCGCGTCGGGGAGCCGGTCGAGCAGGATACCGAGGGCGCTGCGGCCCATCTGTCCCAGCCCGACCACCGCGACGGTGCGGGTCATGAGTGTCTCCTTCGATTTCGATGCAGTGGATGTCCGTGTCGGTGCGGCTGTGTGCTGGCTGCTCGTTACGCGAGAGCGCCGGGGGTGACGTAGTGCTGCATCGGTAGCGCCCGGTACCGGAGCGGGGGCAGCTGGTCCGGGGTCACGAAGCCGGCCGGGGCGTTGATGACGTCCGGGATGCGGTTCACCCACTGCGTACAGGTGGTCGTGTAGCTGGGGACCCGGCCGTTGTCGAGGTAGAGGTCGGGCTCGCCCTTGACGACCCACTTGTTCATGTCGCTCTCGCCCTCACCGAAGACGTAGCCCGACATCTCGAAGGTGAAGGTGGGCCCTTCGACGGTGGTCATCACATCGATGTCCGCATAACCGATCACCGTCCCCTTGGAGAGGGTGACGCCGATGCTGTTGGAGTACCGGTCCTCGTCCGCGACGACCGGGCTGATCTCGGTCTTCCACTCCTTGGGAGTCAGGCCGGTGGCCTGGGCCAGTGCCGAGAGCAGGTTGCCGCCGAAGGTCGGTGGGCGGTGCTCGGACGCGATGGACTCCTGGAACTGCTCCAGGGTCTCTCCGACGTGTTTGCTCTGGATGATGTCGGCGCCGTATTCGTCGGCGTTCCAGGTGGCCTTGCCGTATACGGAGTCCATGCGGTGCGCGGTGCCCAGGAGTGCGCTGACCTGGTGGAGCCAGAAGGAGTCCTGGTGGCCGGAGCCGGTGATCGTCACACCGTTCCGCTTGGCCAGCGCGTCCAGTTCGGCGGCGATGCCGGGGGAGGAGGACCAGGGATAGAAGGATTCCTCGGAGATCGTCACCACGTTCGCGCCGCTGCGGACGCACAGCGCCAGCTGGTCCTTGATCTCCGGCAGGAAGCTCTGCGTCGCGTGCAGGACGACATCCGGCCTGCGGGTGGCCAGCACCTGTTCGGCATCCGCCTCGATCGGGACGTTGAGCCGGCCGATTCCGGCGAACTCCCCGAGGTCGCGGCCGACCTTGCTGGGATTCCGCGCGATGGCGCCGACGATCTCGACACCCTTTTCGGTCATGAGCCTGGTGGCCAGGGCACCCATGGCGCCGGCGCCGTACACGACTGCTCGAATTCTCCGCATGCCGAACTCCTCGGGAGTGCCTGGAATTTCAGGGGGAAATCAATGGGAATTCAAGGCGCGAGACGCACGAGCATCTTCCCGAGGTTGGCACCCCGGAAGACATCGAGAAGTGCGTCCACGGCATGATCGAGACCGTCCACATAGGTCTCCTGATACGTCAGCCGGCCGTTCGCCAGCCATTCGGTGGCCCGTGCCTGGAATTCACCGGCCAGGTCGTCGTTGTCGTACACGATGAATCCCTGGAGCTTCAGCCGTCGCACGATGGCGAGTCCCAGATTGCGCGGCCCGTGGATCGCGCTGTCGTCGTTGTACGACGCGATGGAGCCGCACAGGGCGAGCCGGCCGAAGTCCCGCATGTGGGTCAGCGCGCCTTCCAGGTGCTCGCCGCCGACGTTGTCGAAGTAGACGTCGATGCCGTCCGGGGCGTGCTGGGCGAGTTGTTCGGCGACGGGTCCGTCGTGGTAGTCGAAGGCGGCGTCGAAGCCGAGTTCGTCGAGGAGGTAGCGGACCTTCTCCGGTGAGCCGGCCGAGCCGATCACCCTGACGGCACCGAGGTTCTGGGCGATCTGGCCGACCGCGCTGCCCACCGCGCCCGCGGCTCCGGAGACGAAGACGATGTCGCCCGGCTCCAGTTCGGCGATGCGCACCAGGCCCGTGTACGCGGTGAGGCCGGTCATGCCCAGCAGACCGAGGTAGGCCGAAGCGGGCGCCAGGCGGGTGTCGATCGGCGTGGCCTGTGCGGCGTCGACCACGGCGTGCTCGCGCCAGCCGTAGTCGTGGACGACCATGTCGCCGACTGCGAACGCGTCGTCGGAGGACTTCATCACCTCGCCGACGGCCCCGCCTTCGAGGGGCGCGTCGACCGCGAAGGGTGGGATGTAGGACTTGCCTGCGTTCATCCGGCCCCGCATGTACGGGTCGACCGACATGACGGTGTTGCGGACGAGGAGCTGCCCGGGGCCGGGCTCCGGCAGTTCGGTCTCGACCAGGCGGAAGTTGTCGTGGGTGGGCCAGCCGACCGGCCGGGAGGCCAGTTGGATCTCACGGGTCCCGAATGTCATCCGGCCCTCCCGAGGACCTCGTGGGTGGCGGCCAGCGACCTGTCACCGAGCCCGGCGGCCTGTGCCGCCCGGAGGTTCGCCAGGAATCCGGCGGTGATGTGCGCGGGCTGTCCGATCGCACGGGCGGTGTCGGTGATCAGGGCCATCGCCGCCTCGTAGGTGTGGATGGTGGCCTGATCGGTCTCGTAGGCACCGGACATGATCTGCCCCGCGCCCTCCGGGATCTCCGCGCGGAGCAGATCGAGGAACCGCAGGGCATGGACGGCGAGCCGGTCCGCCGGAACCCCGTGGTGGGAGGCGTAGGCGCTCGCCTCGTAGAAGGCACCGAGGGCGGTGCAGAAGAAACTGCCCGTGGCGGCGGTGTCGATGACATTCGCCTCGTGGATGGCCTCCGAGGTGTGGACCGTTCCCGAACCCATCGCGGCGAGGACGTCGCGGTACCTGTGCCAGGCGGCCTCGGGGCCGGAGACCAGGATGTCCGCCGTAGTGCCGACGTCCTTGGGGTACGCCAGAACCGCTCCGTCCAGGTAGGTCATGCCCGTGGACGCGAAGGTCTTCTCCATGTCCGCCGCTGCGATGGCGTCCCCGGTGGTGAGATTGACGAACACCGTCCCGGCGGCTGCGCACCCCGGGGCTATCGACGTCACGGCTTCCTCGACCGCCCGGTAGTCGGACAGCACGGCGACCGTCACTTCTCCCCAGGCCACGGCCTCGCTGGGTGACCATGCCGTACGGGCCCCGGATTCCGCGAGTGGCACGCACTTGGCCGGGGTGCGGTTCCACGCGGCCACGTCGTGTCCGGCGTCGATGAAGGCCTTCGCCACCGCCGATCCCATGAGGCCCATGCCGAGGACGCTCACCCGCGTCGCTGTCACAGCGCGATCCAGGTCGTCTTGAGCGCCGTGAACTTCTCCAGCCCGTGCACGCTCTTGTCCGCGCCGTGGCCGGACAGCTTGCGTCCGCCGAACGGGACCGAATAGTCGCCCTCCTCAAAGCAGTTGACCCAGACCAGACCGGCCTCGATGGCCCGCGACATCCGGTGGGCGCGGCTCAGGTCGCCGGTCCACACCGACGAACCCAGGCCGTAGTCGGAGTTGTTGGCGATCGCGATGGCCTCGGCCTCGTCGGAGAAGGTGAGGACGGAGAGGACAGGACCGAAGATCTCGTGCTGGGCGAGCCGGTCGTCGGGCCGGACGTCGACGAACACCGCCGGTTCGACGTACCAGCCGGGCTGGTCGAGCGGCTGGTCGGAGCCGAGGACGAGCTTGGCGGAGGTCTCCGAGCCCTTGGTGATCTCGGCCAGTACCTCGTCGCGGTGGCGCCTGCTCGCCAGCGGGCCGAACTGCGTGTTCGGGTCCAGCGGGTCGCCGATGCACAGGGCAGCGAGGTGCTCGACGACACCCGCGACGACCTCGTCCCGTACCGACTCGTGGACGATCAGCCGGGACCCGGCCGTACACATCTGACCGGAGTTGAAGGCGATCGCCCAGGCGGCCGTCCTGATCGCCTCGGCCATGTCGGGGGCGTCCGGGAAGATGATGTTCGGCGACTTGCCGCCGAGCTCCAGCCAGACCGGCTTGGCGTTGGACTCGCCCGCGTAGGTGAGGAGTTGCTTGCCCACGTCGGTGGAACCGGTGAAGGTCAGGGTGGCGATGTCCGGGTGTCGGCCGAGGGCGGCGCCGGTGACCGGGCCGCTGCCGGTGACGACCTGGAGCACTCCGGCAGGAACGCCCGCCTGGTGGGCGAGTTCCGCCGAGCGCAGCATCGACAGGGGCGACTGGCTGGCCGGCTTCAGTACGACGCTGTTCCCGGCGATCAGGGCGGCGGGCACCTTGAACGTCGACAGGGTCATGGGGAAGTTCCACGGGGTGATGGCCGCGATCACCCCGAGGGGTTCGCGGGTCACCAGCGCCAGAGAGTTCTCCCGGCCGCGCGGCGACTCGTCCATGACCTTGTCGGCGAGTTCCCCGTACCAGCGGATGAGGCCGATGACAGTGCGCATCTCGACGGCCCAGGCGTCGGTGACCGGCTTGCCCATCTCCAGTGCTATGAGGAGCGCGAGTTCGTCGCGGTGCTCCTCCAGCAGGTCTGCCCAGCGGATCAACACCTCGCCCCGCTCACGGGGTTGGAGGCGTGACCAGCGTCCGCTGAGGAAGGCCTGGTGTGCGCTTTTGACGACGGCGTCGATGTCGGCCTCGTCGGCGGCGGGGAGATGGGCGACGACCTGGCCGTCACGTGGCGAGACGAGCGGAGAGGTCGCCCCGGTACGGGCGCCCGCCCAGTCGCCGTCGACCCACATGCCCTGGGGCAGGGTCGTCGACTTGAGGAGGCCGAGCCAGTCGTCCTTCGTGGTGAGGGCGGGCTTGCGTGGGGTGCTCATGGGTATCGCGTTCCTCTCGACGATCAGGCGATCAGGTGGTCAACTGGCCGCGGACAGACCGGCGGTGCGGTGCCGCGTGCCGGATGCGGCGGCCGTCAGCCAGCCGAAGGCGGGGTCCGTGGTCGCCTGCCATTCGGGATGCCACTGGACGCCCAGGACGGGCCGACCCGGCAGCTCGATGGACTCCGCGACACCGTCGGACGCCCGTCCCGAGACGACCAGCCCGCCGCCGAGGGCGTCCACCGCCTGGTGGTGCCAGGAGTTGACCTGCGCGCTCTCGCCGTACACCGACGCGGCCAGCGAGCCGGGGGCGAACGTCACCACGTGGTCGGACTCACCGTCGGTCAGGGCCCCGTTCGGCGAGTAGTGCTCCACCGCGCTCGGCGGCAGGTCGGGTACGAGCCGTCCGCCGAGCGCCACATTGAGCAGTTGATGCCCCCGGCAGACCGCGAGCACGGGCACACCGCGGTCGATCGCGGCGCGGATCAGCGCCACCTCGTACGCGTCGCGCTCGACGTCATGGGCCATGGTGGCGAACCGCGGGTCGGCGTCGGCCGGCACCGCGCTCTCGTCCCCGCCCCAGCGACCGGGATGGACGTCCTGACCACCGGTGATGACCAGACCGTCAAGACGCTCCACCGCCTCCGCCGTCCCCGCCTCGAACGGCAGATGTACGGGGATGCCGCCGGCGTCGGCGACACCGCGCGCGTAGTCGGAGAAGAACGAGTCGTAGTGACGCCCGGCGAACCTCTTGTCCATGCCGTGGACCAGGCTCGCGCTCAGCCGGCGCCCGGTGATTCCCACCAGCGGTCGCATCAGCTCTCCCCGATGTCGGCGACCACCCGGGTCGCGCTGCCCGAACTCAGCGTCGCGAAGCCGCTGTTGATGTCGCGCAGGGGGACGCGCTCGGAGACCATCTCGTCGAGCAGCAGACGCCCCTGCAGATAGAGGTCGACGTACCGGGGCACGTCCACCTTGAACTGGTTGGACCCCATGAAGGAGCCCTGCAGCCGCTTCTCCTGGAGATAGAGCTCCGAGCCCTTGATGGCGATGGGCACGGTGTCCGGCACCATCCCCACGACCGTGGCGAGGCCGCCGGGTCCGATCATCGAGAACGCCTGCCCCGCCGTGACACTGTTTCCTACGGCCTCGAAGCTGAAGTCGGCGCCGCCGCGAGTGAGTTCGCGCACTGCCTCGACCGGATCCACGTCCCGCGCGTTCACGGTGTGGGTCGCGCCGAACCGCGCTGCGGCCTTCAGCTTCTCCGGGACGATGTCCACGGCGATGACCTGGGCGGCGCCGGCGATCTTCGCGCCCTGGATGGCGGCCATGCCGATGCCACCGGTGCCGATGACCGCGACGCTGGTTCCCGGCCGGACCCGCGCGCTGCGGAAGACCGCGCCGAGTCCGGTCGTCACCGCGCAGCCCAGAATGCTCGCGGTGGCCAGGGGCATGTCCCGGGGGATGGCCACGAGGGCGTTCTGGTGGACGACCATCGCCTGGGCGAAGGCCCCGATGCCCGCTGTCGGACGGACCGGGTGGCCCGCGGCGTTGAGCAGGCGTGGCCGGGGCCGGTCGTGCGACAGCCCGTTGCGGTTCTCGCACAGCGTCAACTGGCCGTTGGTGCAGTACCGGCACCGTCCGCAGAACACGGACAGGCAGGTCACCACGTGGTCGCCCGTACGCAACCCGATGACGTTGGAACCGGTGGCTTCCACGACCCCGGAGGCCTCGTGGCCCAGGAGGATCGGCGGCTCCGTCTCGAACGTTCCGTCGATCTCGTGCAGATCCGAGTGACACAGACCCGCGTTGACCACTCGCACCAGCACCTCATCGGGTCCGGGGGTGTCCAGCTGGAGCTTCTCGATCTCCAGCGCGCCGGGCGCGGTGTTGAGGACCGCCGCCTCGATCGTCGCCCCCATCACGGCAGCTCGAAATAGCGGTTGGACTCCCACTCGCTGAGGCCCGTGTCGGGGTCCCCGCCCGTGGTGTGGAACTGCAGCCATTCCCACTGCCTCGTGCCGAGCCAGTAGTCCACGAGTTCCTGGCCCAGCACACCGGTCAGGAGCGTGTCGGCCCGCAGCGCCTCGGCGGCCTTGCTGATGGTGTTCGGGATCTTCGGCATCCCCGGTGGGAGGCACCACGCCATGTCGTCGAACGGCTCGGGCGGCTCGATCTTGCCGTCGAGCCCGGCCACTCCGCCGGCCAGCACAGCGGCCAGCACCAGATAGATGTTCGCGTCGGCGCCGGGGGTCCGGTACTCCAGGCGCGAGTACTTCGGGTGGCCCACGACGGCGCGTACCGCCGTGCTCTTGTTGGCCACGCCCCAGGCGACCGTCGTCGGCGGTCCTTCCAGTTCCTGTAGGCGGCGGTACGACGTGATCGCGGGGAGCGCGAACGAGGTCGCCGGCGCCAGGGTGGCCATGACACCGCCCAGGAAGTGGGTCATGACCTGCGAGGGGCCGAACTCGTCGTAGAAGACGTTCTCGCCGTCCCGCTCCAGTGACACGTTGATGTGCGAGGCCTGCCCGTACTCGTCGCACCACTTCGCCATGAACGTCACACAGCGGCCCTGTTCGAAGGCGACCTCCCGCATGACCTGACGGGTACGAGCCCAGTAGTCCGCGGCTGTCACCGGGTCGGCCGGCGCGACGTTGAACTCGATCTGCCCAGAGGCGGCTTCGTCGCCCCAGGCCTCCCACGGGATGTGCAGTTCCTCCAGCCGGCGGGCGACCGCCAGCATGTAGTCCTCCCAGTCCTTGGACTTGGCGAGGTGGTAGGCCGAACCGGCGTTCCCTCCCAGCGGGGTGAGGTCGCGGTAGCCCTTGATCCGGGCCTCCTGGATCGACTCCTCGAAGACGGAGGCCTCGATCTCCACGGCGACTTTCGCGTCGTAGCCCCGATCGGCGAGCAGCCTGGTCATCCGTTGCAGGGCGTTGCGCGGACACGCCGAGACCGGATCGCCGTCCGGGTCCCAGAATCCGCCGATGACCGAGGCCCTGCCCGGTGACCACTCGACGAGTGTCGACAGGTCGGCGTGCAGGAAGATGTCGGCGAGGTCGCCCCGCCAGGAGGGCATGGCGAACCCGAACTGCGGCGCGTTGCCCAGGTCGAGCCCGAACGCCACGTCGGCGAAGGCGAATCCGGACTTGAGCCCGGACGTGAACTTCCGCGGCGAGACGTTCTTGCCGATGAACGCGCCTTCGAGGTTCGTCCCCTCGATCCGGACGCTCTCGATGCGGTGTTCCGCGAGCCAGCTGTCGATGTTCTCAGGCATGGAACCTCACCTTCAGCGAAGCGCCCGCCATGACGGACAGCTGGGTCATGGTGCCGCGGACGGCCAGTGAGCCCGTGTAGACCTCGTCGAGGAACACGTCGGTCCCCGACAGCACACGGGCGAGCTTCTCGGCCTCGCCGCAAAGGACGTAGCGCGGCAGACCGCCGCCGAGGACCAGCTCTTCCTCCTCGCATACGACGACCAATTCGCGTGGCATTCCGGGGTCCAGGGAGGTCATCTCCCAGAACCGCGAAGCCGCGTCGCGCCAGTGCGGCAGGGGCGGTCGCAGGACGCGCAGGACGTCGGACACAAACGGTGCGTCCGGCTCGGCACCGTCGACCGACTCGACGGCGAAACGGTCGGCCAGGTCCACGGTGAGGACGAGGTGCGCATCGGACGCGATGCCATGACTGACCCTCACCCGGTCCTCGTCGAACCGGATCGTGACCGACTGTGGGTCGTCCTTCGACCTGATGACGACCGTCTCCCGGAGGGACGCCAGCAGACCACGGGACTCCGGGTCGCGCGTGCCGGCCCGCAGTGTGCGGCCGACCGTCAGCACGAGAGGAGTCGGATCGTCCTCCAGTACCACCGATACAGCAGGGTCGGTCATGGCCGACTCTCCAATCGTGTCGCTCTCTTGGTGCCTGTTGCCGGCGAGAGGAGTCAGAACTTGAGGTAGTCGGCCAGCTCGGTGTAGTCGACCTGCCACAGGCCCGGGGAGCCGGTGGGGTACTGGGAGCGGAAGCCGATGAGGCGCTGCACGTGCTCGGGCAGCGACGCGGCGAGCTCGCGGTCGACGATGAAGGGGTAGGCCTCTTCGGGGGTGAGGAATCCGGGCTGGAGGGCGAAGGCGACACCACGCCGGTAACAGTCGGTGGTGCGGTTGGCGCCGCCGCCGTGGGCGACCTTGCCGTTGATGAACAGGACGTCACCGGCCTGCATCTCGGCCGGGATGGTCATCTCGGGGGTGCCGCGGTCCTCGTAGTCGGGCCAGTGGTTGCTGCCGGGGATGACGCGGGTGGCGCCGTTCTCCTCGGTGAAGTCGGTCAGCGCGATCAGGAAGTTGATCATGACCATGGGGCCGGCCGGACCCATCCCGACGAACGGGTAGTTGTTCTCCAGGTCCCGGTGGAGCGGCTGCGCCTTGTTCCCGGGGCCGATCTCGATGACCTGGGCCGTCGTCATCCAGTACGAGCCGGACTCCTCGTTGAAGATGGCATCGGAGAGGGGCTTGACCAGCTCGTGGTCGATGATCTCCTCGCGGAACGTCTTGCTCAGGGTGACGAGATTGGTCAGCCGCTTGGTGTTCGTCCCGTGGAAGTCGGCGATGCCTTCCATGTCGTTCTTCGTGCCAGGGTTCAGCGCCCGCATCGCGGGCTCGACCTCGGCGTTGAACCGGCTGACCTGGTCGGGGGTGAGGAAGTGCTTGATGATCACGCCGCCGTCGTCAGCCACGATCGCGAGGATTTCCTCGATCGGGGTGCTGTTCGGCACCGATCGCAGTGTGACGTTCGTGGTGGTAGCACTCATCGCTGATCATCCCTTTTCGCACCGAGGTGGGTGTGTGTTCGACGGGTGTGACATGGGGGTGCGGACCCCTGCTGACCAGGCATCGCCGCTCTGCCGCGACGGATCCGGAAGCCTCCGCCGACGGCTTCTGATCAATTGACCAGATCGTATGACCAGAATGATTCACGGCCTTGGGTGTGTCAATGGCCCGCTGCGATTCGCCGAAGCCGGTCCGCATGGGAGGTGAAGTCCGCGGGTCCCGGTGGAGGTTTCGGGTGCGTTACGGGATCAATGCGGGCAGTGGCGCCCTGACGTCATTCGGTGTGCGCGGACAAGAACTGACGGATCGTCAAACTCTCTCCACGGGAGGCGACTTCCCCTCCGCCGTCACGGTCTCGGGGGGTCTCGCCCACGTCATGAACGCGGGCGGCGCGGGCTGCTGGTCGCCGGGGCCGCCAAGTCCACCGTCAGCGGCTACCGCCAGGACGCGCACGGCCGACTCGCCCTGGTCAACGAGGCGGGCATCGCCACCGCACCGTCCGGTAATTCCCAGGGCGTCATCGACCTCGCCGTCGCGGCCTCCGGCATGGAGGGCATCGTCGCGGTGTGATGAAGCGGCCTCCGCAGCGGGACGTTCCGGGCACGCTACGCGCGTGCCCGGGACGTCGTGTTTGGGGCAGACGGGCTCTCGCAGGGGGCCCGGAGGGTGTCTCATGTGGGCCTGGTGGGGTGGTCGGTCACGCGGTGAGTTCCTTGCGGATACGGTCGCGCGTGAACGCCGAGGACTCGTGGAGAGTCACCCGGGACCGACGGGGCGACGACTGCTGCGTCGAAGGGTTCGACGACCGGATCCCCCCCCCATGATCTGAGTTCCGCTATTGGTCCCGACCCATCATCACGACCGCGATGACGGCGTCCACGGAGTACGGATTGCGCCAGTTGTGCGGAGTGCCCAACTGGGTGAACGCCTGCCCCGCCGACAATTCCGCGGATGTCCCGTCCTCCATCTCCAGCACGATCCGTCCGGAGAGGACGAGCCCGACGTCGAGAGAGGACGTCTGGTGGAACTCCGCGGGCGGCGGAGTGCCGGGGGTCTCAGGGGGCACGGTCACCGACCAGAACCGCACTCCGCCCGCCTCGGGGAAGAACGGCGACTCCACCGCGTCGTCCCCTGATTTCGCCGCATCGCCGCCCGGCAGCACTCCGTCGGCCTCCCACAGCCGGCTGAGGCCGCGCCCGTCCGGGACGGTGTTGACGGGCACGACGTTGTCCCGGGCGATCGTCGAGAGGCCCGTCTCGGTCACCCCGGTCTCGACCACTCGGTAGCCACTCGTCAGCGGCGTTTCATCCTGCTGTGCACGAGTCGGTGCGGATCCGGTCATCTGGTGCCTCCATGGTGGGTCAGGGCGCCGGTGCGGCGCACGATCGAGGACTGGCCTGCACCAGGCAGAACAGTGTGACCTCGATACATACGATTAGTATGTAGCGCCACGGTAGGCCAGTATGGGAGGGCCTACAAAACACACATCCGTGTCCGCTACCGAAGGGGAATGTCCGCAATGGAAGCTGCCGCAGTCCAGAGGGAAGCAGCCGCGCTCCCGGGGCCCTGCTCCCGTATCCCGGTCGAGGACGCGGACTTCGTCCGCCAGATCATGGATCGGGTCGGGGACAAGTGGACGTTGATGGTGATCGCGACTTTGCAGGACGGCGTGATGCGCTACACCGAGCTGCTGAACGCCATCCCCGGCATCTCCCAGCGCATGCTCTCGCGCACCCTGGCCCAGCTCCACCATGACGGCCTGATCACCAGGACCGCCTACGCCGAGGTGCCGCCACAGGTGGAATACGCCCTCGCCCCGCTGGGCGCCAGCCTCAAGGACATCGTGGCCTCCCTGATCAACTGGGCGATCACCCACCACGACGAGATTCGCCGGCACCGGGCGCTCGTCGGGACAGCCGACACGGGTCGTGCGGGTTAAAGGAGTTGGTCGCCCAGAACCGAGAGGAACTGGAGTCTGTCGTAGCTCTCGCTGCCGGGGCTGCCGGGGCTGCCGGGGCTGCCGGGGCTGCCGGGGCTGCCGGGGCTGGCGGTGAAGACGGTGAGGACCTGGGACTGGTCGGGATCTATCAGGCTCTGTCCGTGCAGCTCCATGAGACCGACTCGGGGATGCTCGATCAGCTTGGGCGCACAGTACGGGCCGATGACGGGGTGCCGGCGCCAGATGTCGGCGAACTCCTCGCTCCTCTTGAGCAGTGCCTCGACGAGGCCGGTGACGCGGGGGTCGTCGGGATGGCGGGTGTGCGCCGCGAGGAGTTGGGCGGTGACGGTCCGGCCGTGTTGGGCATGGTCGTCGGCAGGGAAGAGCTGCCGTTCGGTGGGGTCGGTGAACCAGCGGAAGGCCAACGAGCGGGCCATGCCGGTGTGTCGGGTCTGGTCGCCGATCAGGAGGGTGGAGAGGCGGTTCTGCGCGAGTGTCTCTCCCAGATGGTTGATGATCTGGGCCGGACTGTCGTCCATGCGCTGGAAGATGCGCTGCATTCCGGGGTTGATGTGGTCGGTGCGCGAGACACGCTTGGGAGTGTCGTAGCCGCCCAGCCGGAAGAGGTGGTCGCGTTCGTCCAGCGACAGGCGCAAACCCTGTGCGAGAGCGGCGAGCATCTGTTCGGAGGGACGGGGGCCGCGCTGCTGCTCGATCCGGCTGTAGTAGTCGGTCGACACGCTGCTGAGGGCGGCGACCTCCTCGCGGCGCAGACCCCCGGTACGGCGGCGACGGGTGCGCGGCAGGCCGACGTCCTCGGGTTGCAGCGCCTCGCGCCGGGTGCGCAGGAAGTCGGCAAGCTCGGCGCGGTCCATACGCCTGCTCCTCTCACTTCACTCATCGGTGACGCCCAGGTCAGAAGTGCTCCCACCACCCAGTTTCACAGATCGGGCAGGGCCACCGAAGAGCTCAGCCAGGGTCGGTGGATCCGTGGACAAACGGCCACCAGCCGTACCCAATATGACCTGGATCACGGGACAGTCTGTCCCTGGATGCGATCTTCGGCGCTTGTGACGCTGGGCTGCATGAACGCCAACAGCGAACTCGGCTTCCCCGCCCCCGCCCACTGGATCGACGGCAAGGCGGTCCCCTTCGACGGGCCTGTGATCGAGGTGGTCAACCCGGCCACCGAGACCGTCATCGCCACGGTCCCCGACGGCACGGCCGACGACGTGGATCGCGCCGTGGCGGCGGCCACCGCCGCGTTCCCGGCCTGGGCAGCGACCGACCCGGCGGAGCGTGCCGCCGTCGTCCGGCGCATCGCGGCGGGGCTTCAGGCGCGCTCCGAGGAGATCGCCGCCACGATCAGCGCCGAGATGGGCGCCCCGATCTCGTTCGCCCGCATGGGCCAGGCGGCCCTGCCGGTGATGGCCGCCGAGGCCACCGTCTCCGTCGCGGCGGACTTCCCCTGGACCGAGGAGATCGCGAACTCGCTGGTCGTACAGGAGCCGGTCGGTGTGGTCGGCGCGATCACTCCCTGGAACTTCCCCCTGCAGCAGGTCGTCACCAAGGTGGTTCCGGCGCTTCTGGCGGGCAACGCCGTGGTGCTCAAGCCGTCGGAGGTCGCCCCGCTGGCCGCCCGGATCCTCGCGGAGGTCACCGCCGAGGCCGGTCTGCCCGCCGGGGTGTTCAACGTCGTGCACGGCACCGGTCCGGTCGTC
This sequence comes from Streptomyces sp. NPDC000878, assembly GCF_053599695.1. Lineage (NCBI taxonomy): Bacteria > Bacillati > Actinomycetota > Actinomycetes > Kitasatosporales > Streptomycetaceae > Streptomyces > Streptomyces sp. NPDC000878. Next base: position 71,076 of record NZ_JBSFMT010000043.1, on the reverse strand, counting down.
GGTGAGGCGATCGCCGGGCACCCGGGAATCGACATGGTGTCCTTCACCGGCTCCACCCGTGCCGGCAAGCGCGTCTGGGCGCTCGCCTCGGCGACCGTCAAGCGGGTCGCCCTGGAGCTGGGCGGCAAGTCCGCGAACATCATCCTGCGGGACGCCGACCTGAAGGACGCGGTCACCCGCGGCCTGTCGAGCGCCTGGATCAACAGCGGCCAGGTCTGCGGCGCGTACACCCGCATGCTGGTCCCCGCCGAACTGCACGACCAGGTGGTCGACCTGCTCCGCGAGGCGGCCGTCGAGTACACGGTGGGCGACCCGACCGACGAGAGCACCCGGCTCGGCCCGCTCGCTTCCGAGGCCCAGCGCGCCCGCGTCGCCACCTACATCGAACGCGGTGTCGCCGACGGTGCCACGGTCGTAGTCGGCGGCCCCGGTCGGCCCGAGGGACTGGAGACCGGCGCCTACGTCCGACCCACCGTCTTCGCCGACGTCGACCCCGACTCGGTCATCGCCCGCGAGGAGATCTTCGGCCCCGTGCTGGCGGTCATCCCCTACACCGACGACGACCACGCCGTACAGATCGCCAACAGCACGGTCTACGGCCTCAACGGTGCCGTCTTCGGCGAGGCCGAGCACGCTCTGGCCATCGCGAAGCGGATGCGTACGGGACAGGTCGACGTCAACGGTCCTCAGATGAACCTGCTCGCCCCGTTCGGCGGCTACAAGCAGTCCGGCAACGGCCGGGAGATGGGCCGCTTCGGCCTGGAGGAGTTCCTGGAGACCAAGGCCATCCAGCGCTGACCATCCCCACCGCGACGAGGTACGTGATGAGTGAGAACACTCTGGCGACCCGGCTGGCAGCATGGGTCACCGCCCTGGAGTACGACCAACTGCCGCCCCGCGCGGTCGAGATGGCGAAACTGCTGATCCTCGACCAGCTGGGTCTGCAGGTCCGCGGCGCGACCCTGTCCAACGTCCAGCCCGAGCTGCGGCTCGTCGAAGCGATGACGGCCATGCCGGAGAGCACGATGGTGCTCTCCGGCGCCCGGACGGTCGCCCCGTACGCCGCCTTCGCCAACGGAACCCTGGGCGCCGCCTTCGAGTTCGACGACGTCCACATGTGCGCCGCGCACATCGGCTCGGCCGTGGTCCCGACCGCTCTGGCGTTCGGCGAGAGCACCGGTGCCCACGGTCGTGAGGTGCTCACGGCCGTGGTCGCCGGGGCGCAGGTGATGTCGCTGCTGGGCGCCACCACCGTGCGGGACATGGTCCGCGCGGGCTGGCACGGCTCCAAGATCCTGGGCACCTTCGGCGCCGCGGCGACCGCGGGCCGGTTGCTCGGCCTCACCCCGGGTCGGCTCACCGACGCCCTAGGGATCGCGGGCAGTGACGCGGGCGGCACCATGGAGTACGAACGGAGCGGCGGCGAGGTCAAGCGGATGCACTCCGGATCCGCCGTCCGCAGCGGATCCCAGGCCGCGCTGCTCGCCCAGGACGGACTCCGTCAGGCATCGACCGGCTCTGGGACCACTTCCACATCGTCGACACGATCTTCCGGCTGTATCCCACGATCGGCTCCGCCGGACCGGCCATCGAGGCCGTCGCTCATCTCCTGGCCCACGACCACCTGTCGGGGCGCGACATCGGGGAGATCAAGGAGATCCGGCTCGCTCTTCCCGCGATCGCGGTCGGGCACGGGGCGGCGGTCACCCGGCCGACGGACATGGCCTCGGCACAGTTCAGTACGGCGTTCAGCGTGGCGCTGCGGCTGGTCCGGGGCCACAACCGTCCCGAGGACTACATGGATCCCGCCCTGTGGACCGACCCCGATCTGTTGTCCGTCGTCGACAAAGTGGTGCCGTACGCGATGGAGTTCCCGCCGGACGCGCCCTTCTTGAGCTGCCGGGTCGACATCGCCCTCGCCGACGGCCGTGTCGTGTCCTGTCCCACACCCAGTGGGGCGTACGGGGACACCCCGCGCACCCCGACACCGAAGACACCGACATCGAGACCAAGTTCCTCGACAACGTCGACGGCATCATCAGCGGCCCCGCCGCGCGAAAGATCATCGAGCAGATCGACGGTCTCGAACGCCTCGACGACGTGGCCGAGTTGATGAGCCTCACCGTACGGAGAGAGAAATGACTCGACTGCGAGACCCCGACGCGAACGAGATCCCCGAGGATGTCGCCCGGTTCCTGGCCGACTTCCCGCCGGACCCGATGTTCAAGATGGTGGACGACGCGACCCGCGAACTGATCAAGAACCGGGATCATACGAATCCGGCACTGTCGAAGCATGACCGCGCGGTGATCCAGTTCGCCGCCGAGGTCGTCGCGGGACCCCGGGTGTCCGATGAAGTATTCGCCGCGGCAGGCGAGTTCCTCTGCGCGCGCGAGCTCGTCGAGCTGCTGCATCTCTGCGGCTACTACTGGACCTTCAGCCGTCTCTGCACCGTCCTGGACGTGCAACTCACGCAGATGTACGCGCAGTTGCAAGGAACGGACGGCTGGACGAGCGAGCCCTGAGCGCGGTCTCGCCCGGGGCGTGAGTCAGCCGGGGAGGAGATGTGCGACGTGCAGCGCGGCCAGGACGTAGCCGTGTGTGCCGGCGCCGACGATCAGGGCGTCGGCGACCGCCGAGATGTAGGAGTGGTGCCTGAACTCCTCGCGCTTGTGCACGTTGGTGATGTGGAGTTCGACGGTCGGCAGGGCGACGGCGGCGATCGCGTCGCGGAGTGCGACGGAGGTGTGCGTGAACGCGGCGGGGTTGATGACGATCGCGCCGCATTCTGTGCGCGCGGCATGAATCGCGTCGACCAGCACGCCTTCGTGGTTGCTCTGGACGAAGCGCGCGGTCAGGCCGTGTGCGGACAGCGTCTTGGCCACGGTCTCCTCGACCTCGCGCAGCGTGGTGGAACCGTACTTGTCGGGCTCCCGCACGCCTAGCAGATTGAGGTTGGGGCCGTTGAGGAACAGGACGGTCCGTCCGGGGTCGTTCTCGGTGATGGCGTCGAGCATGTGCGGTTCCTTCATCGGTACGGGTGTGTGGGTCGGGTGGGCAGGGGTGCTTCTCGTACCCGCGCCGACTGGGCCGGCGCTTGCACGCTGTCCCGTTCCCCCGTCATGCTTCGTCGATGTGTCCCGCTGAACGGAACGTTCCTGACTCCGGTGTCGCCCGCGTCGCCGCCGTGCTCGGGGCCTTCGACGCGCTCCACGCCGAACTTCGGGTGTCGGAGATCGCCCGCCGGGCCGGGCTGGCGAAGTCCACGACCTCCCGCCTGGTGCGCGACCTCGTCGACTACGGGTTCCTGGAGCGCGACGAGAACGACGGCACGCTCCTGCACATGGGAACCCGCCTGTTCGAGTACGGCGAGCTGGCCTCCCGGCACCGCAATCTGCGCGCGATCGCCCTGCCGTACATGGCGGACCTGCGCGAGGCGACCCGGCAGACCGTGCATCTGGCCGTGCTGGACGGCACCGAGGTGGTCTACGTCGAGATCCTGCGGAGCAAGGACGCTCCGAGAATGGGGTCGCGGGTGGGCGGCCGGCTGCCCGCGCACGCCGCGGCTGTGGGCAAGGTACTGCTCGCCTTCGGTGACGCGGAGGCCGTCGACGCGGTCTGCGCTCGTGGGCTCGCACCGGTGGGCCCGCGCACCATCACCACGCCCGGCCTGTTCCTGCGTGAGCTGGAACGGATCCGGGGCGCGGGAGTCGCGTACGAGAACGAGGAGACCGGCCCCGGAGTGGGGTGTGTCGCGACCGTGATCCTCGGGGCCGACGGCCGGCCCGTCGCGGCGATGTCCATCTCGGGCTGGATCGGGAGGCTGAACCTGCGCCGGGTGGGCACTGCCGTGCGCACGACGGGGCTGGCCGTAAGCCGTGAGCTGCGGGGCCCGAGCCCCTCCATGGGCGAGAGCTGAGCAGGCTCCCATGGGGTGTCCGCTGATGACGTTCCCTTCGTAGCGTCCGGTCTGTGGGGTGTCACGTCACGGGAGGACCATCCTCCCGTGACGAGGAGCAGGCAAGCTCGATGATCCGCTGAGCGGAACAAGGTCGAGGCCAAGGAAATCGATCATGTTCCGCTCAGCGGATCACTTGGGTTGCCGGGTGGGACCTGGCGCAACATGCTGCGAGGAGATCGACCGTCACCCGAGGAAAGAGCCGCAGATGGACAGAGCCACGCACGACGTGGTCGCGAAGGAACTGCTCGCCGCGCGGCGCACCCGCGAGCCGATCGACCCGTTCAGCCAGACCCACCCCGGGCTGACGGTCGATGACGCCTACGCGATCCAGCTCGAGCAGGTCCGCACCTGGACCGAGGACGGGCAGCGTGTCCAGGGCCACAAGGTCGGGCTCACCTCGGCGGTCATGCAGCGCCAACTCGGCGTCGACCAGCCCGACTACGGGCATCTGATGGAGTCCATGTTCCATCTGGAGGGCCTGCCGATCGGACTCGACGAGTTCATCAGCCCGAAGGTCGAACCGGAGATCGCCTTCGTGCTCAAGCGGCCGCTGACCGGGCCGGGCGTGAACGCCGCGCAGGCGCTGTCGGCGGTCGACTACGTCCTGCCCGCCCTGGAGATCATCGACTCCCGCATCCGGGACTGGAAGATCGGCCTGATCGACACGGTCGCGGACAACGCGTCGGCGGGCGGCGTGGTGCTCGGCAGCCGCCCCACCCCCGTCGACGCGGTCGACCTGCGGCTGTCCGGCTGCGTACTGACCCGGCGTGGCGAGATCGTCGGCACCGGAGCGGGCGGTGCCGTGCTCGGCTCGCCCCTCAACGCCCTGGTGTGGCTGGCCAACACGGTGGGCAGGCTCGGCGTCACCCTTGAACCCGGCCATGTCATCCTGCCCGGCTCCGTCTGCGCCGCCGTGCCGGTGGCCGCCGGGGACTCCGTCACCGCGACCTTCGGCGGGTTGGGCACCGTCTCCGCCCGGTTCGCCCGCGTACAGGGAACAGGGGAGGACTCATGACCGCCACCGCCGCCATCGTCGGGCCGGGCAACATCGGCACCGACCTGATGGTCAAGCTGCTGCGCAACGAGCACATCGACGTCCGGTACATGGTCGGGGTCGACCCCGCCTCCGACGGCCTGGCCCGCGCCGAGAAGCTCGGCGTCGAAGCCAGCGCCGGAGGTGTGGACTGGCTGCTCGACCGGCCGGAGCTGCCCGATCTGGTCTTCGAGGCCACCTCCGCCAAGGCGCATCTGGCCAACGCCGCCCGCTACGCCGAGGCCGGGATCACCGCCATCGACCTGACCCCCGCCGCGGCCGGTCCCTTCGTCTGCCCGGTGGTCAACCTCACCGAGCACGAGGCCGCACCGAACGTCAACATGATCACCTGCGGCGGGCAGGCCACCATCCCGATCGTGGCAGCCGTCTCCCGGGTCGTGCCCGTGCCGTACGCCGAGATCGTCGCCTCGATCGCCTCCCGCTCGGCCGGCCCCGGCACCCGCGCCAACATCGACGAGTTCACCGAGACCACCTCCCACGCGATCGAGACCGTCGGCGGTGCCGGACGCGGCAAGGCGATCATCATCCTCAATCCGGTCGATCCCCCGATGATCATGCGTGACACGGTGTACTGCGCGATCCCCGCCGACGCCGACCGCGACGCCATCACCGAGTCCATCCACCGGATGGTCGAGGAGGTACGGGTCTACGTACCCGGCTACCAGATGCGCTCCGAGCCGCAGTTCGACGACCCGCACCCCGGATGGAAGGGGCAGGCCCGGGTCGCGGTCTTCCTCGAAGTCCGTGGCAACGGCGACTACCTGCCGCCTTGGGCAGGCAACCTCGACATCATGACCGCCGCCGCCGTCCGCGTCGGCGAACTCATCAGCCAGCGGCAGGAGGCGGTGTCCCGATGACCGCGGACACGACCACGGAACCCCGACCGGCCGTACGCGTCACCGACACCACGCTGCGCGACGGAAGTCACGCGATAGCCCATCAGTTCACCGTCGACCAGGTACGGGCGGTGACCCGCGCGCTGGACGACGCGGGCGTCACCGTCATCGAGGTCACACACGGCGACGGTCTCGCCGGGTCCTCCTTCAACTACGGCTTCTCGCACACCGACGAGATCGAACTCGTCAAGGCGGCCGTGGACGAAGCACGCCAGGCCCGCATCGCCGTCCTGTTGCTGCCCGGCCTCGGCACCGTCGAGGACCTGCACCGCGCCCACGACGCGGGCGCCGGCATCGTACGGGTGGCGACCCACTGCACCGAGGCGGACGTCTCCGTCCAGCACTTCGGGGCCGCGCGCGAACTGGGCATGGAGACCGTCGGGTTCCTGATGCTCTCGCACCGGGTCGGTCCCGAGGCGCTGGCGAAGCAGGCCAGGATCATGGCCGACGCCGGATGCCAGTGCGTGTACGTCGTCGACTCCGCGGGCTGGCTGCTGCCCACCGACGTCACCGACCGCGTGTCGGCGCTGGCAGCCGAGCTCGGCGGCGATGCCCAGATCGGGTTCCACGGCCACCAGAACCTCTCGCTCGGCGTCGCGAACTCGATCGCCGCGTACGAGGCGGGCGCCCTCCAGATCGACGGCAGCCTGTGCGCGCTGGGCGCCGGTGCCGGCAACTCGCCGACCGAGCTGCTGGCCACCGTCTTCGAACGGATGCGGGTCCCCACCGGCCTGGACGTGGACGGCGTACTGCGCGCCGCGCACGAAGTGCTGACCCCGCTGATTCCCCGGCTGCCCATCGCCGACCGCCCGGCCATCGAACAGGGCAGGCACGGCGTCTACTCCTCGTTCCTGCTGCACGCGCAGCGCGCCGCCGAGCGTTACGGTGTGCCCGCCCACGCCATCCTGCGCGCGGTCGGCGAGGCCGGATACGTCGGCGGCCAGGAAGACATGATCATCGACGTGGCGATCGACCTTTCGACCCGCGCCACGACAACGGCCAAGGCCCCGGAAGGCGTACCCGCATGAGCGACTGGACCATCGACCGTGCCGTCACGGAGCTGCTCGGCCGCGAGAGCGACCGCAGGGACGGCGGCAAGATCACCGACGACTGGCCCGGCCTCGACCTGCCGACCGCCTACCAGGTGCAGGACGCGCTGCTGCGACGCAAGGTCGACTCCGGTGAGAAGACCGTCGGCGTCAAGCTCGGCCTCACCTCGCGCGCCAAGCAGCAGCGGATGGGTATCGACTCCCCGCTCACCGCCTGGCTCACCGACGCGATGGTGCTCCCCGAAGGCGTACCGATCCCGATGGGCGAACTCATCCACCCGCGCGTCGAGCCCGAGATCGTCTTCGTCATGGGGGAGCGGCTGGAGGGCCCCGGGGCGACCGCCGCGACCGCACTCGCCGCCGTCCGCAGCGTGCACGCGGGCTTCGAGGTCATCGACAGCCGCTACACCGACTTCAAGTTCACCCTCCCCGACGTGGTCGCCGACAACGCCTCCTCGTCACGCTTCGTCGTCAGCGGCACCGGCCTGCCGCCCGAGGGTCTCGACCTCGCGCTGGAGGGCTGCCTGCTCGGCATCGACGGCGAGATCACCGACTCCGCGACCGGCGCCGCCGTACAGGGCCACCCCGCCGAAGCGCTCGCGCTGGCGGCGAATTCCCTCGGCGCGCGCGGCATCGCCATCGAGGCCGGCTGGATCGTGCTCACCGGCGGCCTCACCGACGCGGTCTTCGTCGAGCCCGGACGGGAGATCAGCGCCGAGTTCACCCACCTCGGAACCCTGCGGGTGGTCGGGGCCTGACATGCCACTCGTAGAGATCAGCATCGTCGCCGGACGCCCTCCGGAGAAGATCCGCGACCTCATCCACCAGGTGCATGCCGCCGTACGGGACTCTCTGGACGCCCCTGACGGGGCCATCCGAGTCCTCGTACGCGAGATCCCGCCGGAGCACTGGGCGGCGGGCGACATCACCAAGGCCGAACAGGCCGAACAGGAGGCATCCCATGAGCGATGAGCGCCCCGAGACCATCGACGACTTCCGGGCCACGTACGAGAAGATGCTGGGCTTCGTCCCCCCGCGCGTCGGCTCCCGGTTCGAGGCGTCCGAGAAGGACAACCCGGAGCTGCTGCTGGCGCAGGAGCGCCTGCGCAACATGATCATGTATCCCGACACGCTGGACCAGAAGACCGTCCAGCTGGTGCTCTTCGGCATCCTGCACGCCAAGCTCAGCGACGCCGCCAAGCTGCACGGCCTCGCCGCGCTACGGGCCGGCGCCAGCTGGGACGAGCTGCGCGCCGTCATCGACCTGGCGTTCCTGTTCACCGGATTCTCCGCGATCAACCGCGGCCCCCAGGTGCTGGCCGACATCGCGGAGCTGGAGAAGAAGGCCAAGGAGAACGAGCGTGACTGAGCCGCTGTACGAACTCGCCCACCTCGGCCACGCCGAGCTGCTGACCCCGGTGTACGACCAGAGTCTGGCCTTCTTCACCGAGGTGTACGGCCTCGACCTGGTGCACGAAGCCAACGGCAGCGCCTATCTGCGCGCCTGGGGCGACCACGACCTGACGACCCTGAAGCTGACCGCCGCCGACCGGGCCGGGCTCGGCCATGTCGCCTGGCGCGCGGTCAGCCCGCAGGCCCTGGAACGCCGGGTCGCCGTCCTGGAGGAGCGCGGCGCCGACGGTGAGTGGATCGACGGGGACTTCGGGCACGGCAAGGCGTACTCCTTCATCGCCCCGAGCGGCCAGCGCATGGAGCTCTACTACGAGACCGAGAAGTACCGTGCCCCGGCGGGCAAGGCCTCGTACCTGCCCAACCAGCCGCAGTCCTCGGTCACCCGGGGCGTGGGCGCGGCGCGCATCGACCACATCAACGTCCTCGCGGACGACGTGCCGGGCACGCGCGCGTTCATGTGCGACACCCTGGGCTTCAAGCTCCGCGAACACCTCGTCCCGCCCGGCCAGCCCGAGGTCGGCGCCTGGCTCAGCCTGATGAACAAGGCCCACGACCTCGCCATCACCCGCGAGCCGGCCCCCGGCGTCACCGGGCGGCTGCACCACCTCGCGTACGCCGTCGAGAACCGCGAGGACGTGCTCCGCGCCGCCGACATCTTCTGCGAGCTGGGCGTCGAGATCGAGTTCGGCCCGGCCAAGCACTCCCGCACCCAGGGCTTCTTCCTCTACGTCCTGGAGCCGGGCGGCAACCGGATCGAGGTGTTCTCCGGCGGCTTCCACATCTTCGCCCCCGACTGGGAGCCGGTCACCTGGACCACCGAGGGCCAGGGCCGCTCCACCGCCTGGGGCCTGGACGTGCCTCCGAGTTTCCACTCCCACGCCACCCCGGTGCTGCCATGACGCGAGAGCTGACCGCGAGTTTCGTGACCCTGTCCGGCGCCGGTTTCGCCCAGCCCGCCCGGGTGCCGTTCGCGGAGCGCTGCCGCGCGGCGGCTGCCGCGGGCTTCACCGGCATCGGTCTGCACACCGACGACTACCTGCGGATGCGGGCCGCCGGGGCGAGCGACAAGTCGTTGCGCACCCTGCTCGCCACGGACGGACTCGCCCTGCGGGAGATCGAGTTCCTGAGCGGCTGGGCCGCGGCCTCCGTCGGCGGTGCGGGTGACGGCGTTGCCGCGCTCGGCCGCGCCTTCCGGCCGCATCACGTCACAGCGGGAGAGTTCGGCGCGGACGAACTCGACATCGAGGCCGCGGGCGCCCGGCTCCGTACGATCTGCGACGAGGTCGCCGCGTACGGGCTGCGTGTCGCGGTCGAGGCCTTTCCCTGGTCCGGTCTGAAGGACGTGGTCACCGCGCGTGCGGTGGTGGAGGCGTCCGGCGCGTCCAATGCCGGGCTGATGATCGACGTCTGGCACTTCTACAACACCCGCTCCACCCTGGCCGACCTCGACGGCCTGTCGCCCGAGCGGATCGTGGCCGTCCAGCTCAACGACGGCCGCGTCGTGGACGGCGACTTCCTCACCGAGGCACGACAGGGGCGCCTGCTGCCCGGTGAGGGTGAACTGGACGTCCAGGGACTGCTGTTGGGCCTGCACGAACGCGGCTTCCGCGGCCCCTACTGCGTCGAGGTCAACTACCCCGGCTACCGGGACCTCCCGGTCGAGGAGATGGCGGCGCTGTCCTTCACCAAGGCGTCCAAGGCACTTGAGGTGCTTCCCGCGAGCTGAACGCCCCGCCTGGACGCCCTCTTTACGTGCCTGGGAACCTCCGTTAGTTTTATTGTCGCAAGTTGACGAAAAAGTTGACGGAGGTTACCGGACCGTCGGCGACGAGTGGAGTGACGATGACTGAACTCCCAGTGCCTGCCGGGCCGGGCCTGAAGCTCGGGGCGATCACCAGTGGTGTCAGCGAGGATCTCGACGAGAGCCTCAAGGTGCTGGTCGGCAAGGGCCTGCGGTACGCGGAACTGGCGTCCGTATGGGGCGTCGACGTAGGTCACCACGACGAGGAGCAGACCGCGTCCATCGTCGACACGGTCCGGCGCCACGGCTGCACGGTGCCGGCGGTGTCGCCGCGGTCCTTCTACGAACTGCCGATCCTGGACACCACGGCCGAGAGCCCCGGGTACCTGGAGGACTTCGAGACCCTCAAGAGGGCGATCGACCTCGCCAAGCGGCTCGGCACCGACATCGTGCGTGCCATGCCGTTCCAGCGGCCGAGCGTCGTCTTCGGCTCGGGCGGCGCGGAGCGGTTCCTGGCCCACCAGAACCGGTCGTGGGCCGCGCTGCTGAAGCTCTACGAGGGCCCGGTCGCCTACGCCGAGGAACAGGGAGTGGTCATCGCCGTGGAGACCGGGTGCGACACCATGGTGAGTTCCTGCAGCCTGGCGGCCCGGATGGCCCGTGACATCGCGTCGGACTCGCTGCGGATCATGTGGGACACCGGGAACAACGTCTACTCGACCGAGCGCCAGTTCCCCGACGGCTACGAGGCCGTCCGCGACCACCTGGTGCACGTCCAGGTCAAGGACGTCCGCGTCGACCTGGTCAACGCGAGCATCGAGTTCTGCCCGCTCGGCGAGGGCGACCTGGCCGACCAACTCGCCCCCCTGGCCGACGCGTTGCGTGCCGACGGCTTCGACGGCGTCGTCTCGTTGGAGAACGTCTACCGCCCGCCCGGCATGACGGCCGCCGAGTCGTTCGCGAAGTCGGTCGACACCTTCGTCTCGGTCTTCGGCTGAAGGGCGGCGGCCCCCGGCATGGCGATCCGCACCGCTCTCATCGGCTTCGGCATAGGCGGGCGCTACTTCCACGAGCCGTTCCTCGGCACGAACGACGCCTACGACATCCGCGCCGTCGTGACCTCGTCGCCACAGCGGCGCGCGGCGGCAGAGGAGCGTTACCGCGTGCTCGGCTCGGTCCAGGAGGTCTGGACGCGGGCCGACGAGTTCGACCTCGCGGTCGTCACCACCCCGACGGCCCTGCACACCGAGCACGCTCTCGCGGCGCTCGGCGCGGGACTGCACGTGGTGGTGGACAAGCCGATCGCGACGACGTCCACCGACGCGCGGCGGCTCGTCGAGCAGGCGGAGAAGGCGGGGCGGTCGCTGTCGACGTACCAGAGCCGGCGGTGGGACGCCGAGGTCCGGACGGCCCGCACGCTGGTCGACGCGGGCGTCGGCGAGGTCGTCTTTCTGGAGCTTGCCTTCCAGCGTGACGTCGGCCCGCTCAGGCCGGGATGGCGCGACACCGCCGAGCCGAGCGTCGGCGGGGGAGTGACGTTCGACCTGGGCAGCCACATGATTGACGCCGCCCAATATCTCCTCGGCCCGGCCGAGTCCGCCACGGGGTCGATGCGGGCGGTGCGTGGGGGTCCCGCCGACGACGAGATGGAAGCCTGGCTGGTCCACGAGAGCGGGGCGACCTCCCGGATCGTCTGCAGCTGGGTGTGTGAGCAGAGCCGGCCGCGGTTGCGGATCACCGGGACGGCGGCCGTCTACACCGTCGGGGACTCGGACCCGCAGGAGGCGGCACTCAAGCGCGGGGAACGGCCGTACGGCCCGGACTTCGGGCAGGTCCCACGGGCGAAGTGGGGACGGCTCACCTCGGCGGACGGCACCTCCGACCGGACGCCGACGGCGAACGGCGACTACGCGGCCTTCTACCGGGATCTGGCCCGGCACCTCACCGGGGGCGGCCCACTGCCCGTGGATCCCCTCGACGCGGTCCGAACCCTTGAAATCCTCGAAACGCTCCTCGCCGACCGCCCTTCCGCGGTGAGCCGGCAGGCATCCCCGATGCACGAAGGAGGAATGATGTTCGATCTCTCGGCCAGCGTGAGCATGGTCGAGCCCCACCGCCCGCTCCTGGAGCGGGTGCGGATGCTCGACGCGGCGGGCCTGGGCGTAGGCCTGTGGGACCCGCGCGACCTCGACCTGGACGCGGTGGCCGGGACCGGGGCCCGGATCTCGATCATGAACGGTTTCACCACCGGAAACCTGGTCCACAAGGCCGCCGCGGACGCCATGGTGGCCTCGGCCGAGGCGATGATCCCGATCGCGCGGCGGCTGGGCACACCGCTGATGAACCTGCACGGCGCCGAGCTGACGGCGGAAGGTCCCGCCGCCGTACCGGTGACCGAGGTCGACGCCGCGATGACCGAGACGGCGTACGCGACGCTCGCGAGGTTCGCCGAGCTCGGCGAGGCCCACGGCGTCGTCTTCGGCCTGGAGAACCTCAACCCGTTCGACCATCCCGGGGTCCCCCTCGCCCGCGCCGAGCAGGTCGTGGAGCTGGTCCGCCGGGTCGACCACCCGCACCTGCGGATGAACTTCGACGTCTATCACGCCGCCCGGGGCGGTGAGGAAGTCGCGGACGTGATCCGGGAGTTGGGCGCCGATCTCGCCGCCGAGGTCCAACTGGCGGACCCGCCGAGCCGGGAGTGGCCCGGCGGAGGGCTGCTCGACTTCCCGGCCGTCCGTGACGGGCTCGTAGAGGCCGGCTACCGGGGGAGCGTCGCCCTTGAGGGCTGGATCCGGGCCGACGCCGAGGCGGCGCTCCGGGAGTTCGTGACCCTGTTCGGTCCCGGCGCCGACGAGCGGCCCCCGCACGCGGGTCGCTGACCACAAGACAACGAGGAGCACCAGGAATGGCGAAGACGGTCGGCATAGTCGGACTGGGCAACATGGGCTTCGGTATGGCGCTGAATCTGCTGCGGGCGGGATTCGTGGTGAAGGGCGCGGACCTGCGCGAGGAGCCCAAGGAGAAGCTGGTCACCGCGGGTGGGATCGCCGCCGCCACGAACGCGGAGGTCGCCGACGGCGCCGACGCGGTGTTCGTGATGGTGGTGAACGAGGCCCAGGCACGCTCGGTGATCTACGGCGAGGACGGACTGCTCGACACGCTCCTCCCGGGCTCGACCGTGATCATCACGGCGACGATCGGGCGGCAGCACTCCCGGGACATCGAGGCCGTTCTGGCCGAGAAGGGTGTCCACCTGATCGACTCCGGGGTCAGCGGCGGGCTGCCCAGTGCCAACGACGGAACCCTCACGATCATGGCGTCCGGCCCGAAGGAGGTCTTCGACGCCAACCTCGACGTGCTGCACGCCGTCGGCGACCCCGAGGCCGTGTTCCACGTCGGCGAGGAGATCGGAGCAGGCCAGGCCGTGAAGGCCTGCATGCAGGCGCTGGTGGGCGTCACCTTCCAGGGCACGTTCGAGGCGCTGGTCCTCGGAGCGGCGGCCGGAGTGAAGCCCGAGGTGCTGCTCGACGTGCTCGGCAGCAGCGTGGTGGGCTCCCCCCTGTTCAAACGGGCGACCACCTTCGTCATGGAGCGGAACTTCGTCGACACGGGCAGTCACATCGCCGTCACGGCCAAGGACCTGGGACTGACCCTGGACCTGGCCCGTGAGGTCGGCGCCCCGATGTTCTCGACCGCCCTCGCCGCGCAGCTCTTCGAGGCAGGCATGCGGTCGTGCCCGGGGGAGGACAACTGGGCGGTCGTCAAGGTGCTCGAGCAGATGGCGGGCACCGTCGTCGAGGCCGAGAACCACTGAGGACAGTCCTTGGACCGGGAGCAGCAGCGATGACCGACGGCACCACCCACCGGGTCGGCCTGATCGGCGCGGGCCTGCGGCTGAGCCTCGCCCGCGCCGTGCACGAACGCGAGGCCCGCACGCTCGGCCTCGACTACCGCTACCGCGTCCTCGACGTCGACGAAGATCTCCGACACGCCGACCTCGGCGCGACGATCGCCCGGCTCGTCGAGGAGGGATACCGGGGGATCAACGTCACTCACCCCTTCAAGAAGGCGGTCGTCCCGCTCATGGACGAGCTGTCGCCCGACGCGAGGGCGCTCGGCGCCGTCAACACCGTGGTCTTCGCCGACGGGAGGCTGATCGGGCACAACACCGACTGGGTCGGGTTCGCCCGCGCCTTCGAGACCGAGCTCGGCAATGTCCCCCGGCGGCGGGTCGTCCAGCTCGGGGCCGGGGGCGCCGGAGTCGCCGTGGCGCACGCGATGCTGCGTGCCGGGGTCGAGGAACTCGTCCTCCTCGGCCGCGACACCGTCGCCGCCGAAGCGAGCGCGGACGCCCTGCGGCGGATCCACCCGGCCGCCGCGGTGCGCGTCGACCGCATCGCCGCACTGGGTGACCACCTCGGCACCGCCGACGGGGTCGTGAACGCCACCCCGATCGGGATGCCGGCCCATCCCGGCACACCGGTGCCGACCGCGTTGCTCCGCCGGGACCTGTGGGTCGACGACATCGTCTACCAGCCGATGACGACCGAACTGCTGCGCGACGCCCGGGCAGCCGGGTGCCGGACCTCGGGCGGCGGCGGCATGTTCGTGTACCAGGCCGCCGAGAACCTCACGCTCTTCACCGGCATCCGGTCGGACCCCGCCCGCATGCTCGCCCACCTGCGGGACATCGTCGAATCCGGAACCCAGGGAATCCTCGCCGGCTCCTGATCCGCCGGGGCTCCCGGCCTCCGGGCCCGGCCGGCATGCTGGCCTAGGGTCAGGCCGTCGCGAAGCCCAGCGGATCGTCGAGGATGGCGGCGCGGGCCGCGACCGCGGCCCCCCTGACCACACTGTCCTGGCCGAGGGCGCTGCTCACCACGGGACGGGACCACTCGGCGCGGTACTCCTGGGCCGGCGTCCAGGAGGACGGCGAGAACGCCAGCCAAGGGGTGAGCGGCGCCAGATTGCCGGTCAGTACGACCGTCTCCGGGCTGAGGACCGCTCCCAGCACGTCCACTGCCTGACTCAGGCGGGTCTTGGCGTGTCTGAGCAACGTCAGGACCGCCGAGTCACCCTGACGCGCGCGCGTGGCGAGATGTGCCGCGTAGCCGCGATGACCCAGCGCTGAGAGCGTCGCCCCCTCCTGCACATCCTTCGCGAACGCGGTGGTCGAGACGTACTGGCACAGACAGCCCCGGTTGCCGCAGTGGCACGGTCGTCCACCGGTCTCGACGACCACATGCCCGAACTGCCCGGCGGCCCCTCCAGCACCGGAGAACAGCCGTCCGTTCAGGCTGACTCCGCCGCCGATGCCGTCACTGCCGTGGATCGCGGCCACACACTCGACCTCCGGGCGCAGAGCGGCCTCGGCGATCACAGCCGCGTCACCGTCGTTGAGGAAGGCGAGCCGTCGGACGGCCGGGGGTGCGGTTCGGATGAGATCCGGGACCAGGACGTCGGTCCACCCGAAGGGCGGCACCCGCAGGTGCTGTGCGGCCACAAGGCCAGGAAGCGCGATCACAAGGCTCGCCGTGAGCGGCGGGAGGCCGTTTGCGCCGAGCAGCTTCTCGTACTCCGCGAGGACGTCGAGCACCGCCGCGGGCAGCGAGTCCGGCCGTCGTTCCTGGCGGGCGTAGCTGTTCGCCAGTTCGGCCCCGTCCGTACCGCAGACGCTGATCGCGACTGCCTCGACGCTCACCTCGACCCCGACCGCCAGCGCGAAGCGGGGAGCCAGCCGCACTGCTCGGCGCGGCCGTCCCCTGGTGCCCGTCGCGGCGATCTCCGTGTCCTCTACCAGCCCGATCCGGCGGAGCTGCGCGAGCAAGTTCGCAGCGGCCCCGTTGGCGAGCCCGGTCTCGTCGGAGATCGCCGTCTGCGACGCGATCCGGAGGCGGTCGATCGTGCGCGACACGACCGCGAGATTGGCCCGACGGACCCCGTCGAGGCGCTGCACCACGTACTTCGACCCGGCCGTCGCCACGCTATCGCCTCCCTGCCCAGGGTAAGGGACGGGCGGTCGGCCGTACCTGTATCGCCCCTTCCGGCCGATCTTGAGGGAGGGTCAGGGGGCGGCGTGCCCGGGCAGGCCCGCCCAGAGGAGACGGCGTTCGCGGCGGGGGTCGTATGCGATCCGGGGCGGGTCGTCGAGGATCATCGTGGCGCGGTCCTCCGGTTCGTAGCGGGGCCAGTCGGGGGTGCCGGTGTGCAGGAAGGCCCGTACGGCCCGGTGCAGTGTCGCAGTGACGGCGAGGTCGGCCGGGCGCATGGGCGGGGCGGGCGGCAGACCGGGCAGGTTGTTGAAGGCGGGCGGGCGGGCCCAGAGACAGCGGTTGTCGGCGCCGTGGGTCGCGCCGAGGCGGTCGTACGGGGGCAGGCCGGGCACGTGGTCGAAGCGGCTGAACCAGACCTGGCCGCCGGCGGCATGCTGGGCCTCTGCCAGCCGGATGGCGGGGATCAGCCACATCGTGTCGTCCAGCAGGTCGAGCTGTGGGTCGCGGCCGGCCTCGGCGAGGGACGCGTACGCCTTCCCGAGTTCGGCCCAGCGCTGCTCGCCGAGGGCCGCCCGACCGGCCGTGTCCGTGCCGGCCAGGACCGGGGCGGCAGGGGGGCCGAGGAAGATGTCCATTTCGTGGCTGACGTGACTGATCCAGACCGGGAGGTGGCGGGCCTCACCGCCTGTGACCGCCGCCAGCGGCGCCCTGGGCAAGACAGTGCCGTCCACCACGGGGCAGAAGCCGTCTCCGCGCAGCACCTCGTCGCCCGCGCCGGCCACGACGTGCGCCGCGGCGTCCCGCAGTGCCTGGACCGGGACGTCGGACAGCCGCTCGGCGGTCGTGTCCAGGCAGGTGAGCAGGCGGCCTGTGACCTCGGCGTTCTGGTCCGGGGTGTGGACGTTGCGGGCGGCGCCGCTGAGCACCAGGGCCTGGTGGAACAGCCCGCGGGCGGCCGGGACCGCCAACAGGGTGGTGGTGAGCATGCCGCCGGCCGACTGGCCGGAGAGCGTCACCCGGCCGGGGTCGCCGCCGAACGGGGCGATGTTCCCGCGCACCCACTCCAGGGCCGCGACCAGGTCACGCAGTGCGGGATTGGCGGTGTCGGCGATACCGAGGTGTTCCAGGTCGACGAAACCGAGTGGGCCGAGCCGGTAGTTGACGGTCACCACGACCGCGTCGCACACCTCCGCCAGCCACGTGCCGTCATAGAGGCTGCCGCTGCCGTGCAGAAACGCGCCGCCGTGGATCCAGAACAGCACCGGCCTGGGCGCGCTCGGCTCGGCCGGGGCCCAGACATTGAGGGTGAGGCAGTCCTCCTCGCCCTCGATGTCCGGGCCGGTGGCCGGGGTGAACTGGACCGCCCGCGGACCGTAGCGCGTGGCATCCCGCACCGCCGTCCAGGGCTTGACAGGAGCCGGCGGTCCGAAGCGACGCTCCCCGGTGGGCGGCGCGGCGTAGGGGATGCCCTTCCAGGAGAGGACCGGGCAGCCCTCCGCGGCGCCTCCGACGGGCCCCATCAGGGTCTCGACCTGCATCCCTGGCATAAACGCCCACCTCGTCGTGGCGATCAATGTACTCACTGGTTCGTTATATCTAGCGGTGAGGCGCCTCCAGTGCAAGAGGTGAAGCGTGACGAACAAATTTCGGCCGGATGTCTTGACGCGGGCTGGAAGTGACCTCACAGTCCTCTATTAACTTCCCAGTACGTTAATTGGCTGCCATCCCCGCCAGCCATCCGGCAAGTCCACTCGACACGGCACCCCCGTAGGCGAGTTGTGACGTCGTCCGCCGCGCTCGTCCCCCCTCTGTCCCCGCTCACCCCGGCCGTTCCCGCAACGGGAGCACTCGCGGTACTCAAAGAGGAGCACACGTGACCGCTCGTTCGCTCGATGACGCCTCGGAGTCGAAGACTCCACCCAGTGGGCACCGAAAGGCGGCCTTGGCCGCATGGATCGGCAGCGCCCTGGAGTACTACGACTTCTTCATCTACGGCAGTGCCGCCGCGCTGGTCTTCCCCAGGGTCTTCTTCGACCCGGACGACCCGGCCACCGCGACGCTGATCTCGATGGCGACCTTCGGCGTGGCCTACGCGGCCCGCCCCATCGGCGCCGTCTTCCTCGGGCACTTCGGGGACAGGATCGGCCGCAGGAAGATCATGGTCTTCACCCTCTTCCTGATGGGTCTGTCGACCTTCCTGATCGGCTGCCTGCCCACCTACGGCCAGGTCGGCACGCTGGCCCCGATCCTGCTCGTGGCGCTGCGCTTCCTCCAGGGGCTGTCCGCCGCCGGTGAGCAGTCCAGCGCCAGTTCCCTGACGCTGGAACACGCGCCGGAGAACCAACGCGGCTACTTCACCAGCTTCACCCTCAACGGGACTCAGTTCGGCCTGATCATCTCCACCCTGGTCTTCATCCCGATCGCCTCCCTCCCGGAGGACCAGCTGCTCACCTGGGGCTGGCGCATCCCGTTCCTGCTGAGCGCGTTCGTGACCCTGGCCGCGTACTTCATCCGGCGCACGCTGCAGGAGGCCCCGGCCTTCGAGAAGATCTCGGAGCGCGACGAGGTGGCCAAGCTGCCGGTGGTCGAACTCCTCCGGGACCACTGGGCCGACATGCTGCGGGTGGCTTCGGCTGCGCTCATCGCGTCGGTGAGCACGATCGGCGGGGTCTGGGTGCTGTCCTACTCCACCGGCGCCGTCGGCCTCGACCGCACCACCATGCTGTGGGTCAGCGTCTTCGCCAACCTGGTGGCCCTGATCGCGCTCCCGATGTGGGCCAAACTCTCCGACCGCATCGGCCGCAAGCCCGTCTTCCTCATCGGCTCCGTCGGCAGCGCCGTCATGATCTTCGTCTACCTGGCGGCCGTGACCTCGAAGAGCTACCCGCTGATCTTCCTGGCAGGCGCCGCCACCATGGGCCTGGTGTACAGCGCCTCCAACGGCATCTGGCCCTCGCTCTACGCCGAGATGTTCAACACCCGGGTCCGTCTGTCGGGCATGGCCATCAGCACCCAGTGCGGGTTCGCCATCACCGGATTCGCCGTCACCTACGCGGCACAGCTCTCCGGCTCCGACGGCAAGAACTGGGTCGCCGTCGGGATCCTCACCGCCTCGATGTGCGCCGTCAGCTCGATCGCCGTGCTGACCGCCCGCGAGACCTACAACGTGCCCACCGCCGAGCTCGGTATGAAGCCGGGCATGCGCCAGGCCCAGGCCGCCGAGCGCCAGTCGGCGGAGTCGACGGCCGTCTGACCCTGTCCCCCGTCCCCGCCGCGCCTGCGGCCGTCCGCCCCCGTACGGACGGCCGCAGGCGCACCGACCTCCGATTGCCGGAAGGAACCCCGCGATCACTGTGACCTCCTCCACCGTGACCCCCTCCACCGTGAGTTCCTCCTTTCTCACAGGGCTGATCGGAGCCGGAATCGGCCCCTCGCTCAGCCCCGCCCTGCACGAGCGGGAAGCGGACCGGCACGGCCTGCGCCTGCTCTACCGCATCATCGACATCGACGAACTGGCGTTGCCGCCCACGGCCGTGGGCGAACTGCTGAAGTCCGCCCGCTCCCTGGGATTCGACGGTCTCAACATCACCCACCCCTGCAAACAACTCGTGATCGAGCACCTGGACGAACTCGCGCCCGAGGCGGCGGAGATCGGCGCCGTCAACACCGTCGTCTTCCGGGCCGGCCGCGCCATCGGGCACAACACCGACGGCACCGGCTTCGCCCAGTCCTTCGCGCGTGGACTGCCCGACGTACCTACCGGTTCGGTCCTGCAGCTCGGAGCAGGCGGGGCCGGGGCCGCCGTCGCCCACGCGCTGCTCACCGTCGGCGTAGACCGGCTGACCCTCGTGGACGCCGACCACACCCGCGCGACCGCCCTCGCCGCCGCTCTCCACCGCACCTTCGGGCCCGGCCGGGCGAGCACCGCGCCGCTGCCGGACCTGGCGGCCGAGCTGGCCCGCGTCGACGGCCTGGTCCACGCCACCCCCACCGGTATGGCGGGCCACCCGGGGCTGCCGTTCCCCGCCGAGCTGCTGCACCCACGACTGTGGGTGGCCGAGGTCGTGTATCGCCCACTGGAGACCGAGTTGCTGCGCACGGCACGCGCCCTCGGCTGCCGTACCCTCGACGGCGGTGGCATGGCCGTCTTCCAGGCCGCCGACGCGTTCCGGCTGTTCACCGGCTGTGAGCCGCACACCGATCGTATGCTCGAAGACCTGGCCGACCTCGTCGGCAGTCCCACCCGGTGAGGAACCTCATGCCAGCTTCCGTCCCCCCGCAGCCACTGACCCTGACAGAGGGACAACCCGCTGCCAGACGTACCCGTGACGCCGCACGGACCCGGGCCGAGATCCTCGATGCCGCGACGGAGGAATTCGCTCGCATCGGCTATTCCGGCGCCCGCACCGACGACATCGCCGACCGCACCCGAACCACCAAACGCATGATCTACTACTACTTCGGCAGCAAGGAGCAGCTGTTCACGGCCGTGCTGGAGCGGGCGTACGCGAGCATCCGGCACAGCGAACAGGAACTCGGCGTCGAACATCTCGACCCGGTGTCCGCGATCCGTCGGCTGGCCGGTCTCACCTTCGACCACCACGAGGCGCACCCGGACTTCATGCGCCTCGTCAGCATCGAGAACATCCACCAGGCCGAGCACATCGCCGCCTCGCCGACACTGCGTTCGCTCAACGCCCCGGTGATCGACATCCTCGACCGGATCCTCCGCGCGGGCCGCGAACAGGGAGTCTTCACCGCCGAGGTGGACGCCGTGGATCTGCACATGATGATCAGCGCGTTCTGCTGCTTCCGGATCACGAACCGGCACACCTTCGGCGCCCTCTTCGGACGGGACCTCACCGCACCGGACCGCCGCGACCACTACCGGACTCTGCTGGGCGACATGGTCATCTCCTACCTCACGACCGGCGAGCAAGCCGCTGTCGGGTGAAGGCGGGTCGGTCTCCCTTCGTTCAACGCGCCCGGCAGAAGGGTGTCCTGCCCATCGCTGACTCGATGCCGCCGAGGATGAGCTTCCGGTACTGCTCCGGCCGCCGTCGTAGTACTGGCACCAGGCCACCGGGTGGACCCTGCTACTGCCTTGAGCTGGAGATCGGGACCATTCGCGAGAGTCCGCTGCGGGACATGCTCGCCGGGATGTTCACCGGAGAGGCCGGGTGGCACTACTGGACCAGAGCCCACGCCTCGTGGATCGCCGGTTCGTCCGGAAAGCCGTGGCGGACATCGGCCGGTGTCCTGATCGGGCCGGGCGCCGGCCTGGCACTCGGATCGCTGCTGCGCAGCCGACGCTACTGGCAGGGCGGGCTCGCCACCGGCGCCGTCAAGGACTGACCGAGGAGATGAGGGGGTCAGTGGATGGCGGACGGGTGCTGGGCCAGCGGGGTCACGGTGACGTCCATGTACGGGAAGAGCGGCAGGCCCCACAGGAGTTCGTTGAGCCGGTCGTTGTCGATGACGTCGAAGACACTGAGGTTGGAATACTGACCGGCGCAGCGCCACAAGTGCAGCCATTCGCCGGAGTGTTGGAGCTTCTGTGCGTACTCCTTCTCGGCGGCGACGGTCGACGCGCGCAGCGCCGGGTCGAGATCGGGTGGCAGGTTCACGGTCATGTGGACGGCGAACAGCATGACGGTCTCCGATCAGGACGCGGGATCGAGGACGAGGTCGTAGGTGACCTGGTTGCCGCCGTCGCCCGTCGGCTGCGGGGCGATGACGAGTTCCGGCTTGACGGCGGAGGCCACGTCGTCCCCGACGTGTTCGCCGCCGCGGAAGTACAGCTGGGCGGTGAGCGTCTCGTGGCCGGGCGCGGAGACCTTCAGGTGCAGATGGGCCGGGCGCCAGGCGTGCCAACCGGCGGTGGCGATGAGCTTGCCGCACGATCCGTCGGTGGGGATCTGGTAGGGGGCGGGCTGGATGGTGCGCACCGCGAAGCGCCCCTCGTCGTCGGTCTCGACGGCACCGCGCAGGTTCCACTGCGGGATGCCGGGTGCGAACTGCGCGTACAGGCCGTCGTCGTCGGCCTGCCACATCTCCAGCAGCGCGCCGGACAGAGGCTCGCCCGAGACTCCCGTGACCTGGCCCTGGAAGAGGAGCGGGGTACCGGCCTCGTCCTCGCGCATCGGCAGGGTGCTGACACTGGGGAGGTCGGGAGCGCCCGGCACGTAGTACGGCCCTTCGATGGTTCCCTTGCTCCCCTTGCGGTCGGCGCCCGCGACCTCCTCGACGACGTGCTCGATCCACACGTCCAGGAAGAGCGGCCACTCGCCGTCCTCTCCGACAGAGATCAGCCACGCCTTGAGGGCGTTGTACTCCTCGTACGTCACCTGGTGCCGGCGGATGACGTCGTGCACGGCGGATATCAGCTCGGTGGCAAGGGTGTTGACGCGCTCGGTGTCGGCGACGGCCTGGCCGGACGCGATGGTCTTGTCGGTGCGGAAGCGGTCGGTGGCCGAAGCACCGGATGCGGCGGCCGTGGCTTTGAGGGTGGTGTCGGACATGATGTGCGGCTCCTTTGCCGATCGGGAAATGGGGTTCAGCGGTCCTGGCGGTAGCGGGTGAGCTTGTCCGGGTCGATCGCGACGCCCAGACCGGGCAGGTCCCGTACGGCGAGCGTGCCGTCGGTGATCGTGACCGGTTCGGTGAGCAGGTCGTCGCTCATGTCCAGGAAGTTGGAGAGTTCGCCGGCGCGGCGGGAGGCGGCGGAGTATGCGGCGCCGAAGGCGACCGTGCACACCGTGCCCAACTGGCCGTCGATCTGGTTGCCCATCACCACCTCGGCGCCCATCCCCTCGCACTGGAACAGCACGCGCTGGGAATGGGTGAAGCCGGTGCGGGCGGTCTTGACGCTGATCGCGGTGGCCGCGCCGTCCAGCAGGGAGCGGGTCACCTCCGCAGGCGTGGTGGCGGACTCGTCCGCGACGAAGGGCACGGGACTCTGTCGTACGAGCCATCGACGTCCCAGCACGTCGTCGGCGGGGCACAGTTCCTCGGCGAGGGTGATGCCTACGGGTTCGAGCGCGCGCAGGGCGGTGGCCGACTCCGAGGCGGTCCAGCCGCGGTTGCCGTCGACGTACAACTCGGCCTCGGCACCCAGGGTTTCGCGAAGTGCCCGGCACACATCGAGGTCGAGCGTGATGGGCCGCCGCCCCACCTTCACCTTGAAGGTGGTGATGCCGTACGTGTCCCGGATCCGCTCGGCCTCCTCGGCCATCCGCTCCGGGGCGTCGAAGCCGAGCATGTGCGAGACGCGCATCCGGTCGGTGTAGCCGCCGAGGAGCCGGGTGACGGGTTGGTCCAGGGCCTGTCCGGCAATGTCCCAAAGAGCCATGTCCACGGCCGACTTGGCGGCGGGATTGCCTACGGTGCGGTGCAGCCGGGCGTGCACCTGCTCGCGGGCGAACACGTCCATGCCGGTGAGCTGCGGGGCGAAGATCTTCTCGATGACACCGATCACGGACTGCTGTGTCTCGCCGTAGGTGAAGGGGCGGGGTGGCGCGTCGGCGACTCCGAACAGCCCTTCGTCGGTGTGGACTTGGACGAGCACGTGCTCGGCGCTGTGCACCTCACCGCTCGCGAAGCGAAGGGGTTTCACGTACGGGATCGAGTACGGGATCGTCTCGATCGCGGTGATCTTCATCGGGTGCCGCCCGCGATCTCCTGGATGACCGTCTCCGTGTGCCGGGCGATGCCGAGCAGATGGGCCACGCGATCGGGGTGGCCGATGAGTTGGAGGCCGAGCGGCATGCCGTGCGGGTCGCGGTGGCCGGGGACGGTGACGACGGGCAGGCCGAGCAACTGCCAAGGGCGGCTGAGTACTGGGGTGCCGGTGGCGTCCAGCCCGCGCGGGGCGGGGCCCGGGGCGGCCGGAGCGAGGATCACGTCGACCCGGGTGAGCAGGTCGAGGATGTGGGCACGGGCCGCTCGGGCGGTGTCCTGTGCCGTGCGGTATTCGTCGTCCGGAGTCCGGCGGCCACGCTCCAGCAGTTCGCGCAGGGGCGTGCTCAGCGACTCCGGGTGCTCCGCCTCGGCGGCCAGGCAACGCGCGGCCTCGTACGCCATGACGGTCGCATGGGTCTCGGCGAGTTCGGGTGTCCGGACCTGGTCGCCCAGGTCGCTCGTCTCGGTGCCGGCTGCCGTCAGGGCCCTGACTGTGTGGTCCAGCGCGTCGAGCATCGCCGGGTCGATGTCGGCCAGTTCGGTGCCGGGCCAGATCAACACCCTGATGCTGTCCGGAAGTTCGGCCCTGATGCCGTCGACGGCCTCGACCACGGCGGCCAGTTCGGTGACCCGGGCCGTGAGCAGCCCCGGCGCGTCCAGGCTCGGGCTGAGCCCGGTGATCCCCCGTGTGGACCAGGCGCCGACCGGGGCGACATACCCGGCGACACCACAGAACGACGCCGGCCGGGTCAGTGAACCCGCCGTCTGCGAGCCCAGCGCCAACGGCACCACGCCCGCCGCGACCGCCGCCGCCGACCCACTGGAGGAACCGCCCGGAGTGTGGGCGAGGTTGTGCGGATTGCGGGTCGGGCCCGGCTGGAAGTACGCGAACTCGGTGGTGACCGTCTTGCCCAGCGGTACGGCGCCCGCCCGGCGCAGCCGTTCCACCAGCCAGGCGTCGGAGGCGGCGATCCGCCCGCGACGCAGCGGGGAGCCGCACTCGGTGGGTAGCCCCGCGACGTCGATGATGTCCTTGACGCCGACCGGCACACCCCGCAGTGGCCCGTTCGTGACGCCCTCGGCCGCCTTGCGCGCACCCTTCGCGTCGACGCGAACCCAGGCACGGATGTCCGGCTCGGTCTCGGCCAGGCGTCGCAGTGCGCCGTCGATGGCTTCGCGCGGGTCGTGCGCGGCGGATGTCAGTGAGGGCACGTCAACCTGCTTTCGAAGTAGGGGTGTTCGTCAACAGGCGCATGTCAATGGGCTGTTGCTCAACAGGCCACCGGCGGCGCCGAGTCCAGCCGGTGGAAGCTGCGGTTGAAGTAGACGAGGCTGTGGCCGCCCGGCCGGGTGCGGATCTGCTCGATCTCGACGAAGAGCACGCTGTGGGTGCCCATGGCCTTGGAGTCCTTGATGGTGCCGACCACGGTCACCACCGCGTCCTTGAGCACCGGCACGTCATGACTCCGGTCCCAGACATCCCAGGTGAAGCGCTCGGCCATCGACGCCTCAGTCGCGCCGGCGAAGTGCAGCGCCAGCTCCTGCTGGTCCCCGCCGAGCACGTTGACGCACACGCGGCCGTTGGCGCTGAAGACGTCGTGCATGGCGCTCTTGCGGTTGACACAGACCAGGACGGTCGGCGGATCGTCGGTCACCGAGCAGACCGCGCTGACAGTGATGCCGCAACGGCCGTTCGGTCCGTCCGTCGTCAGGATGTTGACGGCCGCGGGAAGGTGCGCCATCGCCTCCCTGAAGTCCGCCTGAGTCGCGGCGAGTTGGGTGTCGTACGCGGTCATGGTCGTCTGTTCCTCTCTGCGCCGGTCTCCGGCGCGGCGCATCGCTCGGCGTGCCGGCTCACCACAGCTCGACCACCAACCGGGGTGACCTGGAGCGGGAGACACACGCGGCGATCTGGTCGCCCGCCGCCTTTTCCTTGGCGGTCAGGCAGTGGTCGCGGTGGTCGGGCTCGCCGTCGAGGACCCGTAGGACGCAGGTGCCGCAGATGCCTTCGCGGCAGGAGGTGTCGAGGGGGACTCCGTTGTCCTCCAGCACTTCGGCGATGCTCTTGTCGGCGGGCACGGTGTAGACCTCGCCGGTGTCGAGTTCGACCTCGAAGCTCTCGCCGGGGGCGGCGTCCGGCTGGTCCGCCGCCTGGAACAGCTCGGAGTGGATCTGGTCCTGAGGCAGGCTTCGGGCCGCGAGCGCGGCGACCTGTTCCATGAAGCCCTGGGGCCCGCAGGTGTAGACGTGTGCGCTCGCCGGGAGATCGGTGAGTGCGTCGGAGAGTGCCTGGATCGCCGTCTCACGCCCGTGCCCGAAGTGCAGGACGACCCGGTCGGCGAAGGCGGACTCCTCCAGCCGGTCAGCGAAGGCCGCCTCGGCCCGGCTCCGTGCCACGTAGTGCAGCCTGAAGTCCGCGCCCGTGGCGAGCAGTTCGTACGCCATCGCCAGCAGCGGCGTGATACCGATGCCGCCGGCGACCAGGTGGTGCGCGCTCGCGTCGAGGTCGAGGCCGAAGAGCTGCCGGGGTGTGCCGATGCGCAGCTCCGTGCCGGGTTCCGTCTTGTCGTGCAGGGCGTGGGAGCCGCCCCGGGACGTCTCCTCGCGCTTGACGGCGATGGTGTAGGCGCCGGGGTCGTGCGGCGGTCCGCACAGTGAGTAGGGGCGGGTGATCCCGGTCGGTCCGGTCACGTCGATGTGTGCACCGGCCGGGTAGCCCGGGAGTGGGCTGCCGTCGGCGCGGGCCAGCCGGAGGACCTTGACCGCGTCGGTGACGTCGACGGCCTCGGTGACGGTGACAGTGAACATCCGTCTGCCTTCACATTCGGGGCGGAACCAAAGGGCGGAACCAAAGGGCGGAACCAAAGGGCGGAACCAACGGGGCAAGGAGCTTCAGCTCATGCTGGGCTTCAGCGCATGTAGAGGCCGCCGTTGGCGTCCCAGCACGCCCCGGTCACCGTGTCCGCGTTGTCCGCCGCCAGCAGCACGGCCATGTCGGCGATGAACTCGGGGCGCCCGAGGCGGCGTACGGGAATCGAGGCCTCGATCTGCGCGAGCCTGTCGGGGTCGACGCTCTCGCGGACGGACGGCAGCTCCTGCGGGCCGGGAGAGATGGCGTTGACTGTCACGCCCTGCGGCCCGAGTTCACGGGCGAACACCTTGGTGAGCGTGATGACACCGCCCTTCGCCGAGGCATAGTGCGCGCCGGTCGCCGTGCCGCCGTTCTGCCCGGCGAGCGAGGCGATGTTGACGATGCGTCCGTAGCCGCGGTCGGCGAAGTACGCGCCGAGCACCTGACAGCCGAGGAACGTGCCGTCGAGGTTGGCCGCCACGACCGAGCCGAAGCTGTCGGGGGTGATGTCCATCAGCGCCTCGACCTTGGAGTGGCCCGCGTTGTTGACCAGGACGTGGACGGCGCCCCAGCGCGCGACCAGATCGTCCAGCACCCGTACGAACGCGGCCTTGTCACGGGCGTCCAGGCCGAGCCCGACCGCGGAACTCCCGGTCGGGTCCAGGGCGGCAGCGCTCTTGACCGCGGCCTCCTCGTCCAGGTCGGTGACGGCGACGCGGTAGCCGCGGTCGTAGAACCGGGAGGCGATACAGGCGCCCAGGCCGCGGGCCGCTCCGGTGACCAGCACGACGCGCGGCTGGTCGTCCTCCCACCCTGCCGGGCTCACAGGAGGAACCCCGACGCCGTCACGGCGTCCTCGGAGTTGATCAGACGGACGACCTTGCGCACGATCCGGGGACCGCCGTCGGTGAAGGTGACGCGGTGTGTGAGATCGGCCGCCAGGACGAAGGTCTCGCCGCGCTTGTAGCCCACGACCACCTGTGCCGAACAGATCTCGATGGAGTCCTCGGACTCGTCACGGGCGGCGACCGTGAAGCGGGAGACGGTGCGGACCGTACGGGCCGCGGCGGTCGCCGAGATGGAGAAGCCACCGGTCAGCCGCTCGATGCGCATCCGGCGCATCCGGTCGTCGTCGTACACGAGGTTAAGCGAGCCGGCGAAGTCCGTCGTCTCCGGGTCGATGGGGATGACGTACTCCCCGCCCTCGGCCCACAGCGTGTCCCACTCCTCGTACCGCTTGGCGTCCAGGAGGCGGGCCTCGCGCCAGATCAGGGAGAGCGCGGCGAGGGCACGCGGATCGTCGAGCGGCAGCTCGGCATCCACAACTGCTGTACTGAGAACGTCACCAACTGTCGTACTGAGAACGTCACTTGACATCGGTCATCATCCTCTTCCACATCGCGTAGGCCTCGCGCATGCCGGTCTCGTCGGTCGCGTGGGAGGTGGGCTGGCCCAGGTCGTTGGGCTTCTCCCGGCCGAGACCCCGGTTGACGAGGATCGGCATGTCGACACCGCCGGTCACGCCGCGCTGGACGCGGTTCCAGGCCTCGGCGTCGTCGGGGCTGCCGAAGCCGAACGGCCCCTGGAAGTGCTCGTGGATGCGGAGCCGCTCGCGGTTGACGATCTCGGGGCCGCCGTCGAGGCCGAGGGCCACATGCCGGATCTCCGTCTCCGCGACCGAGATCGGCCGCAGGACCCGGAAGAAGGACATCGACATGGCCACGTTCGGGAACAGGTTGAGGTTGAAGCCGGCGCCGTGCAGCGAGCGCACGATCCGCCGTACGCGCTCCGGAGGCAGGTCCTTCGACAGCTCCTCGATGACGTGACCGAAGCGGTCCTGGAGCTTCTCGGTGCCGTCGTCGACGTCCAGGTCGACGTGCTCGGCGACGGAGACGGACACGCTGTGGCCGTTGCCGAGGGCGTGGGTGACCGCACTCTCGTCGGTCATGATCGACAGCATGCTCGCGGTCTCGGCGTCCACGGACGACATCCAGGAGCGGTGCACGATCGGGAAGTGGTACCAGTCGGTCGTGTTCTCCAGCTGGATCTTCCAGTTGCCCTGGAAACGGAACTTGTGCTCGCCCTGCACCTTGATCGGGAAGCCGGCGCCCTGCTTCATGAAGCGGTCGATCCACAGCCGCGCCCCGCCGAGGAAGTCCTCCAGCGGTTCGATCTCGTCGTTGAAGCTCGCGAAGATCATGCCCGCGTACGTCCCCACCTTGAGGCGTTGCAGCGGCAGGTCCTTCTTCTCCGTGACGTTCTCGTAGCCCTCGGGATAGGGGATGCCGCGCAGTGTGCCGTCCAGGGCGTACGACCACGCGTGGTAGGGACAGGTGAAGCCGTTGCCGTTGCCCTTGGGGACGTCGCAGACGCTGGCGCCGCGATGGCGGCAGCGGTTGAGGAGGACGTTGATGCCGCCGCGGCGGTCGCGGCTGACGATGACGGGACGGCGGCCGATCCAGGCGGTCTTGAAGTCGCCCGCCTTGGCGATCTCGCTCTCGTGGGCCACCCACACCCAGGTGCGGTGGAAGATCCGGTCCATCTCCAGCTCGAACAGCTCCGGGCCGGTGTAGAGGGTGCCGGCGACGCGGTCGTCCTCGACGAGCGAGGCGAGGTCGGGAGTCTCCGGGGACACGGTCATCGGGTGACCTCCGGCTCCGGCAGCGGACGGCCGACGCGCGCCTCGATCTTCATGTAGCGCCACAGCCCGTACTCGCCGACCTGGACGGTACGGAAGAGGTTGCAGGCCGCGGCGACCGTCGGCTGGTCGGTTACGTCGGCGAGCACGTACGACGTCCAGGGCCAGGAGTCCGAGGGGCCGACCATGTGCTGGTCGTCGTCCATGGTGCCGAGGACGCTCACACCGGGCAGCTCCCAGAGCTGGGAGAGCATGGTCGTGAAGCCGTCCCAGACCGCCTTGCCCTGACCGGAGGGCAGATCGAAGAAGTTCTGGTTGACGCCGATGCAGAAGAGCACGCGCAGGGGTTTGCCGCCGGAATTGGGCATGGTGGAGTTCCCGCCTTTCAGGGGTGGGCCGGACAAGGGCTGCTCGGAGATGGCCGGGGGAGGGGCTAGAGGTAGCCGGGGAAGGGCTCGACGCCCATGAGGACCGCGCCGGCGCCGTCGTACATGCCCTCCTGGAGGAAGGCGTGCTGCGGGACGACGGACGCGTCGCGCAGGTAGCGCTGCATCGGGTTGCCGTCGGTGATGGCCGGGATGCCGCTGAGCTGGTAGGCGGCGCGGACGACCTCGAACGAGGTCTTCGCGAGATGGGCGGAGGCGAGCCGGAGCAGACTGGCCTGGTCGGGGGTCGCGGGATCTCCCGCCTCCACCGTCGCCCACACCTCGCCGGTGGTCTCGTAGAAGAAGGCGCGTGCGGACCGGAGTTGGGCCTCCGCCTGGCCCACCGAGATGCGGTAGGTGGCGCGCTCGGCGGGCTTCGGGGCACCGGTGAATCCGGCGCGTCCGCCATTGGCGATCGCCTGGTCGAGTGCGGCGCGGGCGACTCCGAGGCCGACCACGGCAAGGACCTGGGCGGCGTACGGGACGGTCGGGTAGCGGTACAGCGGTTCGTCGATGGTGGGTTCACCGCCGCGTACGAACGTCCACTCCTCGGGGACGAGCGCTCCGTCGGCCACCAGGTCGTGGCTTCCGGTGCCGCGCAGACCGATGACGTCCCAGTTCTCGACGATCTCCAGCTGCTCGGGGCGCATCACCGCGGTCAGCGGACGACCGGCGTTCGGCTGACCGGCGTGGTCCCCGCTCGCCTTGATGCCGACACCGAGGACGTCCGCGCCCTTGCAGCCGCTGGCGAACTTCCACCGGCCCGAGACGCGGTACCTGCCGTCGACGAGTTCGGCCGGCTGGACGGGGAACAGGCCGCCGGCGAAGGCCACATCGGGCCCGTCGGCGTACAACTCGGCCTGGGTCTCCAGGGGCAGCGCGGCCAGATAGACGAGTGCCGAGCCGAAGCTGGCCACCCAGCCGGCCGATCCGTCGACCTCGGATATCCGCTCGATGAGCCGCAGGAACTCGGCCGGCGGCAGTGCGTCGCCGCCGAAGCGCTTCGGGGCGCCCGCCCGGTAGAGACCGGCTCGTTTGAACTCGGCGACCATGTCCTGCGGAACGTGCCGCTTCTCCTCGAACTCCGCGCGCCGCTCGGCCACTTGGGACAGCACGCGGTCGAAGGCGGCCGCTCGGGCGTCGGAACCGACCGGTGCCGGGGATTCCAGCGACTGCGTCATGGGACGAACTCCTCGCATTGCCGGGCGGTCCTCGTTCCCGCCGTGCCTTCACGCTAGGCGCGGCAGGAACGGGCCGACAATTGGGAGTTGGCTGGAGTGTGTAGGGGATTCCTTTAGGCGGTTCCGGTGCGCCGAGAGCCCTTGCGTGGCCCGGCTCGCCGTGAGCCTCTACGTGGGGTCGCTCGCCAGGAGTCGTGCGATGCCCGGCGGGCTGAAGATGTCCCGGGTGGCGAGCGCGATCCCGCCGTGGATCCCGGCCGCGGCGCCGAGCTGGGTGGTGGTGATGGTGAGCTTGCGTGTGGCCAGCGGCAGGGCGCGCTGGTAGACGACCGCGCGGACGCCGGAGAGCAGATCGTCGCGGAGTTCGCTCAGCGGGCCGCCCAGCACCAGGGTGCGGGGGTTGAACATGTGCACCAGCATCGCCACCACCTCGCCGATCTCGGTGGCGGCCTGGCGCAGCGCGTGCAGGGCGGGCGGATCACTGTTGGCCACCCGCAGTGCCAACTCGTGCGCGCCGTGCAGCGGGTCCTCGCCCGTCGACTCGGGAATGCCTAGGCTGCGCAGGATCGCCCGGTGGGAGGCGAGCGCTCCCACGCAGCCGATGTTGCCGCAGGCGCACAGCACATCGCCGCCGCCGACCGCCCGGATATGGCCGATGTCGCCGGCCGCCCCGTCGGCTCCGCGGTACACGTCGCCGTTCGCGGTGACGATCCCGGCACCGATGCCGCTGGCGATCTTGATGCACAGCAGCGGAGTGTCCGCCTCGGCCTGGCCGGCCTCGCCGAGCGCCATGAGGTTGACGTCGTTGTCCACCACGACCGGGCAGCGGAAAGCGGTGCGCAGGTGCTCGGCGACGGGGTAGCCGTCCCATCCGGGCATGCCGGTCGGACGTACCGCGCAGCCGTGCTGGAAGTCGACGGGACCGGGCAGGCCGACCACCGTCTCGCGGACCCGGCCCGGGTCGCGGCCGTGCTTCGCCAGCAGACTCGACAGCCGCTCCGTCACCGCGTCCAGCACCGCCTTGGGGCCGGCGTCGATCCGGATGTCCACGGTCTCGTGCGCGATCACCCGCTGGGTGAGGTCGGCGATGGCGACCTGGCTCGACAGGGTGTCGATGTCCGCGACGGCGATGGTCCCGGCCTGCGGGCTGATCGTCAGGACCCGCGGCGGGCGCCCACGGACCGATTCCCTGCTCTCCAGCTCCTGGAGTATGCCGCGCGCGACGAGGTGGTCGACCTGCTGGCCCACGGTCGAGCGGGCGAGACCGCTGCGCCGGGAGATCTCCGCACGGCTGGTCGCCTCACCGGAGACCACGAGGTCCAGCACCCTGCGCAGCGCGACCGGCACCGGGGAGGACGGGGTCGTCCCGGCGGTGTGTCCCTCGCTGTATCCGTCGCCTTTATGCATTCCAGCGACCTTAATGACGTCACCTTCCGCCCGTCAACAAGGTGTTCAGGCCAAGGATGTCTGGATCATGACGAGATCGTTTCGGCATGGACCCGGGATTTGACCGATTTTAGGCCTTGGAGAAAATTAAATAGGGCCTCTTGTGCTTTTCCAGCGAACTAAACGATGGTGATGCGCAACGCGGCGTTCAGGCCGCGGTCGGTCGGAAGACGGCGGAGGTGCACCGGTGAGTGGTTCCCTGCGGGCGGTCGTGGTCGGGACCGGAATGATCGGCGCGGTGCACGCCGCGGCGATCCGCTCGGCCGGGGGCGTCCTCGCCGGAGCGGTGGCATCGACTCCCGAGCGCGGCGCACAGGTCGCCAAGGAGTGGGACATACCCGCTCGGTATCCGGACTTCGACGCGGTGCTCGCCGACGAGAGCGTCACGGTGGTGCACCTCTGCACGCCCAACGCCCTGCACGTCCGGCAGGCCGAGGTGGCCCTGCGCGCCGGCAAGCACGTGATCTGCGAGAAGCCGCTGGCCACGTCCGCCGCCGACGCCGAGCTGCTGACCCAACTCGCCGAGCGCGCCGGGCTGTTGCTGGCCGTCCCCTTCGTCTACCGCTATCACCCCCTCGTACGGGAGATCCGCGACCGCCGCCTGCGCGGTGAGTTCGGGGCGTGGCAGCTCATCCACGGCAGCTACCTCCAGGACTGGCTGCTGGCCGAGGACGCGACGTCCTGGCGGGTGGACCCGGCCGAGGGCGGACCCTCGCGGGCCTTCGCCGACATCGGATCCCACTGGTGCGATCTCGTGGAGTGGGTCGCCGGAGTCCGCTTCACCGAACTGACGGCTCGCATCGGCACCACGTTCGCGAACCGGCCCACCGAGGACGTGGCCGCCGTGCTGCTGCGCACCGAAGACGGTGTCCTCGGCACGCTGACGGTCTCCCAGGTCTCGGCGGGCCGCAAGAACCGGCTGTGGTTCGAGCTCGACGGTGCGGACGGCAGCGCGGTCTTCGACCAGGAGAACCCCGAGACCGCCTGGCTGGGCGCCCAGGACGGCGCACGGATTCTCGTGCGCGATCCACAGCACGGCTCGGCCGAGCAGCGGCGGCTCTCCCGGCTGCCCGCCGGACACGCCCAGGGCTACGCCGACTGCTTCAACTCCTTTGTCACCGACGCCTATACGGCGATCGAGGGCGGCACACCCGAAGGCCTGCCCACCGGCGCGGACGGACTGCGCTCGGCACGGCTCGTCGAAGCCGTGCTGCGGTCGGCCGGCTCCCTCGCATGGACCGGCGTCGAGGGCCCCGTCCTCACCCACGAGAGCCAGGAGGCCCCCGTATGAAACTCGGCATGCTCACAGCCTGTCTCCCGAACCTCTCCCTGACGCAGATCGCCGCTTGGGCGAGCGAGGCCGGATACGAGGCTCTGGAGGTCGCCGCCTGGCCCGTCACCGGCGGCCGTGACTTCGAAGCCGCACACCTGCCGGTGGCCGACTTCGGAGCCCAACAGGCGGACGAGACAAGGGAGTTGTTCCAGCGCCACCGCCTCCAGCTCTCGGCGCTCGCCTACTACGAGAACAACCTCCACCCCGACGCCGGGCGCCGTGAAGAGATCCGCACCCACCTCAAGAAGGTCATCGACACCGCGGCCGCCCTCGACGTTCCGTACGTCGGCACCTTCGTCGGCCGTGACTGGACCCAGCCCGTGGCGCACAACCTCCGCGAGGCGGAGAAGATCTTCCCCGAACTCGTCGAGTACGCGGGCGAACGCGACGTGCGCATCATCATCGAGAACTGTGTGATGGAGGGCTGGCACCCGGACGGTTACCCGGGCAACCTCGCCTACTCGCCCGAGCTGTGGGAGTGGATGTTCTCCCTCGGGCTCTACCTCAACTGGGATCCGTCGCACCTGACTTGGATCGGCGTCGACCCGGTGAAGACCATCGCACCGTACGCCGACCGGATCGTCCACGCCCAGGCCAAGGACGCCGAGATCCTGCCCGGCGCGATCGACCGCTACGGCGTCTTCGGCAAGGCGGTCGAGCGCGACGACCCCTGGGACAACGGCTGGTGGCGCTACCGCGTCCCGGGCCGCGGCCAGGTCGACTGGAACGCCGTCGTGGACGCCCTGTACGAGAACGGCTTCACCGGGACGCTCTCGGTCGAGCACGAGGACCCGGTGTGGAGCGGTACCGAGGAGAAGGTCAAGACGGGGCTGGAGATCGCCCACCGCACGCTACGGCCACTGATCGTGGCCTGACGGCCGTGCCCCCCACTCGACCGACACGCCCCCCAACTGACAAGAAAGCGCAGGAGATTCATGGCTCAGGAGAACACGCGGCACCGCATCGGGATTCTGGGCGCGGGCAACATATTCGGCCGATACGTCGAAGGCCTGCGTAATTTCCCGGAGCTGGAAGTGGTCCGCGTCGCCGATATCGACCCGGCCCGCGCCAAGCAGGCCGCCGCCGAATTCGGCATCCCGGAATGGGGGGACGACACCGAACTCGTCGCCGACGACAGCGTCGAGATCATCATCAACATCACGCCCCCGCAGTTCCACGCGAAGACCACCATCGCCGCGCTGGAGGCCGGAAAGCACGTCTACGCGGAGAAGCCCCTCGCCGTCACCGTCGAGGAGGGCCGGAGCATCCTCGAAGCCGCGGCGCGCACCGGCCGGCTGCTGGGTTCGGCTCCGGACACCTTCCTGGGCAGCGCCGTACAGACCGCACGGCACGCGATCGACGCCGGGCTGATCGGCGAGGTCGTCGGTACCACCGCCTTCGTACGCTCCAGCCGCGCCGAGACCTGGCACCCTGACCCACGTTCCTTCTTCCAGCCGGGCGCCGGGCCCGTGTTCGACATGGGGCCCTACTACCTGGCAGCCCTGATCAACTGCCTCGGCCCGGTGAGCTCGCTCTCCGGGGCCACCCGTATCGGCGCGAAGACCCGCAAGGTCACGAGCCCCGACCGCGTGGTCGACGAGATCACCGTCGAGGTGCCCACCCACGCCTCCGCCGTGCTGACCTTCGCCTCCGGAGCCATCGGCACCGTCCTGATGAGCTTCGACGTCTGGGACACCGAACTGCCACGGATCGAGATCTACGGCACGGAGGGCACCCTCGCCCTGCCGAACCCCAACTTCTTCGACGGCGACGTACGGATCAAGCGCCACCAGGACAGCGACTGGGAGGTGCTCACTCCGGTGACCGAGCTGTTCGGCGCCGTGGGCACACCCGAGCAGCACCGCCGGGGCCTGGGAGTACAGGATCTCGTCGGTGCGCTCGCCGGCGAGCCGCACCGCGCGAACGCCCAGTTCGCCTTCCACACCCTGGAAGTCCTCGCGAGCTTCGAGATCGCGCAGCAGGAGAACCGGGTCGTCGCACTGGAGAGCAGCTGCGAGCGCCCCGAACCCCGCTACGCCCACTGATCCCGAGCCGCGCTCCACAGTCTGAAAGGACCCGAGAACATGAAGATCAGGCAGGACCGTCTCGCGATCAACCCCCTGCAGTGGGTCGCGAGCCCCGAAGGCTGGATCGATCCCACCCTTGCGCCGTCGCTGGAGAACCGGCTTGAGGTCATCCGCGACGCGGGCATCACCGCCGTGCACAGCGACGTCCCCGGCGACCTGACGGCCGCGACGTACGCCGCGCTGCTGGCCGAGTACGGACTCAGCGCCGCGCCCGGTTACGTTCCCGTACGGCTCACCGAGGACGAGGCCGAGCGGCAGCAGTACCGGGACACCGCCGCGCGGGTCGCCGAACAGCACGCGGAACTCGGCGTGCCCACGGTGTTCCTCGCCATGGGGATGGCCAAGGACGCGGTACGCGTGGCCCGGCCGGCGGTCGGCCAGGACGCCGACCAGGACCGGCTGGAACGCGTGCGGGACCTGCTGGCGGAGACGGCCGGGATCATCCGCGCCCAGGGGATCACCCCCGCCTTCCACCCGCACGTGGGCACCTGGGCCGAGACGGAGGAGGAGACCCGCTTCATTCTCGACACCGTCGACGCCTCGGTCCTCGGGTTCGGTCCCGACATGGGCCATCTGGCCTGGGCGGGCGCCGACGCCGCGCAGCTCGTCCGCGACTATGCGGACCGCGTGGCGAGCGTCCACATCAAGGACCTCGACCTCGGCCTTGCCGCACGGGCGAGGGAGGCGGGCTGGGACTACCGCAAGACGGTGAAGGCCGGCCTGTGGTCGGAGCCGGGCCACGGAAACGCCGACATCGAAGGCTTCGTCGACGCGCTCCCGGACGGCTTCGACGGCTGGCTGATCATCGAAGTGGACCGCGGGGCCCAGCCGACGCCGGAGGGGAGCGTCCGCAAGTGCGGGGAGTGGGCCGCCAAGTACGTGCAGTGATCTACAGGCTCGGAACGTCGAATGACTGGTTGTTCACACCCGGGGAGCGGGACGACCGCGGGGAGCCGAGGAGACAGTGGTAATGGAACAGATGGAGAGATCATGCGCAAGACAGCGGCGTTCATCGGCGCCGGATTCCTGACCATCACGACCGCAGCCTGCGGCGGCACCGGCTCGACCGGTGCCGCCGACAAGACACTGACCATCTCCGAGTCGGTCACGGCCACACCGTGGGACCTCGCGAAGGCCAGCATGGGCCCCGAGGCCCAGTACTACCAGCCGGTCTACGACACGCTGATCCGGCTGAACACGAAGAACGAGCCCACCCCGAACCTCGCCACTTCGTGGACGTACGACAAGGCCGAGACCACCCTGACGCTGAAGCTGCGCAGCGGTGTGAAGTTCACCGACGGCACACCGCTCGACGCGCAGGCCGTCAAGCAGAACCTCATGCACACCAAGAGCGGTACGGGCACGGCTGCCGGCGAGATCCAGGACATTTCGAGCGTGGACGCCGTGGACGCCCAGACCGTCGCCATCAAGTTGAGCCACCCCACCGCCGCCCTGCTCCCGGCCCTGGGCCAGGTCTCCGGCATGATCGCCAGCCCCAAGTCACTGGAGAACCCGAAGGCTCCCGTCGGCTCCGGCCCGTACCAGCTGGACACCTCGGCGACCACGGCCGGGCAGACGTACACCTACACGCGCACCTCGGGCTACTGGAACGCGAAGGCCTTCCCGTACGACAAGATCGTCATCAAGTACCTGGCCGACCCGACGGCCCGTACCAACGCCCTGCTCTCGGGCCAGCTCGACGGCGCCTCGCTCAGCCTCAGCCGCGTCAAGACCGTCAAGGACCGCGGCCTGAACGTCGTCACCTATCAACCCGGCGACATCGAGGGCCTGTTCATCTGGGACCGGGCCGGCAAGATCGTCCCCGCGCTCGGCAAGCTCAAGGTCCGGCAGGCGCTCAACCACGCCTTCGACAAGCAGGCCATCATCAAGACGGCCAAGACCGGACTCGGCGAGCCCACCACGCAGCTGTTCGCCCCGTGGGAGGAGGGCTACGACGCCTCGCTGAACTCCAAGTACTCCTATGACCCGACGAAGGCCAAGAAGCTCCTTGCCGAGGCCGGCTACCCGAACGGCTTCTCGGTCACCATGCCGGACCTGTCCGCCCTCTTCCCGCAGGAGCAGGCGGCCCTCACCCAGTCCCTCAAGGACATCGGTATCAAGGTGAAGCTGGACAACCTGCCGAGCGACCAGATCTTCAGCAGCATGCTCTCCGGCAAGTACGCCCTGTCCTACTTCAAGCTGGGTGCCCCGACCTCGTGGGACAAGGTCCAGCTGGAGCTGACCAAGAACGCGACCTGGAACCCCTTCAAGTACAACGATCCCAAGGCCGACGACCTGATCTCCCAGATCTCGAAGGCGACCGGAGCCGAGCGCACCGCGCTGTTCAAGGAGCTCAACACCTACGTCGTCGACCAGGCGTGGAACGCCCCTTGGACCCCCACGGTGAACGCCTACGCGACCGCCAAGGGCGTGAAGGTGACACCGCAGCCCGGCATCAACTTCCCGCCGATCTACAACTTCGCGCCGGCCACGAGCTAGCGGCAAGGCCGCTGCGACACGCGGACGATAGCGGCGAGGCCGCTACGACACGCGGAAGGAGGAACTGACCGTGCTTGTCTTCTTGTTCCGGCGCATCGCTGCCGGTGTCGTCCTGGTGGTCGTCGTGGCCACCGCGACGTTCCTGCTGCTCAGCCTGACCGGCGCCGACGTGGCCCGCAATATTCTCGGCGAGACCGCCTCGCCGTCCCAGGTGTCCGCCAAGGCCCGTGAACTCGGCCTCGACGACCCCTTGGTGGTCAGGTACGGGCACTGGATCGACCGGGCCGTGCACGGCGATCTGGGCCAGTCCTGGTTCACCGGCGACTCGGTGAACCAGTCCCTGGTGAACACCCTTCCTGTCACGCTCTCCATCGTCCTCGTCGGCATGCTGATCGCCCTGGTCCTCAGCATCGTGCTGGGGACCGTGGCAGCGCTGCGCGGCGGCTGGGTGGACCGCGTCGTGCAGTTCGCCGCGGTGCTCGGCACCGCGATCCCCAGTTTCCTGATCGCCCTGGTCCTCGCGGTCGTCATGGCGGTCCAGCTCGGACTGCTGCCGGCCACGGGATATGTCGCTCTCGGCACGTCCGCCACGGGATGGCTCCAATCGGTCATCCTGCCCGCCGTGGCCCTGGCGGTCGCGGCCACGGCGGCCACGGCGATGCAGGTGCGCGGGGCACTGATCGACGTCCTGCGGGCCGACTTCGTCCGCACGTTGCGCAGCCGGGGACTCAGCACCCGCAGTGTTGTGTACCGGCACGCGCTGCGGAACGCCGCCCCACCTGCCCTGACCGTGCTCGCCCTCCAGTTCATCGGCCTGATCGGCGGCGCGGTCGTCGTGGAAAAGGTGTTCGGACTGCCGGGCATCGGCACCCTCGCCAACTCGGCGGCCGTCCGAGGAGACGCGCCCGTCCTGCTCGGTACGGTCGTGGTGACCGTGGCCGTCGTCGTCGCCGTCAACCTGCTGCTGGACATCGCGTACGGCTGGCTCAACCCGAAGGTGCGTGTCTCATGACCGTCCCGGAGACCGCGGCGATCCCGAAACGGGACCGCCTCCTGCGCCGGACCCTGCGCGACCCGGTTGCCGTCGGCTGCCTCGTGGTTCTGGCGCTGGTGATCCTCGCGAGCCTCGCCGCCCCCCTGCTCACCGACTACGCACCGGACCACAGCGTTCTGTCGGACACCCTCGCACCGATGTCGGGCACCCACCCGCTCGGCGGCGACGGCGTCGGCCGGGACGTGCTGTCACGGCTGCTGTACGGCGGCCGGACCAGCCTGCTCGGCGGCACGCTCGCGGCCCTGGTCGCCTTCCTGGTCGGCGGACCGCTCGGCCTGGTCAGCGGCTTCTACCGGGGCTGGTTCGACGCGGTCGCCGGCTGGCTCATCAACGTGATCATGGCCGTGCCCGCCATCATCGTGATGCTGGTGGTGATGGCGGCCGTCTCCCAGGATCTCAACGTCGCGATGGTCGTCCTGGGCGTCATCATGGCGCCGATGGTCTTCCGCCTGATCCGCGCCTCGGTGGTCTCGGTGCGCGAGGAGCTCTACGTCGACGCCGCGCGGGTCTCCGGCCTCGGCGACCCCCGCATCATGCGGCGGCACATCCTGCCGGTGGTCATCGCGCCCTCGGTCATCCAGGCGACGCAGCTTTTCGCGGTGGCGATCGGCATCCAGGCCGGTCTGTCCTTCCTCGGTCTGGGAAAGTCGTCCCAGGCAAGCTGGGGCGCGATGCTCAACGACGGCTTCACCAACGTCTACACCACACCGACGCTGCTGGTGTGGCCGGGCCTCGCGATGGGCGTGACCATCCTGGCGGCCAGCCTGCTCGGCAACGCGGTGCGCGACGCACTGGGGACGACCGAGACCCGGGTGGTCCGCCGCCGTCGTCCGGCGCCCAGGAAGTCCGCTGCCGGGGTGCCGTCGCCGTCCGATCGTCTGCTGACCGTTGAAGGCCTCCGCATCAGCTACCCGAGGCCCGGCGGCTCCGGTGGTTCCGATGGCTCCGGCGGCGACAAGATCGTCGTCGACGGAGTCAGCCTCACCGTGGAGCGCGGTGAAGTCCTGGGCCTGGTGGGGGAGTCCGGCTCCGGGAAGAGCCAGACGGCGTTCGCCGTCCTCGGACTGCTGCCGAACGAGGCCGAGGTGACGGCGGATCAGATGGCCTTCACCGGCAAGGAGTTGCTCGGCGTGAGCCGGGCCGCACTCAACGCCCTGCGCGGCCGCGGTATCGGATACGTACCGCAGGAGCCCATGTCCAACCTCGACCCCTGCTTCCGTATCGGCTCCCAGCTCGTCGAACCCATGCGCAAGCATCTGGGGATCTCCAGGGGCGAAGCCCGCGCCAGGGCGCTGGAGCTGCTGGCGCGCGTCGGCATCCCGGACCCGGAGCGGGTGTTCAAGTCGTACCCGCACCAGGTCTCGGGAGGCATGGCCCAGCGCGTACTGATCGCGGGCGCCGTGTCCTGCGATCCGCAACTGCTGATCGCCGACGAGCCGACCACCGCACTCGACGTCACCGTCCAGGCCGAGGTGCTCGACCTCATGCGCTCCCTCCAACAGGAACGCGAGATGGGCATGATCCTCGTGACCCACGACTTCGGCGTCGTCGCCGACATCTGCGACCGGGTCGCCGTCATGCAGAGCGGGCGCATCGTCGAGACGGCACCCGTCGAGAAGATCTTCGCGTCGCCCGAGCACGCGTATACGCGGATGCTCCTCGATTCCACGCTCGAAGGCGGCCCGGCGCGCGCCGCTCTGGGCGCCCCCTTGAAGGAGGTGACGTCATGACCGCTCGCCCCGCGGCCCCGACCCCGCTGCTCGAACTCGAAGACGTCGTCGTGGAGTACCCGGGCAAGGGCCGCCGCGCGCAGCCCTTCCGCGTCCTGCACGGAGTGTCCCTGTCGATCGCACCCGGCGAGACACTCGGCCTGGTCGGCGAGTCCGGCTCCGGCAAGACGACCCTGGGCCGCGCGGTCCTCGGCCTGGCTCCCGTCACCAGTGGTGCGATCCGCTACGACGGAAAGCCGGTCTCGGGGCTCGGCAAACGGGAGCGGCGGGCGCTGAGCAAGGACATCCAGGTCGTCTTCCAGGACCCGTTCACCTCGCTGAACCCGGCCATGACCGTCATGGACATCCTCACCGAACCGATGCTCGTGACCGGCGTCTCGCGCACCGACGCGGAACGCCGCGTCCAGACCCTGCTCGACCAGGTGTACCTCCCGCATGACGCGGCGCAGCGGCTGCCGCGCGAATTCTCCGGCGGTCAGCGGCAGCGGATCGCCATCGCGCGCGCCCTGTGCCGGGATCCCAAACTGATCGTGTGCGACGAGCCGGTCAGCGCCCTGGACCTGTCCACACAGGCACGGGTGCTCGACCTGTTCATCGAGATCCAGGAGGCCACGGGGGTGGCGTATCTGTTCGTCACGCACGACCTCTCCGTCGTACGGCACATCAGCCACCGGGTGGCCGTGCTGTACCGCGGCGACGTCGTGGAGACGGGCGACGCCGCCCAGATCACCGAGCACCCCGAACACCCCTATACCAAACGGCTGTTGCTCGCCGCGCCGGTGCCCGACCCTGAGCGGCAGGCGCAACGCCGGGCGGAGCGGCTGCGGTTGGCGCGGGAACGGGACGCGTCATGAGCGAGGGGTCGAGCGAGAGGCTGGTCGTGGACACCCTGACCCGCTACCTCGCCCTCTGCGACGTTCCGGTGCGTACGGAAGGTGAGTTGGGGGACCTCTTCACCGAGGACGCGATTTGGGAGGGCGGCGGCAGCGAGTACGCCGAGAAGTTCGGGCGCACCGAGGGCCGTGAGGCGATCGTCGAGATGCTGTCGGCCTATCTGCCGCCCACCCCGCACTTCCGTACGAATGTGCACCTGCTCTTCCCTGGTGTGGTCTACGTCAAGGGCGGTACCGCCCAAGGGAATTGGTCGATGCAACAGCTCTCGCGCTACGAGTCGGGTTTCTCCGAAATCATGGTCGCCAAGCTCGACGTGACCTTCCGGATCGGCCCGGACCGTCCCCGTATCTCGGCCTTCCGCACGGAACGGCTTTTCAGCGCACCGTTGACGGGAGAGCGATGAGCGCGGACACCCACGACCGGACGATGTTCCTGACCTGCTACGCCGACACCCACCAGTACGGTTGGCACCACGTCGACCTGTTCGTGCACGACAGCGCCGGCCAGGAGGTCAACTGGGTCCACTGGCAGGTCGATCAGGACGGCCCGGACGGCGCCGACGCGGCGACCGCTCGGGTCGAACCCGCCCTGCGACGCACCAGCGAGTGGAAGCGTGGCGTCAGCGCCGACGGCAGCGAGTACTGGATCGCCCAGGCTGCCTGGGGCGATTGAGATGTGCCTCGTCTACATCCTGGACGACGACGAGGAGTTGTGCACCTCGCTGGCCTGGCTCCTGGAGTCGGTGGGCATCCGTTCGCAGTGCTTCTCCGACGCCCGGGCCTTCCTGCGGTCCTACGACCGGGACCGGCCGGCCTGTCTGGTCCTCGATGTACGGATGCCGGAGATCAGCGGATTCGGCGTCCAGGAGATGCTGAACGAGGCGGGGGCGGCGCTGCCCGTCGTCTTCGTCTCGGCGCACGGGGACATCCGGATGTCGGTACGGGCCCTGCAGAACGGGGCTGTCGACTTCCTGGAGAAGCCCTACGACCCCCAGCACATGCTCGACGTCGTGCAGGCGGCGCAGCGGACGGCGCGGGAACGCTTCGACGAACTGGCCCAACGGCGCGATCTGCTGGGGCGGTTGGACACCCTGACCGCCCGCGAACGCGAGGTGCTGCACCTGGTGGTGGACAGCGTGCCCAGCAAGCAGATCGCCGGGCGGCTCGGCATCAGCACGAAGACCGTCGACGTACACCGCACCCGCATCCGGGAGAAGACCGGCGCGGAGAGCATCGCGACGCTGGTCCGCGACGTACTCCGGCTGGGACTGCGGCTCCCGGCCGCCCGATGAGAGCGAGGGCAAGGCCGTATGAACGATCTCGAACCGGCCGACTTCCGGGCCCTGACACAGGCCTTGAAGTACTGCGTGCTCCTCCACGACGCGAGGACGTACGACATCCTCTGGGCGAACCAGGCGGCCTGCGACCTCCTGGAGTGGACCGTCGACGAACTGAAGCCGCTCAAGGCCCCCGACATGAGCAAGAACGCCCGCCAGTACAGCCGGGAACTGGGGCACCGCTGGCTCGGGCAGGCGGTCGAGGACGGGGTCAGCGCCACCGAGTGGTGTTACCGCTCCAAGAGCGGCGAGGAGATCCTGACCGAGGCCATCGCGATCCGCGTGGACCTGCCGTCACGCCCTGTCGTGATGGTCCAGTTCCGCGACATCG
The DNA here is from genome assembly GCF_053599695.1 of Streptomyces sp. NPDC000878. NCBI lineage: Bacteria > Bacillati > Actinomycetota > Actinomycetes > Kitasatosporales > Streptomycetaceae > Streptomyces > Streptomyces sp. NPDC000878. The sequence goes on along the minus strand of NZ_JBSFMT010000043.1, from coordinate 27,484 downwards.
CCGAGGAGAAGGCCGTCCGCCGCGATCTGTTCCGCACCGAGGGGCGACTGCGCACCTTCCTCGGCAACCTGGCCGAGGGCATCGTCGTCCTCGACGACGACGGCGGTGTGGTGTTCGCGAGCGAGTCCGCCGCCAAACTGCTCGGCGTCGACGTACCGGCCCTGCACGGTGCCGACTTCGCGGACTACTGCCGCGACGGTGCCGTCCCCGAGAGCGAGGGCCGCTACCGCCTCGGCGCCCCCGGCGGCGAGGCCCGCTGGTACGCGGCCACCTGCCAGCACATCGACATCGAGAGCGATCTGCGTGGCCGGCTCGTGCTCTTCTACGACATCACCGACCGGGTGCGCGCCGAGGAGGAACACCGCCGGGACACCCAGCACCTCAACCACCTCGCCCGCTACAACGCCATGGGCGACATGGCGATGGCGATCGCGCACGAGGTGAGCCAGCCGCTCGCCGCCGCGTACAACTTCGTGGAGGGAGCCCGCGGCCGGCTCGCCGCCGGTGACGAGTCCGTCGCCTGGGGGCTGGACAACGCCGTACGGCAGATCGAGCGGGCCAGGCGCATCCTGGGCAGCCTGCGGCAGTACGTGGGCCGCCTGGAACAGTCCGAGCAGCTGACCGACCTCAACACGATCGTCGAGGACTGCGCCTACTTCATCGACGTCAGGGCTCAACAGCACGCCGTGGACGTCGAGTTCGACCTCACCGACGCGCCCCTCCCGGTGCGCTGCGAGAACGTCCTCATCGGGCAGGTCGTCATGAACCTCGCCTTCAACGCCATTGAGGAGATGGCGAGTTGGCCACTGGGGGAGCGGAAGGTCGAAATCGCCACGCGGCGGACGGCGGACGGAAACGCCGAACTCGCCGTCCGTGACCACGGCCGGGGCCTGCCGGCCGACCTGCCCGGCGACCGGATCTTCGACGGCGTCTTCACCGCGAAGGAGAACGGCAGCGGCATCGGCCTGGCCCTGAGCCACCGCATCATCACCCGCCACGGCGGCCGTATCCACGCGGCCGGGAACCAGCCGCGGGGAGCGGTCTTCCACTTCGCTCTCCCGCTCGCGCCGGCCGAGGCCCACTCGAAGGAAGCACATGCCTGACCAGGACATCCACGTGACCGCCCTGCGGGCCGAGCATCACCGGGAGCCACTCGGGATCGGCGAACCCCGCCCCCGGTTGAGCTGGCAGACCGTCACCGCCCATCCGGGCTGGACCCAGTCGGCGTACGAGATCCGACTCACGGACGGTGAGCGGGAGTTGTACACAGCCCGTCGCCTGTCCGCGGACTCGGTCCTGGTGCCCTGGCCCGGCGACCCCCTGCGCTCGCGGCAGCAAGTCGGCCTGTCCGTAAGGGTATGGGGACCGAAGGGCGCGGGCGCGAGCCCGTGGTCCGCACCGCTGACCGTCGAGGCCGGGCTGCTCGAACCGGCCGACTGGCAGGCCCGCTTCGTGTCCCCGGCCTGGCCCGAGGCCACCGACCGACAGGTCCCGCCGCCCGTACTGCGCGGCACCTTCCAACTGCGCGCGCCCGTCGCGTCCGCCCGCCTCTACGCCACCAGCCACGGCCTGTACGAGGCCGAGATCAACGGCGTACGCGTCGGCGACCACGTCCTGGCCCCCGGCTGGACCCACTACACCGAGCGGCTGCGCCACCAGACGTACGACATCACCGAAGCGCTGCACCTGGGGAGCAACACGGTCGACGTGCTGCTGGCCGACGGCTGGTTCCGCGGCCGGATCGGCTTCGGCGGCGGACGCCGCAACATCTACGGAGACCGGCTGGCCGCCCTCGTCCAGATCGAGGTGCGCTACACCGACGGCACCACCGAGACCTTCGGCAGCGACTCGGGATGGCGGGCCGCGCACGGCCCGATCCTCAGCTCCGGGATCTACGAGGGCGAGGAGTACGACGCGCGACGCGTGCCCGCCGAGTGGAGTCCGGTCGAGGTCCTGCCCCACGACCTGGCACTGCTCGTCGCCCCGGACGGCCCGCCCGTACGCCGTACCGAAACGCTGGCTCCCGTCACCGTCCTCACCTCTCCGTCCGGCCGTACGATTCTCGACTTCGGTCAGAACCTCGTCGGCCGCCTCCGCATCCGGGTCACCGGCGAGGCCGGACACACCGTCACCCTGCGCCACGCCGAGGTACTGGAGGACGGCGAACTCGCCGTGCGTCCGCTGCGCGAGGCCCGCGCCACGGACACGTACACCTTGCGCGGTGATGCGGGCGGCGAGGAGTGGGAGCCGCGCTTCACCTTCCACGGCTTCCGCTACGCCGAAGTCACCGGCTGGCCGGGGGACATGGGCGAAGGTGACATCCAGGCCGTCGTCCTGCACACCGACATGCGCCGCACCGGCTGGTTCAGCTGTTCCGATCCGCTGCTCAACCGCCTGCACGAGAACGTGGTGTGGGGCATGCGAGGCAACTTCGTCGACATCCCCACCGACTGCCCGCAGCGCGACGAACGGCTCGGCTGGACAGGCGATGTGCAGATCTTCGCCCCCACCGCGACCTTCCTGTACGAGTGTTCCGGCCTGCTGCGTTCCTGGCTGACCGACCTCGCCGCCCAGCAGTACCCGGACGGCCGGGTCCCGATGTACGTGCCCTTCTTCCCTGACCGCTTCCCCGAACTGCGCGCCGCCGCCTGGGGCGACGCGGCGGTCGTCGTGCCCTGGGTGATGTACGAGCGCTACGGCGACCTCGGCATCCTCGCTGCCCAGTACGACAGCATGAAGGCCTGGGTCGACGGCATCACCGCCGTGGCCGGAGACCGGCACCTGTGGAACACCGACCGTCAGCTCGGCGACTGGCTCGACCCCACCGCCCCGCCGGACCAACCCGGCGACGCCCGCACCGACAAACAACTGGTCGCCACCGCCTACTACGCCCACTCGGCCTCCCTGCTCGGCCGCACCGCCCAACTCCTCGGCAGGGACGACGATCACGCCCACTACACGAAGCTGGCCGAGGCGGTACGGGCCGCCTTCCGCGACGAGTACGTCACCCCGGACGGCCTCCTCACGAACGACGCCCAGACCGCGTACGCCCTCGCCCTGCGCTTCGACCTGCTCGCCGACGCCCATCGGGCCCAGGCGGGCCGTCGCCTCGCCGAACTCGTCCGCGAGGGCGGCTTCCACATCGGTACCGGCTTCGTCGGTACGCCGCTGATCTGCGACGCGCTGTGCGACGCGGGGGAGTACGACACGGCGTACCGACTGCTGCTGACGAAGACCTGCCCGTCGTGGCTCTACCCGGTCACCATGGGCGCGACCACCGTCTGGGAACGCTGGGACAGCATGCTGCCGGACGGCACGGTCAACCCCGGCGAGATGACCTCCTTCAACCACTACGCCCTCGGCGCCGTCGCCGACTGGCTGCACCGCACCGTCGCCGGGCTCGCCCCCGCGGCCCCCGGCTACCGCCGCCTGCTGGTCCGCCCCCGCCCCGGCGGCGGACTCACCCATGCCTCCGCCACACACGAAACGCCGTACGGCCGCGCCGCCGTGTCCTGGTCCCGCATCGACGGCGTGCTGCGCGTGACGGTCATGGTCCCGCCCGGCTCCACCGCACTGATCGACCTGCCGGGCATGGCGGAGCGCCCCGAAGTCGGCTCCGGCGAACACCGCTTCCTCACGGAGATGCCATGAACACCCGTTACCAGCACGCGACTCTGATCGACGGAACCGGAGCCGCGCCCGTACCGGACGCGGTCCTCGTCGTGGACGACACCGGAATCGTCGTCTACGCGGGACCGGCCGCCACCGCACCCCCGACACCGACGGCGATGACGGTGGATCTGCGCGGACGCACCCTGCTCCCCGGCTTCTTCGACTGTCATACGCACCTGTGCATGACCCCGGGACGCGGCCTCACCGCGGGCCTGACCATCGACCCGACGGTGGAGACCTTCGAGATCGCGCGGCGGCTGCGCACGACCCTCGACGCGGGTGTCACGACGCTGCGTGACCTCGGCGGTCTGCCCGCGGGCTATCGCACCGCCGTCGAACGGGGCCTCGTCGAAGGCCCCCGGCTCCAGACCGCGGTCAAGGTCATCGGCCACACCGGCGGACACGCCGACTGCTCGCTGCCCAGCGGCGTGAATTCCGCCCCGCACCTGGCTGAGATCGCCGACACGGTCGACGAGGTACGGATCGCGGCCCGGCGTATGCTGCGCGACGGCGCGGACCTCATCAAGGTCTGCGCCACCGGCGGCATGGGCAGCCCGCACGACGACCCCGACGACGAGGGGCTGACCCCCGACGAGTTGAAGGCCGTCGTCGACGAGGCCCGACGGCATCGCGGGAAGACGGTCGCCGCGCACGCCCAGGGCACCGCGGGCATCCGCAACGCCCTCCAGGCCGGTGTCACCAGCATCGAGCACGGCTACGGAATGACCGACGAGCTGTGCGATCTGGCCCTGGAGCGGGGAGCCGTCCTCGTCCCCACCCTCGCCACGGTCTTCGCCCCACTCGACGAGGCGGCCATGCCCGACTACCACTTCCGCAAGAAGAGCCGCTGGGCCGGCATCACCAAGGAGAACATCGCGCACGCCATCGCCCGCGGTGTCCCGATCGCCCTCGGCACGGACGCCGGTGTCGTCGGACACGGCCGAAATCTGAGCGAGTTGTCGCACCTGGTGGAACTCGGCATGGACCCGCTGGCCGCGATCACCTCGGGCACGCTCACCGCGGCCCGGCTCCTCGGGGTCGACGACCGACTCGGCTCCCTGGAGGCGGGGAAGACCGCGGACTTCGTGGTTGTCGACCACGACCCCTTGCACGACATCGGCAGCCTTGGACGGCCGGAGAATGTCGTCCTGGTCGCCCAGGCGGGAGCGCTGCGCAAGAACCTCCTTTGAACAAGGCGGAGTTGGCGAGGACCGATGTCGGACAGACCTGATCCTCCTGTCCGCCAAGGTGGGCGTGGCACCCCATCGCGAGGTGCCACGGGATCCGCGTTCAGCTGTTGCCGTGGGCGCCTCTGCGGCGCAGGGCGATGAAGCCGCCCGCGATGGCGAGGACGCCGGTGGCAGCTGCGGCGGCGATGCCACCCGCGCCGGTGGCCGCGAGGTCCTCGCCCCGGCCGCCCTGCGGCTGGGTTCCGCCGGAGGCGTCGGCGGTGGGGGTCGCGGTGCCGGAGTCCGTCGCCGAGCCGGACCCCGACCCGGACCCCGACCCCGACGCGCTCGCGGACGGTGTCGGTGTCGTGGCGGAGACGATCGTCTTGTCCCTGGTGAAGACCAGTGTGCCGAAGCCGAGGTGGTCGAGGCCACCGCCGGTTCCGTAGTCCCCGCCGCCGCCCTCGGGCCTGACCTTGGCGGCCATGGCGCTCACGTACGGCGCGTCCAGGCCGCGGCGGTTCACATAGTGGTTGTAGAGGCTCTCCCAGATCGGGCGCACCCCGCCACGGCCGCTCTCGGACGCCTCCGTGAACGTCTCCCACCCTTCCCACGAGCCGGGCGCGCCCTTGTGCCAGGTCCATGAAGTGAAGGGGACGTCCTTGCCCAGGTTCCACTTGGCGGCGTACTCGACGCCCTTGAGGACGCGGTTGTCGTCGTAGCCGTACAGGTCGATGCCCTGGTTCCACGCCATCTCGCAGATGGTGCCCAGCAGGCCCACGCTCAGCAGGGCGTGCCCCTGATCACGTCCGACCTCCACCATCTGTCCGAGGCCACCGGGGTGGATGAACGGGATGGCGTTCTTGACGGAGCCCATGCCCTTGCCGGTCCTGAAGTACGTGACCGCCTCGTCGACCTTGGCCCGGTCGTCGCAGAGGATGCCGACGGCCAGTACGCACGCCGTGCTCAACAGGTCCCAGCTGCTCCAGTAGTTGGAGTCGTACGCGCCGTTGTGCTTGGCGAGGAAGCTGCTGCTCGCCGAGTAGAAGACGTCCAGCATCATCTTCTTGAACCGGGCCAGGTCGAAGCCGTCGTAGCCGCGCATGATCTCCGCAGCGTTCGCGAACTGGTAGCCGTGGATGCCCGCCGCGATGAACCGGTCGGCGCTGCCGTCGAGCGTGGTGAGCTTGGCCGACCAGGAGTTGAGGATGTCGCGGGCCGCGTCCGCGTGGGCGGTGTCGCCGGTGATCTTCCAGCGCAGGGCGTTCTGGTAGGCGGCGTGGATGTCGAAGGCGAGCGTGGTGACGTTGTCGCCGTCGGCGCCGCGGATCACCGTCGCGAGCGGGTTCGCCTTCCAGGTGCTCAGGCCGCGCGGGTTGGCCGCCAGCTTGGCGTAACCCTGCTTCCAGAGCCCGGTGCCCGCCTTCACCTTCGCGGCCATACGGTCGAAGTCGGCCTGCGTGTGCAGCATCCCCGGATGTGCGAAGGCGGAAGCGGCGGTCGCGGGAGAGGCGGCGGCGCCGACAGCGGCTGTCCCGAGGCCGGCCGCCACGGTGGCCGCACCCGTGATCCGCAGCACGCTGCGACGGCTCATCATCGGTCGGCTGTCGTCCTGGCTCATTGACACTGAATTGGCTCCTGTCGGATTCGGCGTACACACAGGAGACGTGCGGGCGGATCGCGGATAACAGAACCGCGGAAGGGAGTTTCAAACTCCTCTGGCACACTGCCATCCTTCGGAACGTCAGCATCAGGCGTTCGTCGACGAGACAGGGCGGGACAAGGTGGGACGGGTTCGCTCGCAGGACGTGCGGGAACGGCCGGACGTCGCGGTGGTCGTGGCGGCGCGGGCCGGTGACCCGCAGGCGCTGGAGCACCTGGTGCGGGGCTGCCTGCCGTTGGTCTACAACATCGTCGGGAGGGCCCTCGACGGGCACAGCGACGTCGACGACGTGGTCCAGGACACCATGCTGCGGGCCCTGGACGGGCTGCCGGGTCTGGAGCAACCGGAGCGGTTCCGCTCCTGGCTGGTCGCCATCGCCGTACGGCAGGTCCGCGACCGTTGGCGCGGCCGGCAGGCCCGGCCGCAGGCGGAGCTGCCGGAGGAGACCGTCCAGGAGGCGGCCCCGGAGGCGGACTTCGCCGATCTGGCCATTCTCCGGCTGGCCCTGTCGGGACAGCGGCGCGAGGCGGTGGAGGCGACCCGCTGGCTGGAGGACGAGGAGCGCGAGGTGCTCTCGCTGTGGTGGCTGGAAACCGCCGGAGAGCTGACCCGCGCCGAACTCGCGGCGGCCTGCGAACTCGCGCCGCAACATGCCGCGGTACGGGTGCAGCGGGTCAAGGAGCGGCTCGAGTCCGGGCGGGCCGTGGTGCGGGCCCTGGCAGCGTCGCCGCGCTGTGCGGAGCTGGAGGCGGAGCTGACCTCTTGGGACGGCCGGCCGAACGCGCGGTGGCGCAAGCGGCTGGCGCGCCATGTCCGCGACTGCCCGCAGTGCCTGTTCACCACCTCCGAACTGGTGCCCACGGAGGGGTTGTTGGGCGGATTCGCGCTGGTACCGGTGCCGATCGGCCTGGCAGGGCTGCTGCTGGCCAAGTCGATGCCCTCGGCCTCGGCGGGGACGGCGGCCGGTGGGTTCGCGCACGCTTCCGACAGTGCAGGCCGAGTGGCACACCTGCTGGGCAAGTTGGCGGCCAAGCCGGTGGCGACGTTGACGGCCGGGGCGGTGGCCCTGGCGGGTGGCGGCGCTCTGTACGCCTACACGCGGTCCGACGCGCCCGTACGACCACCTGCGGCGCAGGCGCCGGTCCAGGCCCCGGCATCGTCCGCCGCCCCGTCGTCACCGCCGACCCCGACGACGTCCGCCATCCCGACGCCGACATCGACGGCCGCCTCGACGCTTCTCGGGCGCCATTCCCTGCGATCGGTCGACCGATCCGGCCACTATGTGCGTGAAGTCGGCAATCTCGGCTTCCTCAGTCCCGTCGCCGCCACCGGTCCCGGGCCCGCGAAGCAGGAGGCCACCTTCAGATTCGTCGCCGGACTGGCCGATTCCCACTGCTACTCGATCGAGGACGCCTCGGGCAGATACCTGCGCCACTACGCCTTCCGCATCCGGCTGGACGCGAACGACGGATCGGCCGTGTTCCAGAAGGACGCCACCTTCTGCGCCCGGCCCGGTTCCACCGACGGGTCGGTCTCCCTGGAGTCCTACAACTACCCCGGTCGCTACCTCCGTTACCGCGACAACCTCGAACTCTGGGTCGACCCCGCCCAGAACACCACCGCGTTCCGCGCCAGCCGTTCCTTCACCGTCGTCGCGCCCTGGACCTGATCGCGCCCCCGCCAGTCGCCGCAGGCGAGGGCGCACGTGGTGGACCGATGCCCCGACTGCCGTGAAGGCCGTGCGTACGACCCCGCCCGGCAGGGGCGTGCTGTCCACCGCGACGGGCCGGCCCTCGCCGTCCGTCACCCGCAGGACGCGTCCGGCGGTTGGGGCGGTCAACGCGTACGGGCCTGGAGCGGTGGAGGACAGTCGGGCACCGGTGAGCGCGCCGTCCTGCCAGTCGAGGTCCACACCGACTCCGCCCCGGGCCCGCAGGCCCCGAACGCTGCCGCCCGGCCAGGCGGACGGAAGTGCGGGCAGCAGCCGCAGTTCGTCGGTGTGGCTCTGGAGGAGCATTTCGGCCATGGCCGCCGTGGCACCGAAGTTGCCGTCGATCTGGAACAGCTCCGGCGGGTGCAGGTCGAAGAGGTTGTCCGAAGTGGAGCCCGCCAGAAGGGAGTTGACGCTGCGCCGGGCGAGGTTCCCGTCGCCGAGCCTGGCGGCGAGCGCGGCGACCCAGGTGAGGCTCCAGCCGGTGCCCCCGCCGCCGTGTGCGAGGCGTTGGTCCAGGGCCGCGCGGGCGGCGGCGAACAGCTCCGGCGTGCCCTCGGCGTCGATCAGCGAACCGGGGTAGAGGCCGTAGAGGTGGGAGAGATGGCGGTGCCCGAGGTCCTCGGGCTCGACGTCCTCCCACCACTCGGGCAGCGACTCCCCGGCCACGTACGCCACCGGGCGCAGCCGTTTGCGGGCGGTGCGCAGCGGGTCCTCGATCTCGTCGCGCAGGCCCAACTCCTCGATCGCCGCGAGGCAGTTGTCGAAGAGTTCTCCAGTGAGCCAGAGGTCCATCGTGCTCGCCGCGCCGGTGGCGACCAGTGATCCGTCGGCTGCTCGGAAGCGGTGCTCGGGTGAGGTGGAGGGGCAGGTGACGAGGTGCCCGCCGGTGTCCTTGACGAGGAAGTCGAGGAGGAAGACGGCGGCCTCGCGCATCGCCGGGTACGCGCGCTCGGCGAGGAAGCGGCGGTCGGCGGTGAACCGGTAGTGCTCCCAGAGGTGGGCGCAGAGCCATGCCGCCGCCATCGGCCAGTTGGCCCAACTCGGGCTGCCCTGCACGGGGTTGGTGCTGCGCCAGATGCCGACGTTGTGGTGTGCGGTCCAGCCCCGGCAGCGGTAGTAGGCCCGCGCGGTGCGTCGGCCGGCTTCGGCGAGGTCGTCGATCAGGTCGAAGAGCGGCTCGTGGCATTCCGGCAGGGCGCTGGTCTCGGCGTGCCAGTGGTTCATCTGGAGGTTGATGTTGGTCGTCCAGTTGGACTGCCAGGGCGGCTGGACCGCGGTGTTCCAGATGCCCTGGAGGTTGGCCGGCTGGGAGCCGGGCCGGGAGGAGGCGACGAGCAGGGTGGCGGTCGTCGCTCCGGTGACGCGCAGGCCTCCGTCCGGGGTGCGCTCGACGGTGCCGTCCCGGTCGGCCTGGACGTGCAGCCCTGCGGCGAATCCGGTGCCCACGTCGGGCGAGATGACCGCGCCCGGCGCCGATCCCGGGTGTGCCGAGTGAAGACGGGCGGTGAAGGCCAGTGCCGCCGGGCGGTCACAGCTCAGCCGTATCGCGAGGACGCCCGAGACCGCCGACACGAACAGCTCGCGGGTGTGGCGTACGCCGTCGACGGTGTACGCGACCGTGGCGACGCCTTCGGTCAGATCCAACTCCCGTCGGTACGCGGTGACTTCGCTGCCGTGATCCAGGTCGAGCAGTAGGGCGCCCAGGGGCTGGTACGCCTGCGTGAACGGCACCTGCATCCGTGTGGCCAGCTCCTCGGGGCGCACATGATCGCGGTCACGGAGCACCGCCTCGCGCACGGCGGGAAGGTGCGCGGAAGCCCCGTAGTCGTTGTGGTCCCCGGGGCCGCCGGACCAGAGCGTGTCGGCGTTGAGGTCGATCCGCTCCCGCACGACACGCCCGTGCACCATCGCGCCCGGGGACCCGTTGCCCAACGGCAGCGCCGCGAGGAACTCCTGCGCGGGTTGCCGGTACCAGAGCGTCAGCACGCGCGGAAGCCGATGGACAACGTGACCGGGCGGGCGTCGAGTTGGAACTGGGGCTGGGTGCGCGGACCGCAGGCGCCGCTGCCGATGCCGTGGTGCGCGGCGTCGAGGTTGACGTACACGCGGTCGCGGGGGAGCAGGTCGCTGGTGTGCTGGGCCGCGTCGAGGTCCTCGCTGGTCCAGCGGCGCACGGTGAGATCGGTGTGCGGGTGCCCGGTGACGGTCAGCCCGACGCCGTCCGGGCCGGTGAGGCGGGCGTGGCGCACCTGGCGCCGGTTGCCGTTCTCCTGTGGCAGGACGTACGGCGTCTGGAGATCGTCGACGGCGGCGCCGAAGTGCCCGACGCGGACGGCGGCGGTGGTGTCGGAGTACGCCTCACCGGGGCCGAGCCCGAACCAGTCGACATCATGGTCCGCGACGACATCACCGGCACCGGCACCTCTCCCGGCTACCTCACGCTCTCGGTGACGCCGGGCCACGGCGTCGCGCTCCAGTGGGACAGCGACGGAGACGGCACCCTCGACCGCAGCGTCGAGACGGACGGCAGCACCTCCTACCCGACCTGGCTCAGGCTCGTCCGCTCCGGTACCGACTACACCGGCTACCGCTCCACCGACGGCAACACCTGGACCACCGTCGGCACCGCCACCGTCGCGAGCGCGGTGACCGCCCAGGACGTGGGGACCTTCACGACGGCCGCCTCCAGCACGGCCGTGGAGTCCGACTTCAGCGAGTTCACCGTCACCGCGCAGACACTCGCCCAGGTCCTCGCCCCAGCCCGGGAGACAGACCAGGCCGCCTGGACGCAGGAGAGCTACGCGGCCTTCACCGCCGAACTCGACCGCATCGAGGCGGAGGGGGCGAAGCCCGGAGCCGACGAGGACACCCTGATCGACGAGGTGTTCACCGCCTACGACTTGCTGGATCCCAGCCACGCCCTGGTGGCCGGCGCGGCCCGGTCACTGCAGTCCGTCAACCTCCCGGACCACTACGCCGCGTACGGCTCCGACGCGCTCGGCATCCTCGGCCAGGTCACCGAAAACAGCAGCGACACCGTCAAGAAGCAGGCCGGCTTCACGGTGGTGGCCGGCCTCGCGGACGCCACCGGCTTCTCCTTCCGCAGCGCCGACGGCCGATACCTACGGCACTACAGCTTCCGCATCAGGCTGGACGCGAGCGACGGCTCGGACACCTTCAGACAGGACGCGACCTTCCACGCCGTCACCGGATCACAGGACGAGTCGGTCCGGCTGATGTCCCACAACTTCCCCACGCGCTGCGTCCGTCACCGCTCCCACCAGTTGTGGGTGGACGAGTACTCCACCTCCGACACCTCCATCCAGGACGACAGCTCGTTCACCCCGGTGGGCGCCTGGACCTGAATCGCATACCGGGCTGGAGCACGGACCTGACCGAGCCGGCGTAGAGGGCGCCGGGCGGATTCGGCCGTCGGCGATGCCGTTCTCGACGAACGCGGCCAGGGCGCCCCGCGGCAGCCGGGAGGGGTCTGGTTCCTGCCCCGTCGGCGGGCGTCGCCTGCGCCTCGCGGGCGTCGCCTCGGTCATGTCACGGCCCCGGACACGCCTGACGCAAGGCGGTGGCGACAGGGCCGCCTCAGACCGTGGCGGTCGCGTTCCAGCGCTGCGCCGAGACCGTCCCGCCGTCCACCAGGAGGTCGTTCCCGGTGATGAAGGCGGAGTCGGGTCCGGTCAGGAACGCGGCGGCGCCGGCGATGTCGTCCGGGGTACCGGCCCTGCGTGCGCCGGACAGGTCGAGCATCGCCTGGATGTGGACGCCGGCCGGGCCCTGGAGTTCCTGGGCGCCCATCGGCGTGGAGATCACTCCGGGGCTGATGGTGTTCAGCCGTGCGCCCCTGGCCCCCCAGGCGTGGGCGGCGGCCTGTACGCGCAGCTGGTTGGCGCGCTTGGCCACCACGTAGGCCAGACCGGGATCGGCGTCGAGGTCGATCTCCTTGTGCCCCAGGAGCTCATCGGTCGCGGCGGTCGCCAGGTGCCGTTCGAGGTCCGCGGACAGCGAGGCGAAGTGCCCGGCCATGCTCGCCACGCAGACCAGTGACGTACCCGCGGAGGCGACGGGGAGGAACGCGTCGATGACATGGGCGGTGCCGAGCAGGTCCACCTCGAAGATCTGCCGGGCGGTCGCCATGGCGGGCGATACCCCCGCGGTGTGGACGACGGCGTCGACCCGGCCGGCGGCCCCGGCGGCTTCGGCCAGCTTCTCGACCGAGTCCCGCTGCGAGACGTCCACCGTGTGGCCCTCGACCTCGTGGCCCTCGCCGCGCAGCGTGCCGACGGTCGCTTCCAAGCCCGGGGCGGACCAGTCGGCCAGCAGAATCCGCCGCCCGGCGGCCAGGCGGCGCGCGACGGCCAGCCCCATGCCTCCGGTACCGACGACCACGAGGACGTTGCGTGCTGCGATGTGGGGGCTCATCTCGACTCCTTGGCTGAATGTGTCTGACGGTGTCTGGCTGTGGTTGCCACGACTTGTTGCGCATGGCGAGTTGACGTCACCCTGGCGGCCGGCTTCGGGGGGAAGCCGGCCGCCAAGGTGGGGGGAGGGCCCTTCATACGGGGCCTGCGAAGAGTGGCAGAGAGGGGCGGGGCTCGCAGCCTGGTGCGCGCCGACGTGTCTACGTCCGTCAGTCCCGTCAACGGGACTTGGCGTCCTGCGCCGCGCCCTGCCCCTCCGCAGTCGGCTTCTCCGACGCCGTCGCGAGGCCGGTGGAACGGCGGCCCGGCAGGAAGGCGGTGAGGACCAGGGCTCCGATGGCCGCGCAGCCGCCGATGGCCATCGCGGTGCGGAATCCGGCCTCGGACGGGAGTGGGTAGCCGCCGAAGTCCGTGGTCATGTGGGCCAGTACGACGCCGAGTACCGCGCTGGCGACCGAGGTGCCGATGGCCCGCATGAGGGCGTTGAGGCCGTTGGCGGACGCGGTCTCGGACTGGGGTACGGCCGCCATGATGAGTGCGGGCATGGAGCCGAAGGCGAAGCCGATCCCGGCGCCGATCACCGCCGAGACGACGATGAGCTGCCAGACGGCGCCCATCAGGGCGATGCCCAGGCCGTATCCGGCCGCGATCACCGCGGCGCCGATCATCAGCGAGACCTTGGGACCGAAGGCCGCCGTGACCTTCGCGGAGAGCGCCGCGACGACCATCATCACCAGTCCGGCCGGGGCCAGGCACAGGCCCGCGACCAGCATTGTCTGCCCGAGGCCGTATCCGGTGGCCGTCGGCATCTGCAGCAGTTGCGGCAGGACCAGGGACATCCCGAACATCGCGAACCCGATCATGACCGAGGCGAGGTTGGTCAGCAGCACCTGACGGCCGACGGTGGTTCGCAGGTCCACCAGGGGCTGGGCGGAACGCAGTTCCCACCACCCCCACACCAGCAGGATCACCACTCCCGCACCGAACAGCCCGCCCGTCGAGCCACTGGTCCAGCCCCAGTCGGCACCCTTGGAGATGGCCAGCAGAAGGCAGAGCAGGCCGGCCGTCAGCCCGATCCCGCCCACCAGGTCGAACCGTCCTCCGCTGCGGACGCGTGACTCCGGTACGAGCACCAGCACGAGGACGAGTACCGCGGCGCCCAGACCGGCCGACACCCAGAACAGCGCGTGCCAGTCGGCGTGTTGGGCAAGGAGGGCGGCGCCGGGCAGGCCCAGGGCTCCGCCCACCCCCAGCGACGAACTCATCAGCGCCATGGCCGTGCCGAGCTTCTCGGGCGGGAGTTCGTCCCGCATGATGCTGATGCCCAGCGGGATGACGCCCATCGCGCAGCCCTGCAGCGCCCGTCCCACGACCATCGGGGCCAGCGAGTCACTGAGCGCGGACACCACCGAGCCGGCCACCAGCATGCCCAGGCTGGCCAGCAGCATCAGCCGCTTGCCGAACATGTCCCCGAGCCGCCCCACGACCGGCGTGGCCACGGCACCGGCGAGCAGCGTGGCGGTGATCACCCAGGTCGCGTCCGCCGTCGAGGCGTGCAGCAGGGCCGGAAGCTCGGCGATGAGCGGCACCACGAGGGTCTGCATCAGCGCGACGACAATCCCGCCGAAGGCCAGTACGGCTGTAACGGCGCCGGCCCTCGGCGGGTGGGCGCCCGCGGGTGTCTCCGGCGACGGAGAAGTCGTCACTGCGGACACGGGGGTGCCTCCGTTCCTGAGGGCACGTCAGATGGCGCTCCGGTGCGCTCACGCCGAACCCGCTGGGTCTGTGACCGCGAGTCTCGCATGTTTTTCGTAACTCGTACACTAAATGCCATGTGTCCCGCCCTCGGGCCGGAAAGGGGCCCTGGCAGGACCGGAAGAAGCCCGGCCGAACCCGAAATGCGCCAGGTGACAGGACCGTCGACCAGTGCCGTCCCGACACCGGTAGGCCGCGTAACCTGACGACGGCGCGCTCACGACGGCGGGCGCAGGGAAGGACGCATCCGATGGCGCAGTCAGCGACCGGGACCGCATCCCGGGGAAGGGGGCGTCCGCCGCGCCTCTCGCAAGAGCAGATCATCGAGGCCGCCGTCGACCTTCTGGAACGCGATCCGGACTCCGCCCTGACCATCAAACGCGTCGCCGAGGCCGCCGGCGCCGCTCCGATGGCCCTGTACCGCTACTTCCCGGACCGCGACACGCTGCTCCAGGCCGTGGCGGACTGCGTCCTGTCCCGCATCCAGCCGGTGACCCTGACCGGGGACACCTGGCAGGAGCAGGTCCGCCACTGGATGCGCAACAGCCGGGAGCGGTTGCGTCCGCACGCCCAGCTTCTGCCGTACATGGCTTCGACACAACAGCCCGTCGGAGTACGGCCGTTGGCCAAGCTGGCCGAGGTTCTCCGTCCGCTCGGTCTCAGCGACGAGGACCTCGCGGTGGCCGTCCTCCTCATCAGCTCGACGACCATCGGCTACGCGTCGTACGAGACACGCCGCAGCCCCACGGAACAGATCGTCACCCAGCTCCGGGCGGGGCTCTCGGTCCGCCCCGAGAGTGAGCGCGAGGCCCTCGCACCGCTCCTGCCCCGGCTGCCCGCCGCCTTCGCCCGCCTCTACGACGTGGTCCTCGACCAGACCGTCGCCGCGATCGAGGCCCTCGCACCGGCCGGCTCCGCTGCCGAACGGTAGTGCGTGGCCGTACGAGGACGCCCCTGCCCCGGGGGACGAGAAGCCGTGCGGAGTGACCTGGCGTGGCCGACATGACGACCGGGCGTATCCGGGCGGTGAGTCTCGCGGCGACCTGCTTGACGGTTGCTCCGGGCGTCCGCCGGCTCCCGGACGCCCGGAGGGTGTCTCATGTGGGCCTGATGGGGTGGCCGTTCACGCGCCGAGTTCCTTGCGGATGCGGTCGAGCATGAACGCCGAGGACTCGTGGGCGCGTTCCTCCCAGGCGAAGACGCAGGCGGTGGCCACGCCGTCGAAGTTGAGTTCGCGGAGTGTGCCGAAGAAGGCGTTCCAGTCGACTTCGCCCTGGTCGATGTCGAGGTGCTGGTGGATGCGGGCGGTGGTGCCGGGCGGGTTGAGGATGTAGCGCAGGCCGCTGGACCCCTTGTGGTTGAAGGAGTCGGCGATGTGGACGTGTTGGAGCTTGTCGCCGGCGTAGCGCATCATCGCGGCGATGTCCGCCGTCGGATCGGCGCCCGAGAGGTGGAAGGAGTGCGGGGCGCAGTAGAGGTAGTTCACCCAGGGCTTGTTGATGGCGCGGACGAGGTCGACGGCGGGGGTGTTCTCCTCGCAGAAGTCGTCCGGGTGCGCCTCCAGGTTGAGTGCGATGCCCTCGCGTTCGAACAGCGGTAGCAGCTCCTCCAGTGAGCGCCAGAACGCGGCTTCGCTCTCGGCGGCGCGCTCGGGGCGGCCGTTGAACTCCGAGTTCATCAGGGGACATTCGAGGTCGGCGGTGATCTCGATCATCCGCTTCCAATACCGTACGGCGGTCTGTCGTTCGGTCTCGTCGGGCGAGGACCACTTGTACAGCGGGAGGACGGAGGACAGCTGCACGCCGTGTGTGCGCAGGGAGTTCTTCAGCTCCGCCACGCGATCGTCGTCGGCGCGCGGGTGCAGGAAGAACGGCATGAAGTCGTCGCGGGGCGACAACTCGATGTATTCGTAGCCGAGTTCGGCGACCGTGCGCACCATGGCGTCGATGGGCAGGGCGCGGAACATGTAGGGGTCGAGGGCGATCTTCACGCGGCACCTCCGTAGAAGGCGGGTCGGGGCTTGAGGTCGGTGGCGATGACGTGGCCCGATTCCAGGGCCTCGACGGTCGCGGCGGTGATGACGGTGGCGGCGTAACCGTCCCAGGCGGACGGGCCGGTGGGCTCCGTACCCGCCGCGACGCTGGCGATCCACTCGCGGAACTCGGTGTCGAAGGCGTCCGCGAAGCGGCCCACCCAGTCGGTGAGCACCTCCGTGCTGTGCTGTCCGGCGGTGCGCAGTCCGACGGAGGCGGGGTCGGGCAGGCGGACGAGGCCCTCTTCGCCGACCGCCTCGCACTGGATGTCGTAGCCGTACTGGCAGTTGACGAAGACCTCCAGATCGATGCGGACGCCCTTGGCGGTCTCGAAGAGCATGATCTGCGGGTCCGTGAGGTGGGCGAACCGCTTGCTCGTCGCGCGCGGGACGAGCACCTGGGTGGAGATGATCTCGTCGTCGAGCAGCCAGCGCAGTACGTCCACTTCGTGCACGGCGGTGTCGAGGGCGGCCATGGCGGAGGTGTACGACTCGGGGACGGTCGGGTTGCGGTGGGCGCAGTGCACGATCAGCGGCTCGCCGATCCGGCCCGAGTCGATGGCCTGCTTCATCTGCCGGTATCCGGCGTCGTAGCGGCGCATGAAGCCGACCTGGACCAGGCGGCGGCCGTACGCCGTCTCGGCCTCGACGATCCGCAGGCAGTCCTCGGCGGTGGTCGCGAGGGGCTTCTCGCAGAACACCGGCTTTCCGGCGGCTATCGCGTTCAGCACGTGCTCGGCGTGGGTGGGGCCCCAGGACGTCACGAGCACCGCATCGACGTCGTCCGCTGCGATCAGGGAGGCGCCGTCGGGCAGCACTTGGGCACCGACCGGTGCCGCGGCCTCCTGCGCGCGGGCGGCGTCGATGTCGGTGACCGCGGTGACGCGGGCGCCGGTGACGGTGTGGGTGAGGCGCCGGATGTGTTCCTTGCCGATCCAGCCGGCGCCGATGACTCCTACACGTACGGTCATGGTCATTCCTTATGCATCAGGGGTCAGGAGAAGCGCGCCCGGAGTTCGGCTTCGAGGGTTTCGAGGGTGCGGCCCTTGGTCTCGGGGACGTAGAGCTTGACGAAGGTGAACGAGAAGACGCCCGCCACCACGAAGAGGAAGAAGGTGTTGGAGATCCCGATCGCGGAGACCAGCGTCGGGAAGACCAGGCCGATGGCGAAGTTGGTCAGCCACAGCACCACCGCCGCGATGCCCATGCCGAAGCCGCGCATCCGCATCGGGAAGATCTCCGAGAGCATCAGCCAGGTCACCGGCGAGATCGCCCCCTGCTGGAAGGCGAGGAAGGTGACCGTCATCGCGAGCACCGCGAACGCCCGGCCGTCACCGGAAGGCAGCACCAGCGAGAAGACTCCGATGAGCAACAGGGCTGCTGTGGTACCGATCTGACCGGTCATCAGCATCGGGCGGCGATTGACCCGGCCGAGCAGCCAGATGCCGACGAAGGTGGCCAGTACCGAGATCACGCCGTTGGCGATGTTCGCGGTGAGGGCGCTGTCGGCGGCGAAGCCGGCGTCGGTGAGGATCTGGGTGCCGTAGTACATGATCGTGTTGACGCCGGTGATCTGCTGCACGATCGCGATGCCGAAGCCGACGAACATCAGCCTGCGCAGCCAGGGCGTGGACCTCATGTCCTGCCAGCCGCCCAGCTTTTGCTGGTCCTCCTTGACGGCGAGCGCGGAGACTTCGGCGAGTTCGGCCTCGGCGCGCTGCTGGGACCGGACCTGCTTGAGCACTTCGAGGGCCTCGGCGAAGCGGGTCTTGGAGGCCAGCCAGCGCGGGCTCTCCGGCATGACCAGCATGCCGAACCAGAGCACGACGGCCGGAATCGTGGCGAGCACGAGCATGTAGCGCCACACCCCGCCGGACTCACCGCCCACCCGCGCGATGACCGCGTTGGAGGTGAAGGCCAGCAACTGGCCGCTGACGATCATGAGTTCGTTGCGGGTGACGATGGCGCCGCGTCGTTCGGCGGGGGAGACCTCGGCGAGGTAGACGGGCACGGTCACCGAGGCGCCGCCGACCGCGAGGCCGAGCACGAACCGGGCCACCACCATGACGGCGGTGTTCGGCGCGAGCGTGCAGCCGAGAGCGCCGACGAAGAACACCACGGCGAGGACGAGGATCGTACGGCGCCGACCCCGCGCGTCCGACAGTCGGCCACCGGTGACCGCGCCCAGCGCGGCACCGAGCAGCAGCGAGCTGGTGACCATGCCCTCGGTGAAGGGGGTCAGGCCCAGGTCGTCGGTCATGTACGGCAGGGCGCCGTTGATGACGCCGGTGTCGTAGCCGAAGAGCAGTCCGCCGAAGGTGGCGATGACGGTGATGAGTCGCAGCCGCCGGGAGACCGCCCGCGGTGTGGCTTCGGCGGGTGCGGTGGCGGCTGCCTGTGTCGCGTCGTCCCTGACGTCCATGGCAGCCTCCTACCGGTCGAGGTGCGGGCGGCGGGTACCCGCCAGTCCGCAGCCGGCCAGGTGCTCACGGGTGCTGACCGCGATGGGCAGCGGCACTTCGGGAGCGCACGGGTACAGGTCCTGCTCGACGATGACGAACAACTCGGCGTCCAGCTTGGCGAGTTCGGCCACGACATCGGCCGGGTTCGGTACCCCGGCCGGGGGCGACACGCACACGCCCCGCTTGACGGCCTCACCGAACGACAGGTCCTCGACCGCGACTTGGGCGAGGATCACCGGGTCCATCTGCTTGATGTGGACGTAGCCCACGCGCTCGCCGAACCGGCGGATGAGGTCCAGGTTGTCGCCGCCGCCGTAGGCCACGTGCCCGGTGTCCAGGCACAGGTTGGTGTAGCGGGAGTCCGACTCGTTGAGCAGCCGCTCGATCTCGGGCTGGGTCTGGATGTGGCTGTCGGCGTGCGGGTGGATGACCAGCCCCACGTCGTACTCGTCGAGCAGCAGCTTCCCCAGCCGGTCGGCGGCCCGGCCGAACCCGGCCCACTGGACGGCGGTCAGCTCGGGCGACTCGGTGAACGCGCCGGTCTTCTCGTCCCGGTACATGGGCGGGATCAGGACGAGGTGGTGCGCGCCGGCGGCTGCGGTAAGTGCGGCGACCTGGCGCACATGGGCGAGCATCTCGTCCCAGGCCTCCGGGCGGTGCAGGGCACCGAAGGCGGTGCCGCCGGAGACCTGGAGCCCACGGGCGTCCAGTTCCTCCTTCAGGCGCTGCGGGTCGGTGGGGAGGTAGCCGTACGGGCCGAGCTCCAGCCATTCGTAACCGGCCGTGGCGAGTTCGTCGAGGAAGCGGGTGTACGGCACCTGGTGCTCGTCCTCGGGGAACCAGATGCCCCAGGAGTCGGGGGCGGAGCCCAGGCAGAGGTTGCCCGCGACGGTACGGAGGGGAGTTGGCGCCGTTGCCATGGTCGGTCCTTTGCGAAGTGGGGGACGGGGAACTCTGGGGATCAGCTGGAGGTGGGGAAGTTGAAGCCGGCTGTGGACTGCTGGGCGGGCTGCGGCCAGCGGGTGGTGACGACCTTGGGCCGGGTGTAGAAGCGGATGCCGTCGGGGCCGTGGACGGGGGAGTCTCCGATGAGGGAGTCCTTCCAGCCGCCGAAGGAGTAGTACGACATCGGCACGGGCACGGGGACGTTGATGCCGATCATGCCGACCTTGACCCGGCGCTGGAACCGGCGCGCGGCTTCACCGCTGGCGGTGAACAGGGCGGTGCCGTTGCCGTAGGGGTTGGCGTTGATGAGGTCGATGGCTTCGTCGAGGGTGTCGACCCGGACGACGGCGAGCACCGGTCCGAACAGTTCCTCCTTGTAGGCGTCCATCTGGACGGTGACCCGGTCGATGAGGGACGGCCCGGTGAAGAAGCCCTCTTCGTGGCCGTCGATCTTCAGCCCGCGGCCGTCCACGAGGACGGTGGCGCCTTGCGCGGCGGCGATGCCGACGGCGTTCTCGACGCGCTCCTGGGCGGCCTTGGTGACGAGTGGCCCCATCTCGGTGCCGGGCACATCACCGGGTCCGACCTTGACCTCGCGGGCCTTGCGCTCCAGCACCTCGACGAGGGAGTCGGCGGCGTCACCGACGGCCACGGCGACCGAGACGGCCATGCAGCGCTCACCGGCCGATCCGTAGGCGCCCGCCGTGATGTGGTTGGCGGCGAACTCCAGGTCCGCGTCCGGGAGTACGACCGCGTGGTTCTTGGCGCCGCCGAGCGCCTGGACCCGCTTGCCGTGCGAAGTGGCCTGCTCGTGCACGTACTTGGCGATCGGTGTCGAGCCGACGAAGGAGACGGCCTCGATGCCGGGGTGGGTGAGGATCGCGTCGACGGCCGGCTTGCCGCCGTGGACGACGTTGAAGACGCCGTCGGGCAGTCCGGCCTTCTGGTACAGCTCGGCGACGAAGTTGGCGGCGGACGGGTCGCGCTCGCTGGGCTTGAGGATGAAGGTGTTGCCGGTGGCGATGGCTATGGGGTGCATCCAAAGGGGCACCATGGCAGGGAAGTTGAAGGGTGTGATGCCCGCGACGACGCCCAGTGGCTGCCGGAAGTCGTGGACGTCGACGCCGCGCGACACCTGGTCGGAGAAGGACCCCTTGAGCACGTCGCCGAGGCCGCAGGCGTACTCGACGACCTCCCGGCCGCGCGTGATCTCGCCGCGTGCGTCGTCGACGGTCTTGCCGTGCTCGGCGGAGATGATCCGGCCCAGCTCCTCCTCGTGCTCCACGAGCAACTGCCGGAAGGCGAACATCACCTGGGTGCGCTGGGCGAGGGACGACTCGGACCAGGTCTCGAAGGCCCGCGAGGCGGCCACGACGGCGGTGTCGACGTCAGCCGACCCACCCAGGACCACCTGGGCCTGCTGTCGCCCGGTGGCCGGGTCGAACACCGGGGCGGTGTCCGTGCCGGGGACGGCCGAGCCGTCGATCCAGTGCTGAATGGTCTTCACGGGAGGGTGTCCTTACAGGTAGGGGCGCTGGGCCTGCTTGTGGGCGGCGTACGTCTCGTACGCGGCGCGGGTGGTGTCCAGGGCGGAGGTCTGGGCGACGGGGACGTCCCACCAGGCGTGGCCGGGCGGGTTGGGCCCGTAGAGGTCGGTCTCGACGTGGACGACGGTGGTGCGGGTCGCGGCTCTGGCCTTCTCCATCGCCGTACGGAACTCGTCGACGGAGGTGGCGTGCAGGACGTCCGCGCCGAGGGAGGAGGCGTTGGCGGCGAGGTCGACGGGGAGGACGTCTCCGTCGAGCAGGCCCGAACCGCCGTTCCGGAAGCGGTACTTGGTGCCGAAGCGCTGTGAACCGAGCGACTCGGACAGGGCGCCGATGGAGGCGAAGCCGTGGTTCTGGACGAGGACGACGATGACCTTCAGGCCCTCGGAGACCATGGTGACGATCTCCTGAGCCATCATCAGATACGAGCCGTCACCGACCAGGACGACGACCTCGCGCGAGGGGTCGGCCATCTTGGCGCCGACGCCGGCGGCGACCTCGTAGCCCATGCAGGAGTAGGCGTACTCGACGTGGTAGGCCTTGGGATCCCGGGCCCGCCACAGCTGTTGCAGGTCGCCGGGCATGGATCCGGCGGCGTTGATGACGACGTCACGGTCGCCGAGTACGTCGTTCAGGGCGCCCAGGATCTCGGTCTGCGCGGGGAGCGGGCCGTGGCCCACGGTGAAGCAGCGGTCCTCGATCTCCCTTGTACGGGCGATGAGTTGGCGGATGTGCTCGCGGTACGGAGAGTCGACCTCCCAGTCCGACAGGGCACCCGCGAGTGCCTCGATGCCGAGCCGGGCGTCGGCCACCAGCGGCTCCGCGGAGTGCTTGACCGCGTCCAGGCGGGC
Organism: Streptomyces sp. NPDC000878; assembly: GCF_053599695.1. Classification (NCBI taxonomy): domain Bacteria; kingdom Bacillati; phylum Actinomycetota; class Actinomycetes; order Kitasatosporales; family Streptomycetaceae; genus Streptomyces; species Streptomyces sp. NPDC000878. The sequence continues at coordinate 5,241 of NZ_JBSFMT010000043.1, read as the reverse complement.
CACGTTGAGGTTGACGAAGGCGACGTCCGGGTTCCCGAACACGGTGTGGCTGGCGGTGGTGAAGTCGCTGTAGCGGGTGCCGACGCCGAGGACGACGTCGGCCTCCTTCGCCAGCTCGTTGGCCGCGTACGAGCCGGTCGAACCGATCCCGCCCACCGCGCACGGGTGATCCCAGGCGACCGCGCCCTTGCCCGCGTGGGTGTCGGCGACCGGGATGCCGGTGGCCTCGGCGAAGGCCCGCAGCTGGGTCTCGGCACCGGAATAGACGGCCCCGCCGCCCGCCACGATCAGCGGCTTGCGCGCGTTGCGCAACAGACGCGCGGCCCGCTGCACGGCGGCCGGTTCCGGCACCGGGCGGCCCACGTGCCAGGCCCGGCGCCGGAAGAAGGCGACCGGCCAGTCGTACGCCTCCGCCTGCACGTCCTGCGGCAGCGACAGCGTCACGGCACCCGTCTCCACGGGGTCGGTCAGGACCCGCATCGCGGCCAGCGCGGCCGGGATCAGCTGCTCGGGCCGGGAGATCCGGTCGAAGTACTTCGACACGGCCCGGAAGGCGTCGTTGACGGTGACGTCCCCGCCCCGGGTGTCCTCCAGCTGCTGGAGCACCGGGTCGGCGGCGCGGGTGGCGAACATGTCGCTGGGCAGCAGCAGTACCGGGATGCGGTTCGTCGTCGCGAGGGCCGCACCGGTGATCATGTTCGTCGAGCCGGGCCCCGTCGAGGCCGTGCAGGCGAAGGTGGCCAGCCGGTCGCGCATCTTGGCGTAGGCCACCGACGCGTGCACCATGCCCTGCTCGTTGCGGGCCAGGTAGTAGGGGAGATCGGCCTCTTGGGTGACGGCGGCCTGGAGCAGTGCCTGGCCGATCCCAGCCACGTTGCCGTGTCCGAAGATGCCCCAGACGCCGGGGATCAGCCGCTGCTCCTGGCCGTCGCGCTCGCTGTACTGGTTGGCCAGGAAGCGGACCAGGGCCTGCGCGGTGGTGAGTCGGACGGTGTTCATTACTGCGTGAGCCCTTCGAAGGGAAGCCGGTCGTCGACGTCCTGGGACTCCCAGGTCCCCCGCACCCACCCGTGGGCGGGGTCGTCGCAGATCAGCCAGGCGCGGTCCTGACCGGGACCCGCCATGACGTTGAGGTAGTAGAGGTCGTAGCCGGGTGCGGCGATCGACGGGCCGTGCCAGCCGTGCGGGATCAGCACGGTGTCGCCGGAGCGGACCTCGGCGAGCACGTCGATGGGGCGCTCGGGAGTGCCGTAGACCCGCTGATAGCCGAAGCCGTTCCCGTCGCCCGCGACCTCGAAGTAATAGATCTCCTCCAGCTCCGACTCGACTCCGGGCCGGGCCTCGTCGTGCTTGTGCGGCGGGTAGGACGACCAGTTGCCGCCGGGCGTGAGCACCTCGCACACCAGCAGTTGCTCGGCCTCGAAGGTGCCGGGCAGGCAGTAGTTGTTGACCTGGCGGGAGCAGGCCCCGGCCCCGCGCAGTTCGACGGGGACGTTTTCCTTGGGGCCGTACCGGGCGGAGAGTGAGCTCCGCTCGGTACGGGCGGAGGGCAGTGCGAACGTCCCGCCGGCCGCGCTGCTGATCAGGGCCTGCGACTCGCGGGGGAGGTAGGCGAAGTCGGTGGCGGAGGCGAACACGCCTGTCCGGCCGGTGAGTTGGAAGGCTTTGCTGTCCGTGGTGACGGTGCAGGAGCCTGTCAGCGGCAGGACCAGGAACTCGGAGTCCCGGGTGGACAGGGTGTGCGCCTGGCCCGGCTTCAGGGTCAGGATCCTGAGGCCGGAGTATCGCCAGCCCGCCGACTCGGGCGTGACCAGGAGATCGTAGTCGGCATCGGCCGAAGTCCCCTTCGGCAGGTGGTGCTTGCTCGTGTCCGTCACAGCAGGCTCACCGCCTTGTCGACCGCGCCGGCGACATCGCCGTTGGAGGGGTAGAGGAGGGAGCGGCCGACGACCAGGCCCTGTGCGGTGGGCTGCTTCAGTGCCTTGCCCCAGGACGCGAACGCGGCGGCGGCGTCCTTGACCTCGCCGCCCAGCAGCAGCGCGGGGAGGGTGGAGGAGGCCAGGACGCGTTCCATGTCGTCCACGACCGGCAGCTTCAGCCAGGTGTAGGCGGTGCTGCGGCCCAGTCCCGAGGCGATGCTGACCGACTTGACGACGGCGTCCGTCGAGAGGTCGTTGCGGATCCTGCCGTCATGCCACTCGGAGATGAACGGCTCGACCATGGCGATGAGTTGACGGTCGTTCAGCTCGTTGACGGCGCGCGCGGTGTTCTCGAGGGCGGACGGGGTTGCCGGGTCGTCGAGCGCGATGCGGGTGAGCATCTTGCCGCCGTCGAAGCCCATCGCGGCGATCGTCTCGGCGTCGTAGCCGGTGAACCGGTCGTCGATCTCGAAGGCGGAGCCGGCGAGCCCGGCCCGGTTCATGGAACCGAAGACGCTCTTTCCGTCCAGTACGCCGAGCAGCAGCAGGTCTTCGAGGATGTCTGCGGTGGCCAGGACACCCGTGACGCCGGGCCGCTCCAGGGCCGTGCACAGTCGGTCGAGAAGCTCGAAGCGGTCGGCCATCGCGATGGGGTCGCCGCCCACGCCGTTGGCACCGCGTGCGGGATGGTCGGCCGCGACGATCATCGCCTTGCCGTGGGCGCCGAGGAGCGAGGGGGCTTTCACGCGGCGCGCTGCCGCCGTCGCGATGGCGCCGGGGTCGTTGACCCGGGCCTCCACGATCCGGCTCACGTTGTCGGACAGCACGTCATCACGCCTTTCCTGCGGTGGAGGAGGCGATGGACGCCTCGTGGAGCTTGGCCTCGACCTCGGCCTCGGTGGGCATCGCGTCGGAGCAGGACAGCCGCCCCGCGACCACGGCGCCGGCCGCGTTGGCGAAGGCGACCGTGCGCCGGGTGTCCCAGCCGGACAGCAGGCCGTGACAGAGGGCGCCGCCGAAGGCGTCACCGGCGCCGAGTCCGTTGACGACGTCCACCGGGACCGGCGGGATCTCGGCGGCCGAACCGTCGCGGCCCACGGCCAGAACACCCTTCGGTCCCTGCTTGACCACGGCCAGCTCCACACCGGCGGCGAGCAGCGCCTTCGCGGCGGCGTACGGCTCGCGCTCGCCGGTCGCGACCTCGCACTCGTCGAGGTTGCCGACGGCGACGGTGGTGTGGCGCAGGGCCTCGGCGTAGTACGCACGCGCCTGATCCGCGTCGGCCCAGAACATCGGCCGCCAGTCCAGGTCGAAGACGGTCGGGCCGGACTTCGCCCGGTGCGCGAGCGCGGCCAGGGTGGCCGAGCGGCTCGGCTCCTCGCTCAGCCCCGTCCCGGTGACCCAGAAGATCCGCGCGTCACGCACAGCGTCCAGATCCAGCTCATCCGGGCGGATGTCCAGGTCGGGGGCCTTGGGGAGCCGATAGAAGTACAGGGGGAAGTCGTCCGGCGGGAAGATCTCGCAGAACGTGACGGGGGTCGGCGCGATGTCCGACGTACCGACGAACCGGCTGTCGACGCCGTACCCCTCCAGGGCCGTACAGACGAACGCCCCGAACGGGTCCCGGCCCGTCTTCGTGATCACGGCCGCGGAGCGCCCGTAACGGGCCGCGGCCACGGCGACGTTGGTCGGACTCCCGCCCAGGTACTTGCCGAACGACGTGACCTCCGCCAGCCCCACACCGGTCTGGAGCGGATACACGTCCACTCCCACGCGGCCCATGGTCAGCACTTCGAACGGCATCACGCTGGTTTCCCTTTCGTGCCAGAGGCAGGGGTGCTCAGGAGATTCTCTGGCGCGCTCTACTAGCGCGCTCTAGTCTGTGTACGATGACCCCTGTCCAAATGTCATGTCAATACCTTGTTGCCGGGAGATTTCGAGAGGCCCGTAGGGTTGGCCGCGGCGGAAGGTGGGTTCACAGGTGGATGCGTCGGGAAAGCAGCGGCCTACGATGGCGGACGTCGCCGCGAAAGCGGGGGTGTCGCGGGCGCTCGTCTCGATCATCTTCCGCGGTCAGCCGGGCGCGAGCGAAGAGACGCGGCAGCGGGTGCTGCGGGTCGCCGACGAGATCGGCTACCGCCCCGACAGCGCGGCCAGGCTGCTGGCCCGCGGCCGCAGCCGCACACTCGGCGTGATGTTCACCGTGCACCAGACCTTCCACGCGGACCTCATCGCGGGGATCTATCCCGAGGCGGAACGCCTCGGCTACGACGTCCTGCTCTCCGCGGCCACCCATGGCCGCAGCGAGGCCAAGGCGGCCGAGGCGCTGCTCAGTCACCGCTGCGAGGCGCTGATCCTGCTCGGCTCCGAGGCGGAGGCCGCGTATCTCGACGAACTCGGACACAGGGCGGTGACCGTCTCGGTCAGCCGCCGGGTGCCGCGCGCCCGCGTGGACTTCGTCCACAGTGCCGAGGGCAAGGGGGTGCACCAGGCCATGGAGCATCTCGTCGAACTGGGGCACAGCCGAATCGTGCACATCGACGGCGGCCGGGGTCCCGGATCGGTCGAGCGGCGGCGTGCCTACCGGGCCGCGATGCGCCGGCACGGGCTGGAGGCCGAGGTGCGGGTCATCCCCGGGGAGCACACGGAGGAATCGGGCATCGAGGCGGGCCGTCTGTTCCTGGCGGAGCGCGATCGGGGGCAGGCTCTGCCGACGGCGGTCCTCGCGGGCAACGACCGGTGTGCGTGGGGCCTGTTGATGGCCCTGACGCGGGCAGGCGTCGATGTCCCGCGTGATGTGTCGGTTGTCGGGTACGACGACAGTCACCTCTCCCATCTGATGCCGATCGGCCTGACCACCGTCCGCCAGGACGCGGCTCTGATGGCGGAGCATGCCGTGCGGTTCGCCGTCGAGCGGCTGGAGAATCCGGATCTGGAAGTCCGGGAGGCCGTACTGGATCCGAAGCTGGTGGTACGCGGTACCAGTGACACGGCACCGGAGAAGCAGGTCTGAGACATCGGAGACCGGGGCATGTCCCCCAGCAGTTGGGGCGTTTGGCCTTGCCGTGCTGGGGATACGCCGCTACATGACCTTGAGGTCCTTCGCCTCGGGGAGTTCTTCGACGTCGACGCCGCGTACCTGGGCCAACTCGTGCTTCAGTGCTGCGAGTTCGGCGCCGCCGGCCATGTGGTTGGTGAGTTCTTCGAGGCTGACCTCGCTGCGGGCCGCACTCAACTCCATGGTGCCCAGGCGCAGGACGCTGAAGTGGTCGCCGACCATGTAGGCGTGGTGCGGGTTGTGGGTGATGAAGATGACGCCGAG
>NZ_JBSFMT010000042.1:0-89741 GCF_053599695.1 Streptomyces sp. NPDC000878 | reverse complement strand
GAAGGCGACATAGCCAAGGCCAGGAGCGCGGGAATCCCAGCCCTCAAACGCCGGACGGGCTGGAGGGGCGGGCGGCGCTGGAAGGGGTGTCCGTCGCCCGTTTGGGCGGCGTTCGGGTGTGTGGGGGGTGGGGTGTGCATCTGTTCGCCCTCCCTGTGGGGGTGTTCGCGCTGGGAGAGTGGGGCCATGGCGACGGTGATTTCTGTGAAGGTCGAGGGGCCGCTCGGGCTGGATGAGCCTCAGGAGTTGGGGGAGGAGCTGGGGCGGGAGACCGGTGTGGACTGGCGGCCGGAGGTGGGTGGGGCGGATGGGACGCTTGATGTGGGCGTCAGTGTTCTGGTGGCCGTGCTCACCGGGGTGCTCACGCCTGTGGTGCAGGCCGGTGTGGAGAAGGTGATCGAGAACTGGCGGGGGCGGAGGCTGGATCCGCCGGTTGTCACCATCGTTGTCGTTCAGCCGCCGGGCGTCGTTCCGGAGGAGTCCGGGGGCGCGTCGCTTTCCGAGGGGAGCTGAGTCTCGTGGTGTCCCGGGCGTTGGTGATCGGGGTCGGGGTCTATGACGACGGCTCCCACATTCCTGGGTATCCGACGATCGAGGCGAGTGCCCGCGCGTACGGGGCCGCTCTGGCCCTGGATCCCCGGTGGGGTGCCTCGGCCCGGTCCACTGTGCTGGAGCGGGACGAGGTGCGTACCGCGGACAGTGTGATGCGCGCGCTCCATGAAGCGGCTGCGGCGGCCGAGAGTGCGGAGGACACCCTGCTCGTGGTGTACGTCGGGCACGGGAACTACTGGCCCGACGTGCCGGGCGGTCAGGTCCACTTCGCGTTGGGCTCCTCGCGGAGCAACGAGCCGTGGACCTGGCTGTCCGCCTGGTACGTGTACCGGGCGATCAGGAAGAGCAGGGCCGGACTCAAGATCCTTATCGCGGACTGCTGTTACTCGAACATACTGCCGTATCTGGGTCCTGAGTCTGCTCTCCCGGGAGCCCTCGGCACCCGGAGCCAGGGCACGTGCGTACTCACCGCCGTCAGCGGCCAGGTGCACAGCGCGTGGGCCCTCGCCTGCCCGAACCTGCCCTCGCCGCTCGACACCTGCACGCCGTTCAGCGGGCATCTGCTGAACGTGCTGGATCAGGGCATGCCCACCCACTCCGACGACCTCACGCTCGGCGCGCTCCGTGCGGGCATCGGTGCCCGGATGGGGGACTGCGGCGACCACCCCAGGCCCCGGATGCTGCTGAACGACGCCCCGGAGTCGGCCTCGCTGTTCACCAACCGGGCCAGGGGCCGGGAGCCGCAGCGGCCCGCGCCGACCACGGTGGCCGCCTGGGTGAGCGAACTCCTCCTCAACGGCACGCACAGGCTGAGCGAACTGATGGACCGTCCCGCCCTCGCGGGCGGTGCCGCCGCGCAGTTGAGGCTGGGGGACGACCAGAGCCGCGAGCTGGCCCGGAGCATCGGCAGGAAGGCGGGCGAGTCGCTGTCCGACCCGCATGACTTCGTTGCGTACTGGGACGAGTTCGAGCGCACGACGCTGGGCCGCGTATGACCGGCGGTGGCGGGGGTGGCGGCGACCGTGGCGGTGGTGGCCGTGACTCCGGGGGCACTGGGGATATCGGGGGCGTCTTTCAGGTGGGGGCCTCCGGCTCGCTCGACGACGAGGACTACGACTGGGTGGCGCGGGGGTCCGTCCCGGTGTTCGTGGGGCGGCTGCGCCACATGCGGGAGTCGCGGCGGGAGGCGATGGCCATGCGTGCCCTGCGCGCCTTCGCCATGCACCGTCCGGTCGACGAACTCGTCCAGCTCGCCCACCACTTCGATCAACGGGACGCCTTCATGCTGATGGCGACCGTGGCCCTCTCCCGGCCGGTCCGGGAGGCCGCCCAGCTGGCGCTGCTGCAGTGCAGGAAAGAGGCGGGCGGCAAGCGCGCCCCGATCACGCCGAGCATCGTGCACGACGTGGTCTGTCAGCGCACGGCGTTCGACGTGGCGGTGTTCGTGCGGGTGCTCAAGGCGGAGCGGGTGGATCTCGCGGAGGACGCCGTGCGGTTGTTCGCGAGTCCCGGCTCCGGTCGCACCAACCTCGACAAGGCGCTGCTGCACATCGCGCTGGTCGACGAGGGCTGCCGGAGCGAGGCCGACCAGTTGCTCAAGCTGACCTTGCGGGCCATCACCGACAGATCGCCGGACGCCGTCGCGCGGGGCGAGCAGAGCGAGGAGATCGCCGATCTCGCGGGCGCGTTCCAGCATCTCAGCCCCGGCGGGAAGGCTCTGGAGAATTGGGTGAAGGAGAGACTGCGGGCTTCCGCGCCGGCCAAGGTGGAGCAGACCCGGCAGCTTGTGGCGACCCTGATCGCACAGAGCGGTGCCGACCACGACGCCCTCGCCGCGTACATCGGCGGCACCGCGCACCCTTTGCACACGGCGAAGATCTGCGCCCTGCTCGCCCGGGGGAAGGACGAGTCCCCCACCAAGCTCGACCGGGTGCGGCGCCACGCGCTGGGGCGCGAGAACATGAAGGAGCTGGCCAAGTTCGTGTCGTACTGGCACAAGGAACCGGCTCTGACCCGTACGACACGACAGTTGCTGGCCGACATCGTGGCGGGCGTCCGCGCGGGTGACACGGTCCCACGCTCCCTGGGCGACCTGAACCTGCTGGCCGGCTGGCTCGGCGGTGACTACGCGTCCCCGGCCTGCTCCCGGGCACTGCGCAATCTCGCCGTCGAACGGGTCGAGGGGTGCGCCGCCGCTGATCTGACCAATCTGCTGGACGGCGTCGAAGGCAGTCGGGAGCGAGGCAGGGCCGCGCACAAGGCGGGGCGGCGGCTGGCCGTGGCCGTCATGGGCGCGGGTGCGGACCGGGGCTGGTTCGTGAGCTGTCTGCTGGCGCTGCACGACGCGAAGCACCCGATCGCCGTACGCGCCGCGTGTCGTGAACTCGCCGATCCGTCCCGGGAGCGGCGGGTCGACGCGGGGCTGGTCGCCGATGTCGCGGGGCGGCTGCACGGGGTCGGGCTGGGCAAGGTGGCCTGGGATCTGCTCGAACGGTTCCTGGAGAACGAGCAGTTGGTGACTCCGGCCGATGTCGTCGAGGTCGTGCGCCGGGTGCCGTGTCTGCCCACGGAGGACGCGAGGCTGCTGCTGCGGGCCACGGTCGGCCGCTGGTCGGACATGGGCCACCGCGACAACGCGGTGGCCCGGCTGCGGGCGGACGGGCAGGACGAGGCGGCGGGCTGGGTCGTCAACTCCCTTCGGTGACAGACGACTTGACCGGCAGTTCGTGGCGGGGGGAGGGCAGGAGGGGCGGTACCTGCGCCATGTGGTCGCGCGCGCTCAGTACGAGGAGGGGGAAGACGAGGGTCGCGGAGAGGACGGTGGCCCACATCGTCCAGTCCGCCTTCCCGGGGTCCCCCAGCCCGGTGCAGACCAGCAGCACCTCCAGGTGCGCGAGGAACAGCAGCAGTGGTGGTAGGGCACCGTCGTCGAGGTTGGTGCGGAAGAGGTGGTCCCGGGCGTCGTAGCGGCGCAACAGGTGTCCTACGAACGGCAGGTGGCTTCTTGCCAGGGCCGGCAGTACGAGCAGCAGTACCGAGCCCGTGCCCAGGGCGGCCATACCGGGCCACACCTTGTCCCAGCCCGCCTGATGGATCACCACGGTCGTTGCGATGAACGCCGCGTAGGAGAGCAGCAGTTGTGCCTTTCGACGCGTTCCCGGCGGCGTTGTCGACGGGAGTGCCGCCAGGACGACGCCCGCCATGGCGTACACCGTAAGTGTCAGCCCGCTGTTGAGGGCGGCCAGCGTCTTCCAGTTGCCCTTCACCACGGCGAGCAACGTCAGGCTGACGGCGAAGTTGACCAGCAGGATCATCCAGTACGTGTCGATCTCGGCGCCCCGGATCCGGATCGAGGCCCGGCGGGCCCGTTGCAGTCCCCGGTGGGTGAGGTGGGCGCGGCTCAGGGCGGCGACCTCGCGGGTCAGGGCGTAGGTGAAGACGATGCCGGAGCCCAGCGGTGCCAGTACCGCGTTGAACTGGACGAGCCGGGCCAGCCAGCCCAGATGTGCCTGGCCGGCGAACTTGGCGTATGGGTCGGGGTCCCACGCGCCGGGCACGTGGGAGTGCTTGATGTACACGTACTGCAGGGCCGTGTACAGCAGGAACGCGCCGACGATGCTGCCGTACACCGCCCAGCGCAGCCGTGCGGCCTCGCTCATGCCGCGCCGCTTGACGTTGCCGGCGCAGTCGAGCGGCGCCTGGAATCCGATGTACGCGTAGATGACGGCGCCTCCCAGCACCGTCGGCAGCAGTTGTGCCGGATCCGTCTTCGGGTCCTTGAGGCACACGGCGTTCCCCGGGTGCGGGACGAACCGGTCCAACCAGTCGACCGACAGGAAGGCGACGATCAGTACCAGGATCAGGATCTTCACCGCGGTGATCACGAGGTTCAGCCTGAGCAGTTGACGCGTTGGCAGCAGGTTGACTCCCACGATCAGCGCCAGGAGTACGACGGCGTACAGCTGGCCGATGGCCGAGAGGTGGTCCCCGAGGACCTCCTCGCCGGGCAGCAGGTCCTTCAGTCCGTGCACCACCGCCGCTGCCGCCTGGCTCGCCGGGTTGGCCGCGTACGCGATCCACAGGGCCGCGGCCACGACCGTGGCCAGGAGCGGTCCGGCGGCCTGCAGGGGCAGGAAGATCAGGCCGCCCGTCTTGGGGGCGGCGATGCCCAGCTCGACCATGACGACGGCGATCAGCAGCATCAGGGCACCGCCGATCACCCATGCCCAGTACGCGTTGTCGCCGGCTGTCTCGTACGTCTTGCTGGCGGACATCAACCACCCGGACCCCACCACACCCCCGGCCGCGAGGCCAACGAGGTCGAGCGTGGACAGTCGCCGTCGCTCGTCCGCGTCCTCCGCCGAGCCCTTGTGCGCGTTCTGCATCGTCACAGGTTACGCACGCAAAGGCACGCTGAGTGAGGGGAATTGGTGAGGTTGACGGGCCTGGAGAGGCCTTCAGGGGTACGTTCGTCGCCGACGGGCCGTCGTTAAAAGGGGTGCCGGGACGGGCGTAGCGTTGGGGTATGTCGAAGTACGGATCCTTTCCCGGTACGCGGCCCCGGCGGCTGCGTACCTCGCCCGTCATGCGCCGCATGGTCGCCGAGACCCGACTGCACCCCGCCGACTTCATCCTCCCCGCGTTCGTGCGGGAAGGTGTGAGCGAGCCCGTGCCGATCTCCGCGATGCCCGGTGTCGTCCAGCACACCCGGGACAGTCTGAAGAAGGCCGCCGCGGAGGCCGTCGAGGCCGGGGTCTCCGGGATCATGCTTTTCGGGGTGCCGGAGGAGGGGAAGAAGGACGCCCTCGGGACTCCCGGTACCGATCCGGACGGGATTCTGCAGGTCGCCATCCGTGATGTGCGCGCCGAGGTCGGCGACGAGCTGCTCGTCATGTCCGACCTCTGTCTCGACGAGACCACCGATCACGGGCACTGCGGGGTGCTGGACGCGGAGGGGCGCGTCGACAACGACGCCACCCTTGAGCGGTACGCCGAGATGGCCCAGGTGCAGGCCGATGCCGGTGCTCATGTCGTGGGCCCCAGCGGGATGATGGACGGGCAGATCGGGGTCGTCCGGGATGCCCTCGACCAGATCGGGCGCGAGGACGTCGCCATCCTCGCCTACACCGCCAAGTACTCGTCCGCCTTCTACGGGCCCTTCCGGGAAGCCGTCGGCTCCTCGCTGAAGGGGGACCGCAAGACGTACCAGCAGGACCCCGCCAATGTCAGGGAGTCGCTGCGGGAGCTGGCGCTCGACCTGGAGGAGGGCGCCGACATCGTGATGGTCAAGCCGGCGGGTCCCTACCTCGACATCCTCGCCCGGGTCGCCGACGCCGTGGACGTGCCCGTTGCCGCCTACCAGATCTCCGGCGAGTACTCGATGATCGAGGCCGCCGCCGAGAAGGGCTGGGTCGACCGGGAGCGGGCCATCCTGGAGACCCTGACCGGCATCAAGCGGGCCGGCGCGCAGAACATCCTCACCTACTGGGCCACCGAGGCCGCCCGTATGTTGTGAGTCCCAGTCCTACCGGGTTCGGGTTCGTGGTGCGCTGACGTCGTCGACGGGCCCTCGTCCCGTACGCCCTGGCCGTCCTCGCACGCCGTGAGGGTGGTGAGCGCGACGAGCGCGATCGCCGTGGCGGCGAACAGGCGCGTACGGGAGGTGCGTACGGACATGGGAGCGCCCTTTCCGGGGGGAGGGGGAGGGGAGGGTGGCCGGTGCGGTGCCGCCCGGTCCGTCGGTCGGCAACAGCTTGTGCCGTGATCCCGTCCCAGCGCCATGTCTCGCGGGGAATCTGGGACGCCTCTCGGTCCATCAGTGCGCTGACCTGTGCGAACGGCGTCCCGTTCAGGGGCGGTCCGGGACGGTCCGCGTTCGGTTTTCGATTCTCGAACATCAACTCCGGTCGGCGGCTAGGTTGTTGTTCGTTGAAGTTACTGCTCTCCAGAAGAGGCCTCATGAGCGGCGATGCTCTCAGTCAGGACCCCGCCGAGCTGAGAAGGCGGATCGACACCACCAAGGCCCACCCGGCCCGGGTGTACGACGTCTTCCTCGGCGGCAAGGACAACTACCCGGCCGACCGCAACGCGGCGGCTGCGGCGCTCGCCGCCAACCCGCGCGGTTACCTGGACGTACGGCACAACCGCGACTTCATGCGCCGCGCGGTGACCACGCTGGCGGCGGACGAGGGCATCCGGCAGTTCCTGGACATCGGCACCGGTCTGCCGACGCAGGACAACGTCCACCAGATCGCGCAGCGCATCTCCCCGGACTCCCGGGTCGTGTACGTCGACAACGACCCGATCGTCCTCGCGCATGCGCGCGCCCTGCTCACCAGCGGGCCCGAGGGGCGTACTGACTACATCGACGCCGACTTCAACGACCCGGCGCAGATCCTCGAACAGGCCCGCAAGACCCTCGACTTCGATCAGCCGATCGCGCTCGTGCTCGCGGCGATCCTGCACTTCGTGGCGGAGCCGGAGGCGTACGACATCGTGCGCGAGCTGGTCGACGCGTTGCCGTCGGGCAGCCGGCTCGTCCTCAGTCACCTCACCGAGGATCTGAACCCCGAGAACATCCGCGCGGTGCAGCGGACGTACACCGAGCGCGGGTTCACCTTCGTGCTCCGGTCCAGGGCGGAGGTGGAGCGCTTCTTCGAGGAGAACGGGCTCGCCCTTGACGAGCCGGGTGTCGTCCCCGCCCACCGCTGGCGTCCCGACGGTGGCGCGCCGGCTCCGGAGGAGGTCGAGGCCTCGTACTTCGACTCGCTCGACGACATCGAGAAGGTTCGGTATCGCGACATCAATGACGTCACGGATGCGGACATCAATGTGTACGGGGCTAGTGGGCGTAAGGCCTGATTCGGTCCGGGGGTGCGTAGTTCGTTGGCTGCGGGCCGGTGGGGGCTTGTCGCGCAGTTCCCCGCGCCCCTAAAGGGGCGCTGCTAGCTCGGTCAGTCCCACCAGAAGGTCCAGGTTCTGGTGTTCAGGAGTTCGTGTTCGGCGTATGCGTGCAGGGTGTTGTGGGGGCCCTGGGTGATGTTGTCCGGGCAGAACGCGAAGTGTTCGGCGGCCACCGCCTCCGCCTCGGTGAGGGTGGTCGGCGGGGCCGCCACGGACAGCGTCAGCTGGTTGAAGGTGAGTGCGAGGACGCGTATGCCGAAGCGGTCCTCCCAGGAGCGCAGTACCGCGCAGAGGCGGGCCGTGTCGCTCTCGTAGTTCGCGGGGCCGGACCAGCCGATGGCGGCGGGGACGTCGGCGGAGCGGCGGGCGGGGACCAGGGCGAGGCGTGGTTCCTTGAGGGAGGAGCCGGGGGCCAGGAGTGAGTCGGCGAGCTGGGCTGCCAGTTCGTCGGCGTCGGTCTGCCCGGCTTCGGTGTTGGTGGTCGCGGGGGACAGGCCCGGCCATACGTCCTCCTCCGCCGCGTACTCCTCCCAGAACTCGGTGAGGACCTCTTCGGCGTCGTGGTCCCCGGGGTACGAGGTGTCGCCGGGCATCAACTCCCAGTCCTGCGGCCCGCCCTGGCCGCCGCCCACCTCTATGACCACCGGGACGAGCCCGGCAGCCCGGTACGCGTCGTGGTGTGCGGCCCAGTCGCCGGGGGCGGAGGGCGCGTCGGCGTGCCAGAGGAGGGGCTCGTGCCACGGGCCCTCGTCCGTCGTGTCGATCAGCCTCCCGGCGGGGAGCGCGAGGCCGAGCGTGCCGCCGGTCGGATCGGTCGTGAGGTGGGGCAGCGGATTGGGAAGTGTCGCCATGCCGGTGACTCTAGGTCCTGCCACTGACAACCCGCCTGAGCAGGCATGTTGGGCGGATGGCGGGCAACGGTTCGAGATCGGTCCGGTGTCGGCGCGGCCTCGAAGTTGCGACGGACTGGCAATGGAACGGCCATGGTTCGGCAGCCAGTTGGTGTCGGTGCTGTGTGCAGTCGGTGATCTTGCGTTGATCTGTCCTGAAATCGATGTACGTCGACTGCTGGCGGGGCTGCTTGGTGGGCACGTCATGCCCAATGACCTGCAACGAGCAACCGGATTGACGAGTTCCCGCCAGGCTCCGTAGCTTCTGCCCCTGGCCTGATCCACTCGGTTGGCCCACTTCGTTCCCTGGGGGGAAGCAATGAACTACTACGTCGAAATGCTCAAGAAGTACGCGGTGTTCAGCGGGCGCGCGCGCCGCAAGGAATACTGGATGGCCGCGCTGTTCTCCGTCATCATCAGCATCGTGCTGGCGATCGTCGACGCCGTCATCGGCGTGCAGATCCTCAGCACCCTGTACACCCTGGCGGTCCTCGTGCCCGGCCTGGCCATCACCGTGCGCCGACTGCACGACACGGGCCGCTCGGGCTGGTGGCTCCTCTTCGCGCTCGTCCCGCTCGTCGGTGGCATCACGCTGCTGGTCTTCGTCTGCCTCGACGGTGAGGCGGGGGAGAACAAGTACGGCCACAACCCGAAGGCCGTCCCCGCCTTCGCCTGATCACTCGCATCGAGGGCACAGTCCCCGTGCCCTGGCCGCCCGGTTCGTTCCGGGCGGCCTTTGCTGTGGTGTGTCAGAGGCGTTCGGGTGTCCTGATGCCCAGCAGGGCCATGCCCTGGTGGAGCGTCTTCGCCGTCATGTCGGACAGGAACAGGCGGTTCTCGGCGATGTTCTGCGGCGGTGCCGGCTTGATCACCGGGCACTTGTCGTAGAACGTCGTGAACAGGGACGCCAACTGGTACAGGTACGCCGCCAGTTTGTGCGGGGCGTACTCCGTCGCCGAGTCCGCCACCGTCTCCGCGAACCCGTCCACGTGCAGGGCCAACGCCCGCTCCGCGTCGGCCAGTTCGAGTTCCGGGTGCGGCTTCGGGCGTACCTCGCCGGCCTTGCGCAGGATCGACTGGATACGGGCGTACGCGTACTGGAGGTACACGCTCGTGTCGCCGTTCAGCGAGACCATCTGGTCCAGGTCGAACTTGTAGTCCCGGTTCGCCGACGTCGACAGGTCCGCGTACTTCACCGCGCCGATGCCCACCTGGGCGCCGCGCTCGGCGACCTCGTCGTCGGAGAGCTGGGCCTGGGTGTCCTTCTCCCGTACGACCGTCGTCGCGCGGTCCACCGCCTCGTCCAGGAGGTCGACCAGCTTGACCGTCTCGCCCTCACGCGTCTTGAACGGCTTGCCGTCCTTGCCGAGGACCGTGCCGAACGCCAGCTGGTACGCCTTCACGTCCTCGTCGTTCAGCCAGCCCGCCCTGCGTGCCGTCTCGAAGACCATCTTGAAGTGCAGGGACTGACGGGCGTCGACCACGTAGATCAGGCTGTTCGCCTTGAGGTTGAAGACGCGGTCGCGGATCGCCGAGAGGTCCGTCGCCGCGTAGCCGTAGCCGCCGTCGGTCTTACGGACGATCAGCGGGACCGGGTTGCCCTCCGGGCCCTTGATGTCGTCGAAGAACACGCACAGCGCGCCCTCCGAGCGGACCGCCACCCCGGACTCCTCCAGGAGGCGGCACGTCTCGTCCAGCATGTCGTTGTAGCCCGACTCGCCGACGATGTCCGCGTCCTGGATGACCATGTCCAGCTTCTCGAAGACCGAGAAGAAGTAGATCTTCGACTCGTCCACGAACCTCTGCCAGATGGCGAGCGTCGCGGGGTCGCCGGCCTGGAGGTCGACCACCCGCAGGCGCGCCCTCGTCTTGAACTCCTCGTCGGAGTCGAAGAGTTTGCGTGCCGCCTTGTAGAGGCGGTCCAGGTTCGACATCGCCTCCTCGCCGGTCGTTTCGGTGGCTTTTGTTTTGTGGTCCAGTTCGTGCGGGTGCTCTTCCAGGTACTGGATGAGCATGCCGAACTGCGTTCCCCAGTCGCCGATGTGGTGCCTGCGGATCACGTTCTCGCCCGTGAACTCCAGGAGGTGGGCCACCGCGTCGCCGATCACCGCCGAGCGGAGGTGGCCTACGTGCATCTCCTTCGCCACGTTCGGCTGGGCGTAGTCGATGACCGTCGTGCCGGGGTGGGCGGCGAGCGGCACACCCAGGCGGGCGTCCGGGTCCGCGGCCCTCGCCGCGAGGTTCTCGACGATCGCCTTGTCGGTGAGGGTGATGTTCAGGAAGCCGGGGCCGGAGACCTCGATGTCCTTGATCACGTCGCCGGACACGACGTTGGCGACGACCTGGGTCGCCAGGTCGCGGGGGTTGGCCTTGGTCTTCTTGGCGAGGGCGAGGATGCCGTTCGCCTGGAAGTCCGCACGGTCGCTGCGTCGCAGCAGCGGGTCCGCGGGGGCCTCCGGCAGGGTTGCCGTGAGGGCGTCCGCGAGGCGCTGGTGGACGGTGGCGGTGAGGGACTTGACCGGGGCCATGGGAGTGGGTGCCGTTCTCCTGGGGGGTACGGGTGGATGGGGCCAGTATCCCATGGGGGGTAAAGGGGTTTTCCTGCGTGCGGGTGCGTGGGCTGTTGTTCTTCGCCCCCGCCGCCCCTACCCGTCCCATCCTTCTGGGGGCTGCGCCCCCAGGCCCCGCTATCGGCCTGAACGGCCTCGTCCTCAAACGCCGGACGGGCTGGAAATGCGGGCCGGGGCTGGAAGGGGTGCCTGGGGTTGGAAGTGGTGGCTGGGGGCTGTAGTGGAGGTGCGGTGGGGGTGGGTGGGCAAAAGGGTGGGCTGAACGGGCTTGTCCTCGGGCGCCGGGCAGGCTGGATGGTGCCGATCGGCGCTTGAGGGGTGCCGGCCGGGCCGCCTCGGTGGCTTCGCGGAAAGGCGTTTTCGTGGTTCTGGGGGTACCTGGGAGAATGGGGCGGTCAGCCGTCCGACCGTACCGGCTGGCCTTGAGGAACTCTCAGAAAAAGAGGACGTGCCGATCGTGGCTCAGAGCACCGAGACCACCGACTGGGTCTCCCGTTTCGCGGATGAGGTCATCGAGGAGTCGGAGCGTCGAGCCCCCGGCAAACCCGTCGTCGTCGCCTCGGGACTCTCCCCCTCGGGACCCATTCACCTGGGGAACCTCCGCGAGGTCATGACCCCGCATCTGGTCGCCGACGAGATCCGGCGGCGGGGGCGCGAAGTCCGGCATCTCATCTCCTGGGACGACTACGACCGCTACCGCAAGGTGCCCAACGGGGTGGAGGGGGTCGATGGTTCTTGGGCTGAGCACATCGGGCGGCCTCTGACCTCCGTGCCCGCTCCCCACGGGTCCGCTTACCCCAACTGGGCCGAGCACTTCAAGGCCGCCATGGTCGATGCGCTCGCCCAGCTCGGTGTCGAGTTCGACGGGATCAGTCAGACCGCCCAGTACACCTCCGGTGTTTATCGCGCGCAGATTCTGCATGCCATGAAGCACCGGGCGGATATCGACGCCATCCTCGATCAGTACCGGACGAAGAAGGCCCCGGCGGGCAAGAAGCCCCAGCAGGGGCAGAAGGCTGTCGACGACGCCGAGATCGAGGCCGCCGAAGGGTCCGGGGCCGCCGCCGAGGACGACGGGAGTTCCGGGTCCGCCGGGTATTTCCCGTACAAGCCCTTCTGTGGTGGGTGCGGCAAGGACCTCACCACCGTCACCGCCTATGACGACGACACCACCGAGCTGACCTACATCTGCACGGCCTGTGGGTTCTCCGAGACCGTTCTGCTGAGCGAGTTCAACCGCGGCAAGCTCGTCTGGAAGGTCGACTGGCCCATGCGGTGGGCTTACGAAGGGGTTGTCTTTGAGCCCTCCGGTGTCGATCACTCGTCCCCGGGATCCAGCTTCCAGGTCGGCGGGCAGATCGTCGGGAGCGTCTTCGGCGGCAAGCAGCCGATCGGGCCCATGTATGCCTTCGTCGGTATTAGTGGCATGGCCAAGATGTCCAGCAGCAAGGGCGGCGTACCCACGCCCGGGGACGCGCTGAAGATCATGGAGCCGCAGATCCTGCGGTGGCTGTACGCCCGGCGGCGGCCCAACCAGTCGTTCAAGATCGCCTTCGACCAGGAGATCCAGCGGCTGTACGACGAGTGGGACAAGCTCGACGCCAAGGTCGCCGACGGCTCCGCGCTGCCGGCCGACGTCGCCGCGCACGCGCGTGCGGTGCGGACCGCCGAGGGTGAACTGCCGCGTACGGAGCGGGCGTTGCCGTACCGGACGCTGGCCTCCGTCGCCGACATCACCGCCGGTGCCGAGGACCAGACGCTGCGGATCCTGAGTGAGCTTGATCCTGCCGATCCGCTCACCTCCCTGGATGAGGTTCGGCCTCGGCTCGACAAGGCCGAAGCCTGGATCAATACGCAGGTTCCGGCTGATCAGCGGACCATCGTGCGGGACGAGCCCGACATCGAGTTGATCAAGTCCCTCGACGAGCAGGGGCGACAGTCGCTGCGGCTCCTCGTGGACGGGCTTGCCGACAACTGGTCGCTCGATGGGCTCACGCACCTTGTCTACGGCGTGCCCAAGGTTCAGGCCGGGTTCCCCGCCGATGCCACGGCCAAGGAACTCCCGGCCGAGATCAAGGTCGCCCAGCGTACGTTCTTCGCGCTGCTGTACCACCTGCTGGTCGGGCGGGACACCGGTCCCCGCCTGCCCACGCTGCTGCTCGCGGTGGGGCAGGAGCGGGTGCGGGTGCTGCTCGGGGAGTAGCCGAGTCTAGGTGTGGAGGAGGGGGCGTCCCGGTTTTGCCGGGGCGTCCCCTTCGTCGTGCCTCCATTCGCATCCGGGGATTTCGGAATGGCTCCGGAAGGTTTTTGGAGAGGGGATGGGAAATAAGGTGTTACCTGTCTGAAATCTTTCCTTTTCCATACCTTCACCAGCCTCCGCACAACCCTTCTTCGAGGTGATGCAGGTCACGGAGTGCGTTTCGGATCTGTACAGTTTGCGAGGTTCTTTCCTGTGGACAAACTTTGCGTGAACGGTTTTGTATGCATGGAGCTGCGGAAATGAGCGGGGGGTGATTCCGTTGGCATGCACTTTTTTTGTCGTGCTGAAATTTTTGGAGAAATTGCGGACCTTGACGCGCCGCAGCTTTCACGCCCGTTTTTTATTCCGTTCCGGGCCAGGTCCGGAACCGACTACGAGGACTGCGATGAAGGCAATCGGCACCACCGCGTCAAGAACCAGACGCCTTGTGACACGCACGCTGGCCGCCTCCGTGGCCGCCGGGGCGCTCGCCTGGCTGTCGATCGCCGGCAGCCAGGGCAGCAGCACCGCCGCCGCCCCCGAAGCCGTCGCCGACGAGGCACCCGGGTACGCGGTCGAGAACTTCAACTACCCCAACGCGGACAAGATCCTGGCCGAGCAGAACATCGTCCTGAAGCGCGGCGACGGCCACATCACGCTGGCCGACTGTGCGAGCGGCACCGGCCTGCTGGAGGTCTGGGCCCGCGAGAAGACCGACAAGATCTGTTTCGCCGTGAAGGGCGCCTCCGGCTGGCTGACTCTGGAGATCCCCTCGGTCTATGCCATCAAGGGCAACGACTACGCGACCGAGGTCGACATGACCGTGGGCACGGAGGAGAAGTCCTTCGACGTGGAGAAGAACACCTGGACCGCGGTCGGCGAGGCCGCGGACGAGGAAGGCCGTGAGCACATGCTCGTGGAGATCCGGACTGCCAAGTAGTCCCCTCCTCGCTGCCTCTCCCCGCTTTCTCGGCTTCCCCGGCTTCTTCGCCTTCTTCGGGTTGTCCGGCTTCTTCGGCTTCTTCGGTATTTCTAAGGACTGACTCCATGCGACACACCAGACCCGTGCGCCTCGCCGCACTGGCCGCCACCCTGACCCTGGGCTCCGCCGCACTCGCCGCCGGTTCCGCCGCCGCCGTCACCGGCCCGGCCGCCCCCGCCGCCGACACCACCTACGCCTACACCGCGCACGTCATCGTCGGCGACAACGACCGCGGCTGCTCCGGCGTCCTCGTCGACCGCGAGTGGCTGCTCACCGCCGCCAGCTGCTTCGTCGACAACCCGGCCGCCGGCCTCACCGTGCCCGCCGGAAAGCCCGCCCT
This sequence comes from Streptomyces sp. NPDC000878, assembly GCF_053599695.1. Taxonomy (NCBI): domain Bacteria; kingdom Bacillati; phylum Actinomycetota; class Actinomycetes; order Kitasatosporales; family Streptomycetaceae; genus Streptomyces; species Streptomyces sp. NPDC000878. The sequence goes on along the minus strand of NZ_JBSFMT010000042.1, from coordinate 75,265 downwards.
CAAGACCACCGCGACCATCGGCCGCGCCGACCTCACCGGCACCGGCGGCGCCGTCCGCACGATCGTCGAACTGGTCCCCCGTACCGACCGCGACGCGGTGCTGGCCCGGCTGAACCGCCCGGTCACGGGCGTCAACCCGATCGCCCTGGCCACCGCCGCGCCCACCGCGGGCGAGGAGCTGACGCTGGCCGGGTTCGGCCGCAGCACGACCGAGTGGGCGCCGCTCAACCTGCACACCGGCGCCTTCAACGTGGACTCCGCCACCGCCACCAACGCCACCGTCACCGGCAAGAACGGCGCGGCGGCCTGCATGGGCGACACCGGCGGCCCGCTCGTACGCACCGTCAACGGCACGCCCCAACTGGCCGCCCTCAGCAGCCAGTCGTACCAGGGCGGCTGCTTCGGCATCGACCCGACCGTGACCAGCACCGGCGGCATCGCCACCCGCGTCGACGACCTCGCCTCCTGGGTCGGCTCCAAGACCGGCGCCGTACGCATCACCGACTTCAACTGCGACGCCGTCGAGGACATCGCGATCTCCGACCCGCGCGCCACCGTCGGCGCCGACGCGGCAGCGGGCGTCGTACGCATCGTCTACGGCGGCGGCAAGGGCACCGCCGAGATCAACCAGGACCTCGACTGGGTGCCCGGCGGCGCCGAGGCCAGCGACTGGTTCGGCGAGGCCCTCGCCACCGTCGACTACGACGAGGACGGCTGCACCGACCTGGTCGTCGGCACCCCCGCCGACGACCTCGGCACCGTCGCCGACGCAGGCATGATCGACATCCTGCACGGCGCCCCCGGCGGCCTCGGCACCGGCACCAAGAAGAACACCCACTTCGAGGAGGGCTCCGGCACCGGCGCCATCGCCACCGCCGCCGCCCAGGCCGGCGACCGCCTCGGCGACTCCGTCGCCGCCGGCGTCACCGCCAACGGCGAGCCCTTCGTCGTGGCCGGCGCGCCCGGCGAGACCGTCAGCGGCGCCGCCAAGGCCGGCCAGGCCTTCTACATCCATGGCAGCACCAACATCGTCTTCCACCAGGACAGCACCGACGTCCCCGGAGCGGCTGAGGCCAACGACGGCTTCGGCGGCGCGGTCGCGGCCGACACCAACTTCTTCGCCGTCGGCGCGCCCGGCGAGGCCATCGGCGAGGACGCGGGCGCCGGCAACCTGGCCGTCTTCTCCCACACCCTGACCTCGGCGGGCCTGCCCACCCCGAAGTTCGGCCTCGACCAGGACCTCGACACCGTCTCCGGCGGCGCCGAGGCGGCCGACCAGTTCGGCTACTCCCTGGCCCTCGCCCCGTACCGCCCGTCCGGCGCGGCCAGTGCCACCGAGTCGATCCTCGCGGTCGGCGCCCCCGGTGAGGACCTCGACATCGACGGCGTCGCCAAGGCCGACACCGGCACCGTCCTGACCTTCCGGATCGCCGCCGCCGGGACCTACACCCAGCTCCAGGGCATCTCCCAGGGCACCGGTGACGACGACGTCTCCGGCACCTCCGAGGCCGGCGACCGCATGGGCGTCGCCCTGTCCGCCATCAACACCGCCCCGCGTGCCCTCAGCACCACGGCCACGATGAAGCTGGCCGTCGGCACGCCCAACGAGGTCGTCGGTACGGCGACCACCGCGGGCGCGGTCCACACCTTCTCGCTGCTCGGCACCCCCGGCGCCAACGACCGCTGGCTCGAGGCGGGCGACGGCGACGGCATCCCCGGCACCCCCGGGGCCGGCCAGCAGCTCGGCACGAGCATCCACTACACCGGCACCAAGCTGTACGTGGGCATGCCTCTCGGCCCCAACACCTACGGCACGCTGTACGCCCTGCCCCACTCCAACGTGACGGCGGGCGGCGCCGTCGCCGCGGTGACGACGTACCAGCCCGGCACCGGTGGCCTCCCGGCCGCGGGCGACCGCTTCGGGTACGCGGCCCGGTAAGGCTCGCTGGTACCTCGCCGCCTGTCTCGCTGGTACCTCGCTGATACGAGGACAGGGCGCCCGGTGAACTCCGGGCGCCCCGTTCCGTCGTACCCCTGGGGTACTAGGTCCGTCGTAACACTGGGGTATTACGCGATGTGGTCGTCCTGAAGCTCCGCCGTGTGGCGGTTGGTGAAGCGGTTGACCATCCGGTCGGCCTCGCGCTGCGGGAGCATCGTGCCGTACGTCGCTTCCACATCACCCCTGAACTGGCCCGAGGTCGGGTAGCTGCCGTCTATCGACTTCTTGAAGACCTGGTAGTAGTCCTCCTCCGTCGGCTCCGGGGGACCACCGCCCGCACCCATCTCACGGGTACGGCCAGGGCCCGCCGGGATCGGGAAGGTACCGGTGTCCTCCGGGGACGGCTCCGGGGCCTCCAGGGTCTCCTGGGCGACGGCCGGCGGCTCCTCGAACTGCTGCGGGAACGTCCCCTGCTCGAACCGCAGTCGCTCCTCGAACTGCCGCTGCTGTGCCTCGTACTGCTGCTGCGCGTCGAACTGCCGCTGGGCCTCGTACTGCTCGGCCTGCTGCTGTTCCTCCATCCACTGGATGTACGCGGGGTCGTTGGCCGGGTCGTAGGACGGGTCGTAGCCGCCCTGATACGCGATGGCCCGGGGATCCCGCATCTGGAGCCACGGATTCTGCGGCTCGGCGTAGTCCAACTCCCCGGGGAGTTCGCCGCCTTGGGGAGCGGGGCGCTGCTGCTCCTGCGCGGGCGCCGCGCCGTTCTGCGCAGAGTTGTTCTGTACGGCGGGAGGCGCGACCGCCTTCGCGGCGGCGGGCTCCAGTTCCGGCTGCGGCGCCGGGGCCGGTGGCAGCAGCGCCGGTTCGATGCCCGCCGCGGCGAGGCCCGAGGGGGCCGTTTCCGCGAGGGGGACGCCGTAGCGGGCCAGGCGCAGGGGCATCAGGGACTCCACCGGGGCCTTGCGACGCCAGGCCCGGCCGAAGCGGGCGTGCAGACGGGCCTGGTAGACGAGACGTTCCTGCTCCAGCTTGATGACCTGGTCGTAGGAGCGCAGCTCCCACAGCTTCATCCGCCGCCAGAGAAGGAACGTCGGCAGCGGGGAGAGAAGCCAGCGGGTCAGGCGGACGCCCTCCATGTGCTTGTCCGCCGTGATGTCCGCCATGCGGCCGATGGCGTGCCGGGCCGCCTCCACCGCGACCACGAACAGCACCGGGATCACGGCGTGCATACCGACGCCCAGCGGGTCCGGCCAGGCCGCCGCGCCGTTGAACGCGATCGTCGCCATCGTCAGCAGCCACGCCGTCTGGCGCAGCAGCGGGAACGGGATCCTGATCCAGGTGAGGAGAAGGTCGAGGGCGAGCAGGACGCAGATACCCGCGTCGATGCCGATCGGGAAGACGTAGCTGAAGTTCCCGAAGCCCTTCTGGAGGGCCAGTTCACGGACGGCCGCGTACGACCCCGCGAAGCCGATCGCGGCGATGATCACGGCGCCGAACACGACCACTCCGATGAGCACCCGGTGCGTTCGTGTCAGCTGTAGTGGCGCGGCCACCCGTACTCCCCTCCCTGTGCGTGTTGTTGCGCGCAACAGGGTGGCACAAGTGTGCGGCGTACGTATTGCGGAGACAAAGTCAGTTCTTCTTCGTTGCCGAAGGGGAAGGTGACTTGGACGTCGACTTCGACGGGGACGCGCTCGGCTTCGCCGACGAACTCGCCGAGGAGGAAGGCGAGTTGGAGGGGGCCGGGGTCGCAGCGCCACCCTCCCCGTTCGTCGACGACACCTTCGCGACGGCTTCCTTGACCGCCTTCACCGCGGCCTTCGACAGGCTCTCCGCGCTCGGCGTCTTCTCGCCCGCGAGCCCGGCGCCGTTGTAGTCGAGGGTCACGACGACGTTCTCGACCCGGACGACGACCGTCTGCTGCCGGAACGACCCTTCCTTCTTCTTCAGGTCGTAGCGCACCGACGTCGCGTCGTCGCCCGTCCCGGTCACCGGCTCCGAGGCGACGTTCTTCGCCCCCGACACCGACTGGGCGTCCTGCACCTGGGTCTCGTAGTACGCCTGCGCCAGCTCGTCGCCGGAACCGCGCGTCGCGGTCGACTCGAAGCGCAGCAGGGACACGTTCAGCCAGCGGAACTGGGACCCCTTCACACCGTTGTTGGCCAGGCTCGTCCAGGAGCAACTGCCGCGCGTCGACGTGTCGTTGGAGGAACCCTCCTTGCCCGACTTCACACCCTTCGGGACAAGTTCCTTCAGCGTCTTCGTCGTCAGCGCCGCACACGGCTCCGGAATCTTCTGGTACGCCGCCGCCTGTACGGTCGGAGCCGCGCTCACCGTCTCGCCCGCACCGGTGGCGTCCGTGTCCTTCGCCGCGTTGTCGGCCGAGCCGGCCGACCCGGAGTCGGATCCCGAGTCGGAGGAGCAGCCGACGGCTACCAGGAGGAGGACGGGGACAGTGGCCAGAGCGGTGAGGGCGCGGTGCAGCCGCTTCGGCGTCACGGTGGCGGTCCGGCTGAGCTGGTCGTCTCGCTTGTCTCGCTGTGCGGGTCGGTGCATGGTTCCTTCACTCATCGCGCTGTGGTTCCTGCGGCTCTCGGTTCCTGCGGTCGGATCGGGTCCGAGGGGCCACGGTACGCGGTGAGGGGCGCGCGGTGCCTGGCTTCACTCCCTTTGCGGAGGGCGGCGGCGAGGGCACCCGGGGCACCTCTCAGTCGAACGCGCCGGCGAGCTGCGAGGCCAGTTTCCGCGCCCTGTCCTGCATTTCCTTGCTGTCCGGCACGGTGCCGAGCGTCGCCGGCTGCTCGACGTACTCGATGGTCACGATCACGTTGGACGTGCGGAACGCCACAGTCACCGTGCGCTGCTGGGCGGTTGAACCGGCGCTGCTCAGCTCGTCGTCGAGGAACGCCTCGTCGCCGAGGCCGTCGAGGAGACGGGGCTGGAGGGCGGCGGCGGACTCGGCGTCCGCGCTGGCGTCCGGGGAAGCGGAGGTGGAGGTCGAGGTGGAGGCGGAAGCGGAGGCCGCGTCAGTGGAGGTGGCGGAGGGGGAGGCGGAGTCGGACGGGGACTCGGACGCGGACGGGGACTCCGTGGCGGAGGCGACGGGCTCCGGCAGATCGGCGTCCACCACCTTGGTCGCGAAGAGATCCGTCGCCTGGCTGTCGTCGCTCACGGAGTTGTCGTACGACACGACCCGCTCGAAATCGACGAGGAGATGGTCGGTGGCGTCCGTGGACTCCACCTTCCAGCGGCAGCCGACCTTGCGGTCCGTGTTGTACGTGAGAGTCGACTCGCCCTCGTACGCCTGCTCCCGCTGCTCCTCGTCCGTGAGTTGTGTGATGCCGGGCAGCAGCGAGTCGAGGGTGTCGTGACTCACCGCGCCACAGGGCTCGGGGAGCGTGTCGTACCGGCCGGGCTGGGCCGCCGCGGTCGTGGTGCCCGCGTCGCCGGGCTTGGCGTCCTCGGCGGTGTCATCGCTGCCCGAGCCGCCGGTGCAGCCGGCCAGCAGCGCCGCGAGGAGCACGGCGACACCGGGTACGTACGCCTTCCGCTGCACGGTCAGGTTTCCTCTCGACGATGTGAACTGTGGGAACGATGCGGACGATCTTTGCGGGGCGGTGCCGGTACCAGTGTCCCCGCTGGTTAATCGCTTGCCGCACAGGGGCGTCACCGGCAGACAATGTGTATCGCACGCACCACCGTGAACGCCGGTCCGGCATCCCTTTCGTTGACCTTGGCGCCGGTTTTGCGTTTCGAGACTTCTGTTGGGTTTTCTGGGGGATGAGGACGTTATGTCGTACGTAGAAGTGCCGGGTGCGAAGGTTCCCATCCGCATGTGGGCCGACCCGGCGTCGGTCGAGGACGGCGCGATGCAGCAGCTGCGAAACGTGGCGACCCTGCCGTGGATCAAGGGCCTGGCGGTCATGCCGGACGTGCACTACGGGAAGGGCGCGACGGTCGGGTCGGTCATCGCGATGCGGGGGGCTGTGTGCCCGGCGGCGGTGGGGGTCGATATCGGGTGCGGGATGTCCGCGGTCAAGACCTCACTGACGGCGAACGATCTGCCGGGGGATCTGTCCCGGCTGCGGTCGAAGGTCGAGCAGGCTATTCCGGTGGGGCGGGGGATGCATGACAGTCCTGTTGATCCGGGGCGGCTGCATGGGTTCGCTACCGGGGGGTGGGGGGAGTTCTGGGGGCGGTTTGATGGGGTCGCCGAAGCGGTCAAGTTCCGTCAGGAACGTGCCACAAAGCAGATCGGAACGCTCGGAAGTGGCAACCACTTTGTCGAGGTCTGCACGGATACGACCGGTTCTGTCTGGCTGATGCTCCACTCCGGTTCCCGGAACATCGGCAAGGAGCTGGCTGACCATCACATCGGCGTGGCCCAGAAGCTCCCGCACAACCAGGGACTGGTCGACCGCGACCTCGCCGTCTTCATCGCGGACACCCCGCAGATGGCGGCCTACCGCAACGACCTCTTCTGGGCGCAGGAGTACGCGAGGTACAACCGCTCGATCATGATGGCGCTCCTGAAGGACGTGATCCGCAAGGAGTTCCGGAAGGCGAAGCCGACCTTCGAGCCGGAGATCAGTGCTCACCACAACTATGTCTCCGAGGAGCGGTACGACGGCATGGACCTCCTCGTCACCCGAAAGGGCGCGATCCGGGCCGGCTCCGGCGAGTTCGGGATCATCCCGGGCTCGATGGGCACCGGTTCGTACATCGTGAAAGGTCTCGGCAACGAGAAGGCCTTCAACTCGGCGTCCCACGGCGCCGGTCGGCGTATGAGCCGCAACGCGGCGAAGCGGCGCTTCTCGACGAAGGACCTGGAGGAGCAGACGCGTGGCGTGGAGTGCCGTAAGGACTCCGGCGTCGTGGACGAGATCCCGGGTGCGTACAAGCCGATCGAGCAGGTCATCGACCAGCAGCGGGACTTGGTGGAGGTCGTGGCGAAGCTGAAGCAGGTTGTCTGCGTGAAGGGTTGAGCGTCACGGGCGGTTGTCCGGGTGCGGTGGGAGGCGGGGGCGGGCAGGGCCCTGTTCGGCGTGACGTCAGTGTGACCTCGGTCATGTGACGCATGCCGTCAGGTTCCTGTCCGGGAATTGTCAGGAAGGCGCGATTCCATGGCGGCGCACGTCCTTGTCCCCCCACCGCGAGGAGCGTCTGCGTCGTGACGACCCCTTTAACTCCCCTTGCAGGTCCGCCGGTTGAGGAAATCGCCGAGTTCCCCATGCCCCGCGATTCCGCCTGTCCCTTCGATCCGCCCCCGGCGCTGCGGCAGCGTGATGCCGAGGAGCCGGTGTCCAAAGTTCGGCTGTGGGACGGGAGTACGCACTGGCTTGTCACTCGGTACGAGGATCAGCGGGCCCTCTACGGCGATCAGCGGCTCAGTGTTGATACGACCCGGCCCGGGTTTCCGTATCTCAACGAGGCGTTCCGGGAGGTTGCGGCCAAGACGCCGCCGTCGTTCCTGAACATGGACGACCCCGACCATGCCCGCATCCGGCGCATGGTGACCGCCCCGTTCGCCATCAAGCGGATCGAGGCGCTGCGGCCCGCTATTCAGCGGATGACGGACGACCTCATCGACAAGATGCTGGCCGGGCCGAAGCCCGTCGACCTCGTCGAGGCGTTGGCGCTTCCGCTGCCTTCGCTCGTGATCTGTGAGCTGCTCGGTGTGCCGTACGAAGACCATGACTTCTTCCAGAGCAACAGCAAAGTCGGTCTGCGTCGGGACGTGACAGTGGAGGCTGTGCGGGCCGCCAGTGGGGCTCTTTTCCAGTATCTGGACCGGCAGTTGGACCGGAAGATCGCCGAGCCCGCCGACGACATGCTCTCCGAGTTGGGCGCGCGGTTCCAGGCGGGCGATCTCACCCGGCAGGAAGCGGTCATGCTGGGGCAGTTGCTGCTCGGCGCCGGGCATGAGACCAGCGCCAACATGATCGCGCTGGGTGTGCTTGCCTTTCTGGAGCATCCTGATCAGCTTGCGATCGTGCGGGATTCCGACGATCCGAAGGTTCTCGCCGGTGCGGCCGAGGAGATGCTGCGGTATCTGACGGTCGTTCACAGCGGGCAGCGGCGGCTGGCGCTGGAGGATCTGGAGATCGGTGGGCAGGTCGTTCGGGCCGGGGAAGGTGTCATCATCCCTGGTGCTACCGGGAATTGGGACGCCGGTCTCTTTCCCGAACCCGAGAAGCTGGACATCACCCGTGACGCCCGTCGGCACATGGCCTTCGGGTTCGGTATTCATCAGTGCCTGGGGCAGCCGCTCGCCCGGCTCGAACTCCAGGTGGTCTACGGCACGTTGTTCCGCCGGGTTCCCGAACTGCGCCTGGCCACCGAGCTGGAGAAGATTCCGTTCAAGGACGACGGCATCGTGTACGGGGTGTATGAGCTGCCCGTCACCTGGTAACCGGCGGCTCCCGCAGGGGAGTTACTTCGCGTGCTTCACGGCGTAGATCATCACGAACGCCACCAGGTGGATGCCGAAGAGGAAGTACGCGAGGTAGTACCAGACGTAGCGTTCGCGTTTCTTCTCCAGGGCCAGGAGCTGTTGTTCCTGCTCCCGGTCCCGGTCCTGCTCCCGGTCGCGGGCGCTCGTCTCCTCCGCCTTCTCGGTCTCGTCGTCCGTCATCACACGTCCCGGTGGATCTTCGTGTTGGACGCCTGCGCGCGGGGGCGCAGGACCAGCAGGTCGACGTTGACGTGGCTCGGGCGGGTCACCGTCCAGGTGATCGTGTCCGCCACGTCGTCCGCCGTGAGCGGTTCGGCCACGCCCTCGTAGACCTTCGACGCCTTCTCGGAGTCGCCGGAGAAACGGGTCAGGGCGAACTCGTCCGTCTTGACCATGCCCGGTGCGATCTCGATCACCCGGACCGGCGTGCCGACGATCTCCAGCCGCAGCGTCTCCGCGAGGACGTGGGCGCCGTGCTTGGCGGCGACATAGCCCCCGCCGCCCTCGTACGTGCCGTGCCCCGCGGTGGAGGAGACGACCACGATCGTGCCGTCGCCGCTCGCTGTCAGGGCGGGGAGGAGGGCCTGGGTGAGGTTGAGGGTGCCGATGACGTTCGTCTCGTACATCTGGCGCCAGTCGGCCGGGTCGCCGGTGGCCACCGGGTCCGCGCCCAGTGCGCCGCCCGCGTTGTTGATGAGGACGCCGATCGTCTTGAACGCGCTCGCGAACTCGTCCACCGCCGTGCGGTCGGTGACGTCCAGCGGGTACGCCGTCGCCTGGCCGCCGGTCGCGTTGATCTCCTCGGCAAGTGCCTCGATCCGGTCCTTGCGGCGGGCCGTCAGGACGACCCGGTAGCCGGCCGCGGCGAGCCGGCGGGCCGTCGCGGCACCGATTCCGCTGCTCGCGCCGGTGACCACGGCGATGCGGGAGGCGGCGGACGGGGCGGCGGTGGCCATGGACTGCTCCTCGGGGAGTTCTGGGAAGAGGGTGCGCTGTCGGTCGTACGGCTGACGTACGGCTGAACTGCTGCCCAGGATAGGCAGGCGGGCGGAACGGGCGGCGGGGTGTCCGGAGGGTGGGCCGGTGCGGGGTGCCCGGACCGGCCTGCGGTGGGAAAATGGGGTGGGTGATCCGCGGCAGTGGAGGTGGATCATGGGAGAAGCACGTGACGTCATGGACCGGCTCACGGAGGCGCTCACCTCGGCGCCCGATCTCAAGACCGTCGCCGAGCTGTACGCGCCCGACGCGGTCGCCGTCACCCCCGACGGCGGGGAGATCCACGGGCGCGACAACATCGTCGAGTACTGGCGGCAGATGACCGACGCGATGCCCGAGTCGACGTACGAGCCCGTGCACTCGTACGAGATCGGTGACACGGCCGTCGACGAGGGCTACTTCAGCGGGCGGAACACCGGGCCGATCCAGCTGCCCTCCGGCGAGCAGCTGCCCGCGACGCAGAAGGCGGTCCGGGTCCGGGGGATCGACATCGCGACGGTCCGGGACGGTCACATCGTCGACTACCGGCTCTACTTCGACCAGATGGAGTTCCTGGGGCAGCTCGGGCTGCTGCCGCCCGACCCGCTCGGCTGAGCCCCGGCTTCAGTTGCCGCCTCGCGGGGCGTACATGATCACGGCCATGCCCGCGAGGCAGATCAGCGCGCCCGTCACGTCCCAGCGGTCCGGGCGGTAGCCGTCCGCCACCATGCCCCAGGCCAGTGAACCGGCGACGAAGACACCGCCGTACGCGGCCAGGATGCGGCCGAACTCCGCGTCGGGCTGGAGGGTGGCGACGAACCCGTACGCGCCCAGGGCCAGCACGCCCGCGCCGATCCACACCCAGCCGCGGTGCTCCCGTACGCCCTGCCAGACGAGCCAGGCGCCCCCGATCTCGAACAGGGCGGCGACGACGAACAGGGCCACGGAGCGCAGGACGGACATGCGGGCAGCTTTGCATCTCCGCTCACCGTCACCTGTTGGAGGGCGCCTGCGGGGCGCGTCAGGTGGGATACATCGCTTCGACGAGAGTGACGGTCTTCTGGGCGAGGAGTGGGCATGGGTATGCGGGTTTGGGTGTGTGGGCTGGTGGCGGGCTTTACGGCAATCGGTGTGGTCGGGGCGGGGGGATTCGCCGGGGCCGACAGTGGTGGGCCCGAGGCCGATCTCGCCTATCACGGGTCCGTCTCGCTGGACCGTGGGCGGATCGATCTGCGCGTGACCCCGCGCAATCACGGGCCCTCCGCCGTCGCCGACGCGACCGTGCGGCTGACCTGGTCGGCCCCGCTGGCCGCCCGGCAGCAGCTGCCGGACGGGTGCGCGCGGCTCGGGGCGCGGGTGGTGGTGTGCCGTACGGGGGCGCTGGCCGCCGACGGTGTGGGCGAGCAGCTCGGGCTGAGGATGCGGCTCCAGGGCATGCCCGCCGAGGTGACGCTGGAGATCGGTACGGTCTGGAGCGGCGGTGTCGTGGACCGCAACCGGGGCAACGACCAGCAGCGTGTCCTCGTGCTCGACACCGGTGACGCCTATTACTTCTGATGACTTCTGGCGACTTCTGACGGTCATGGTTTCCGGCTCGCGCGCGGTGTCACCGTCACCTCCGGGATGGTGCCGCCGCAGCGCAGTACGGCGTCCAGGGTGCGCAGGAACTCGGACACGTCGAGCAGGTCGCCGGTGAGATAGCCGCGCTGCCGCCAGACCGGGACGACCTCGGCGGCGTACGTCATGTCCCAGCCGTTGTTGAACTCGGTGCGGGAGTCTCCCTCACCGCCGCCGCAGTCCCTGACCACGAACCGGGTGAAGCCGACCTCGGGGTGTTCGACGCGGTACGCCTCCACCAGTTTCTCCAGGGCCGCCTTGCTGACGTGGTAGCCCGCGAACCCCGGCCAGGCGGGGGTGATCGAGGCGCCGACCGTGGAGAGGTAGACGGCGGTGCCGGCGGACGCCGTGAGGTGGGGGAGCGCGGCGTTGGTGATCAGGGCCGCGCCGATGACGTTGGTGTCCATCACGCTGCGCCAGGTGTCGGCGTTCGTCTGCTCTATGGGGGCCAGGGGGCCGACGCCGGTGGTGTAGACGAGGGCGTCGATGCCGCCGAGTCCGTCCGCGGCCTCCTCTATCGCCGCCCGGCAGGACTCCTCGTCGGTCACGTCACAGGCGATGGCGAGTGCGTCCGGGCCCGCCTCCTTCGCCGCGTCGACCAGGCGGTCGTGCCTGCGGGCGAGCAGGGCGACCCGGTTTCCCCGGCCGCCGAGGTCGATCCCCGCGCAACGGCCCAGCCCGCTGGACGCGCCGACCACCACGACTCTCATCCCGGTCAGCTCAGCTGCCATCGCTCTGCCATTGAATCCGTCATCGCGAGAACCTCATTCTCTCGATATGGAAACCTTCCTCCGTCGAGTTCTAGCACGGGGTGGAATGCCTGCGGAATACCTCGGGAAGGGGTGCGGTTGACGCATCCGGACGCTATAGTTGAACAGTAAACAACTTGGAGGATGAGCGACCATGCAGTTCGGGATCTTCAGCGTCGGCGATGTCACACCGGACCCGACCACGGGACGTACGCCGACCGAACGCGAGCGCATCAAGGCCATGGTCGCCATCGCGCTGAAGGCCGAGGAGGTCGGCCTCGACGTCTTCGCCACCGGCGAGCACCACAACCCGCCCTTCGTGCCCTCGTCCCCGACCACGATGCTCGGGTACATCGCGGCGCAGACCGAGAAGCTGATCCTCTCCACCTCCACCACCCTCATCACCACCAACGACCCGGTGAAGATCGCGGAGGACTTCGCGATGCTCCAGCACCTGGCCGACGGGCGCGTCGACCTGATGATGGGGCGCGGCAACACCGGCCCGGTGTACCCGTGGTTCGGGCAGGACATCCGGCAGGGCATCAACCTCGCCGTCGAGAACTACGCCCTGCTGCGCCGGCTGTGGCGCGAGGACGTCGTGAACTGGGAGGGGAAGTTCCGTACGCCGCTGCAGGGGTTCACATCGACACCCCGGCCTCTGGACGACGTACCGCCGTTCGTCTGGCACGGTTCGATCCGCTCGCCCGAGATCGCCGAGCAGGCGGCCTACTACGGCGACGGCTTCTTCCACAACAACATCTTCTGGCCGGCCGACCACACCAAGAAGATGATCGAGCTGTACCGCTCCCGGTACGCCCACTACGGCCACGGGACGGCCGAGCAGGCCATCGTCGGGCTTGGCGGTCAGGTGTTCATGCGGAAGAACTCGCAGGACGCGGTACGGGAGTTCCGGCCGTACTTCAACGAGGCGCCGGTGTACGGGCACGGGCCCTCCCTGGAGGACTTCACCGACCAGACCCCGCTGACCGTCGGGTCCCCGCAGCAGGTCATCGAGAAGACGCTGGCCTTCCGGGAGTACGCCGGTGACTACCAGCGCCAGCTGTTCCTGCTCGACCACGCCGGGCTGCCGCTCAAGACGGTCCTCGAGCAGCTCGACCTGCTCGGCGAGGAGGTCGTGCCGGTGCTGCGCGCGGAGTTCGCGAAGGGGCGGGCGGCGGACGTGCCGGACGCGCCCACGCACGCTTCCCTGCTGGCCGCCGCGCAGAAGGAGCAGCAGGAGAAGAAGGAGGCTGCCGTATGAAGCTCGTCGTCGTTTCGGCGGGGCTGAGTGTGCCGTCGTCCACCCGGCTGCTGGCCGACCGGCTGGCCGCCGCGGTGGACCGGCAGGCGGACGTCGACATCCAGGTCGTGGAGCTGCGCGACCTCGCCGTGGAGATCGCGCACAACTTCACCAGCGGGTTTCCGGGGCGGAAGCTGGCGGACGCGCTGGACGCGGTGACGGGGGCGGACGGGCTGATCGTCGTCACCCCGGTGTTCTCCGCCTCGTACAGCGGGCTGTTCAAGTCGTTCTTCGATGTGCTGGAGAAGGACGCGCTGGTGGGGAAGCCGGTGCTCGTCGCGGCGACGGGTGGGTCGGCCCGGCACTCGCTGGTGCTGGAGCACGCGATGCGGCCGTTGTTCGCGTATCTGCGGGCCGTGGTGGTGCCGACGGGCGTGTACGCCGCCTCCGAGGACTGGGGTGCGGAGGGATTGCCCGAGCGGATCGAGCGGGCTGCGGGGGAGCTGACGGCTCTGATGTCGGGGCTGTCGGCCCAGCGGCGGGTGCCGAAGCCCGCCGCGCCGGGCGGGTTCGAGGTGATCCCGTTCGAGCAGCAGTTGAACGCGCTGCGGCCGTGACGGTGAGGGGGACGGTGAGGGCGAGAGTGAGAGGCGAGTAAGAGCCCCCCTTGGCACACTGGGCGGGTGTCCCAAACTGTGCTGCTCGCCGAGGACGACCGTGCCATCCGCCACGCCCTGGAGCGGGCCCTGACCCTGGAGGGCTACCGGGTCACCGCGGTCGCCGACGGGGTCGAGGCGCTCGCGCAGGCGCATCGCACCCCGCCGGACGTTCTCGTCCTGGACGTGATGATGCCCGGCATCGACGGGCTCCAGGTGTGCCGGGTGCTGCGCGCCGAGGGGGACCGTACGCCGATCCTCATGCTCACGGCGCTCGTGGAGACCGCCGACCGGATCGCGGGCCTTGACGCGGGCGCCGACGACTACGTCGTCAAGCCGTTCGACGTCGAGGAGGTCTTCGCCCGGCTCCGGGCGCTGCTGCGGCGCACGGGTACGGGCACCGGCGAGAGCCTTCCCCGGGGCGTCGCTCCCGTCGGCGTACGCGCCTCGCACGTGTCGCACGTACCGAAGGAACCCGCTCTTCCCGAGCGGCAGCTCGCCGCCGCCGGGCTGCGGATGGATCTCCAGGCGCGGCGGGTGTGGCGCGGGGCGCGGGAGCTGGAGCTGACCCGGACCGAGTTCGAGCTGCTGGAACTGCTCGTGCGCAACGCCGGGATCGTGCTCGACCACTCCACGATCTACGACCGTATCTGGGGCTACGACTTCGGTCCGGGGTCCAAGAACCTCGCCGTGTACGTCGGTTATCTGCGCCGCAAGCTCGACGAGCCGGGTGCGTCGCAGCTGATCCACACGGTGCGAGGCGTGGGTTACGTCCTCCGGGAGGACTGAGTGACCTTGCGGAGGGCGGGACTGGCCTCGCTCCGGACCACCTTCGCCGTGTCGTTCGCCGCGGTCGCGGCCGGGGTGACGGTCCTCGTCGGGTTCCTGTCGTACGACGCCGCCGCGCGACTGGTCAGGGTGGACCAGCAGTCCGCCTTCGCCGAGGTCGTGCAGGACCTCCAGGACGAGGTGCGGCACAACACGATGACTCCGCAGGACTTCTCGTCGTCCGAACCGGGGCACGACATCGTCCGGCCCAGCCGTACCGATGTGCAGGTGCTCGGGGCGGGGGGTGAGGTGGTCGACAGCGGCAGTCCGGTGCTGCCGGTCACCGCCGAGGACCGGCGGATCGCCGCCTCGCCCGTTGCCGGGCTGGCCGTGCAGCACAAGGACGTCGACGTCGGCCAGGACGTCTACCGCATCGCGACCGTCGCGCTCGGTGGCGAGCGGGGCGAGGGGCGGGGCGCGGTGCAGGTCGCGCAGGAGTTCAGCGATACGGAGGATCTGCTGCGGGAGCTTCAGCAGCGGACGATTCTGATGGTCGTCGCGGTCGTCGTCGCGGCCGGGCTGTTCGGGTGGTGGCTGGCCCGGCGGATCACGCACCGGCTGCGCATCCTGGCGTCCGCCGCCGAGGATGTCGCCCGCACGCGTCGGCTCGGCATCCAGGTGCCGGTCACCGGGGCCGACGAGGTGGGGCGGCTGGGCCGGTCCTTCGACCGCATGCTGGGGCGGCTCGCGCAGTCGGAGGAGGATCAGCGCAGGCTGGTCCAGGACGCGGGGCACGAGCTGCGTACCCCGCTCACCTCCCTCCGTACGAATATCTCGCTGCTGCGCCGCATCGACGAACTGCCGCCCGCGACCCGGGCGGAACTGGTCGCCGACCTCGCCCAGGAGGCACGCGAACTCACCGATCTGGTCAACGAGTTGGTGGACCTGGCGGCCGGGCAGTCGGACACCGAGCCCAAGCAGCGGATCGATCTCGCCGACATCGCGGACGAGGTGGCGGTGGTCGCGCGGCGGCGTACCGGGCGGGAGGTTGTTGTGCGCGTGAGCGGCGACACGGTCGCCGACGCGCGGCCGGCGGCGCTTCAGCGGGCGATCTCCAACCTTGTCGAGAACGCGGCCAAGTTCGACCGGGGTGGGGCGGCTCCGATCGAGATCGCGGTCACTGGGCCGGAGCGGGTGCGGCAGGGGGCGATTCGGGTGGAGGTGCTGGATCGGGGGCCGGGGGTTGCGGAGGGGGATCTGTTGCGGGTGTTCGACCGGTTTTATCGGGCCGCTGATGCGCGGAGCCTGCCGGGTTCGGGGCTTGGGCTGTCGATCGTGCGGGAGGTGGCTATCGCGCATGGTGGGGCGCCGTTTGCCAATCGGCGGGAGGGGGGTGGGGCGGTTATTGGGTTCACGGTGGGGGGTGGGGGGTGAGGGGGGTGGTTCTCGGGGTTTGTGGGCGGGTGCGGGTGCGGGTGCGGGTGCGGGTGCGTTGGGGCTGGTCGCGCCCACGCGGCGGAGCCGCATATAGACACAGCCCCGCGCCCCTAGGTGGGTGGGGCTGGCCTCTGTTGAGCGGACCGGGCGGCCGGGTGGTGCGGCCGACCGGTCCTACGGTTACCCCGTCAGTTCTTGTCGAGGAGCTTGTTCATCTCGGTGATCTCGGCGTTCTGGGTGCGGATGACGTCGTCGGCCATGGCGGTGGCGGGGCCGTACTCGCCCTTGGCCTTCTCGGTCGTGGCCATCTTCACGGCACCCTTGTGGTGCTCGATCATCATGGCGAGGAACGCCTTGTCGAAGTCCTCGGCTGCCGAACCGTGGTTCATCTCCGGCATCGCCTCCATCGATTCCATGGACTCCATGCCGGGCATCGACTCCGTCGACGTCGGGACGTCCTCGCCCCATGTCTTCAGCCAACCGGACATGGTCCCGATCTCCGCCGTCTGGGCCTTCTCGATGCGCGCGGCGAGGGCCTTGACCTCGGCCGACGAGGCCTTGTCCGTCGCCTCCTCCGCCATCTCCAGGGCGCCCTTGTGGTGGGGGATCATGCCCTGCGCGAAGGTGACGTCCTGGGCGTTGTGGTTCTCGGTCTTGCTTGCGCTGTCGGCGGCGGCACCGCTGCTGCTGCCGTCGTCGCTGCCGCAGGCGGTGAGCGTGATGGCGAGCGCGGCGGTGGCGGCCATGGCGACGAGGGTCTTGCGGGTTTTGCGCATGCTGGAACTCCTGCTGTGGGGAAGGGAATTGAGGTCGAGGGCACGCGTGAGGCGTGCGGTGGCCTCTAGGGCCTGTCGTTTGGATCACGTCGCTTCGAGCGACGGTCCTTGGAAGCGCCGGTGAGCGGGGCGTGCCACACCCCGCGGCCCAGGCGTGATCCAAACGACAGGCCCTAGATCCGCAGGAGTTGGAGTTCGGCCAGGGACGGTGGCGCTCGGGCGCCCTCGGGGGACCGGGGCAGCGAACGGCTGACACCGCCGGCCAGGGCCGGGGCGCCTGCCGGGTCGGGCGTCAGGGCGGGGAACGTGTGCCCCGCCGGGACGGCACCGGACGCGCAGGTCGCGTCGGCGTGGTGGGCGTGGCCACCGGGGGAGCCGGAGCCGTGGCAGACGGTCTCGTCGGCGGGCCCTGCCTGCATGCTCATCGGCTGGGCCTGGTGGTGGCCGCCGTGCTGGGCGCCGCTCGTCATCCCGCCGCCGGGCGCCAGGCCGTGCATCGCGACCACGCCCGCCAGCAGTCCGAGCACGACGAACGCACGCGCCCACCAGGAGGGTGGGTGCGCGCGCCGTAGTCGTCGCGATCGCTGTGCGCGGGCTGTCACGCGGCCATGCTAGCCCCAGTCGCGCATACGGATACCGGGTACCCGTATTTCCGTATGTCCCGCCGTACCTCAGGAAGTACGGCCGAAGCAGCGCTCCAGCTCATCCAGGTCGTAGAACTTGCTGCCCTTCGACACCGGACGGCAGCCCGTCTTGAAGGCGGTCTCCTTCTCGTTGTAGAGCATGCGTACGAGCGTGGTGTCGCCCTTGCGGAACACGTCCCACTGGATGTTCGAGGCCATCGGCGCCACGGCCGCGCCCCGCCACGGGTTGCTGGCGTACGTGTACGGCTTGGCGGCGGTCACCCCCTGCGTACTGCCCGGCAGGCCCATCAGCGCGGCCAGCGGGATGATCTCCTCGGCGTGCGTGAAGCGCAGTTCCGCGCCCAGGGTGTTGGTGGCGCTCTCGGCTCCCTCGGCCTTCTTGAAGAAGTCGTCGAGCAGGACGTCCGCCATCTTGTACGTGATGTCGCTGTCGGCGAAGCCGGGACCCTTCTCGTAGAAGTCCTCGGCGTCGCTCAGGTACCCGAACCAGGCGGCGTCGTGCTGCGAGATGTACCGGTTCATCTGCCAGCCCTTGCCGTCGGGGCTCTCCGCGCTCATGGCGGGGGCGATGCCGTACAGGTTGTACACCGCCTCGGCCGCGTCCACCGCGCTGCCGACGGAGGAGAACTCGCCGTCGACGATCCGCTGCGTGAACGACCTCGTGAAGATCTTCCGCAGTACGTCCGACGCCGCGCGGTGGGTCGTAGGCTGGTCGGTGATCGACTTCAGGGTGGCCGCGAGGCGCGTGTCGTTCGCGATGTAGTCGCGGTAGGCGGCGCCGCCGTCGGCCTTGTGGAAGTAGAGCAGGTCCTTGTCGGTGCGGGCCGCGCCGATGAGCGGCTTGAGCGCCGGGTCGGTGGCCGCGAGGGTGTCCGCGAAGAGCTGCCCGCTGTCGACGGCGCGGCCCTGTCCGGAGCTGACGACGTCGATCTTCTCGCCGCTCCTGGCGATGCCGGCGAAGAGGCCCGGCAGTCGCTGTTCCATCCGGACGGCCGTGCCCGCGATCTCGCTCTTGCCGCGCCCGCTGAGGTTGCCGTAGCCGACCTTGGACATGGCGGCGAGCAGGGCCCGTACCTTCGGGCCGAACTCCTTGCCGCGCGCGGTGAGCTGCCCCTCGCTCGCCGCCTGGTCCCACAGCTTGAGGATCAGATCGCCGTCAGAGCTGTCGGTCGCGGCCCGGGAGCCGTGCCGGGAGACGTTCTCCGTGAACACCGGGACGAAGCCCTTCGGCGGCTTCTGGTAGGTCCGGAGGCTCTGCTGGGGGGCGTACGAGCCCTTGGTGCCGTAGCTGTCGGCGGTGGTGGAGGCGGAACGGTCCGCCGCGTGGGCGGGCAGCGCGGTGGCTGCCAGCAGGGCGCACAGGGGTGCGGCGAGGGCGAGGGTGGCGCGTTTCATGCGCGCATCGTGGGCGGCGCGGGTGAACCCGGGGGGTATGCGGCATGGCGGGCGCGGGGCGTATTGGGCATGCGCGGGGCAAATGAGCACGGAGAGTTTTGGTTGATTGATTCACCTTGTGCTGGAGAATTGGTGACTTCTATCATCTAAGTCCTGTCCGCGAGACCCCAGAGGCACCCGATGCAGCAGCCCGAGCACCGCCTGCCCGTCGACCTCGACGAAGCCGTCCACCGGTGTCTCGTCGCCGGTTTCGACGGCACCGCCGGCGTCCCGCACACCCTCAAGCGGCTCATCGACCGGGGCCTCGGCGGAGTCATCCTCTTCACCCGCAACGTGCGCGACGCGGACCAGCTCCGCGCTCTCACCGACGAGCTGCGTGCCCTGCGCCCCGATCTCCTCGTCGCCATCGACAACGAGGGCGGCGGAATCGGCCACCTCGTCGCCGCGGGCGCCCCCGAGGTCCCCGGCTCGTACGCCCTCGGCGTCGTCGACGACCCGGACCTCACCGCCCGCTGCGCCGACGCCCTCGCCGGTCACCTCGTCTCGCTCGGCATCACCGTCTCGTACGCCCCCGTGGCCGACCTCCAGCACCACCCCGACAACCCGATCGTCCGCACCCGCTCCTTCGGCGCCGAGCCGGAACTCGCCGCCCGTCATCTGCGCGCCTGGATCACGGCCACCGACGCACGCGGTGTCGCCTCCTGCGCCAAGCACTTCCCCGGCCACGGCGGCACGGTGACCGACAGCCACCACGAGATGGCGGTCGACCCGCGGTCGTACGACGAGATCCGCGCCGATGTCGAGCCGTTCCGGGCCGCCGTGGCCGCGGGCGTGCCGATGCTGATGAGCGCGCACGTGGTGTACCCGGCGCTGGATCCGGAGCGGCCCGCGACGCTCAGCCGCCGCATCCTGAACGACCTGCTCCGCCTCGACCTCGGCTTCGACGGCGTCCTGGTCAGCGACGCCCTGGAGATGAAGGCGATAGCCGACCGGTACGGCGAGGCGGCCGGCGCCCGGCTCGCCCTCGCCGCGGGCGCCGACCAGGTGATCGTGGCCGTACCGGACCTGGCGACCACCCTGGCCTGCCGGGACGCCGTGATCGACGCGCTGCGGGACGGGCTGCTCGCGGAGGAGCGGGTACGGGAGGCCGCCGGGCGGGTGCGGAAGCTGGCGGAGCGGTACGCGGGGGCGGTGGCGGAAGGCGCCGGCGAGCCGTGGGACGCGGCGGCCGGGCTCGACGCGGCCCGGCGGGCCGTGCGGGGTGCGGGAGCCGGTGGCTTTCCCGAGTTGCCCGGCGCCTATGTCGTCGACCTGTTTCCGCCGCCGCATCCCGCGCTGAACTGGGGCGGCGAGGATCTGCTCAGCGAGGTGCGCGCGCTCGACCCCGCGGCGGTGGGCGTGGCGCTGAACGAGGCGCCGGTGGATCAGGCTGCCCTGGTCGAGGGCGTGCTGCGGCGGGCGGCCGGATCGCCGCTGGTGGTCGCCACGTCGGACGCCGGGCTGTATCCCTGGCAGGCGGAGCTGCGGGCGGCGCTGGTGGCCGGGCGCGGGGACGCGGTGCGCGTCGACACGGGACTGCCGGAAGGCGGCGCCCTGTGTTCGTACGGGCGCGGGAAGGTCAATCTGCGGGCGCTGGCCGAGGTGCTGGCGGGGAGCGGAGCAGCCTGAAGCTGTTGTCGTTCCTTTCGGTACCGGCGCCGGCACCGAAAGGAACAACAACAGGGAGCCGTCCGGTCGCCGGTGTCTCCCGGGGCAACGCGCCCGACCAGGTGGCGACGAAGCCCGGGAAGTCCAGCTCCGCGAACTCGGCCCGGGCTGGGTCATAGACAGCCGATGGGCCGGGTCAAAGGGTCGGCAGAGCCGTCTCCTTGATGCCCCGAGCCGCCAGGTACCCCTCGTCCTCGGCCCGTTCCGCCAGCACCACCGCCGGGCGCACGCCCTCCGCCCGCAGCCGCATCCACGCCTCGAAGTACGCGCCTCCGGGACCCGAGATCGAACGGTTCCCCGGGGTGCAGTCCAGGACCAGGGCGGTCGTACGGGGTTCAGCCGGGCGGGGTTCGGCGCGCAGCTCGGCGACCGTCTCCGCGAGGGCCTCGGCGATGGGCTTCGGGCGGCCCGAGGAGTCGAACAGGCCGAGCGTGTACTCCAGTTCGGGGAAGTCCGCGAGCGAACGGTCCACGTCGTGGGAGCACCACCAGGTGACCCCGTACAGGTCGGCGCACCCGGCGGCGTTGCGTAGGGTCGCGCGGGCGAAGTCGGGGGCGTCGGCCGCCGGGATGTGCGGTTCGGGGGCGCCGGTCTCCTGGACCCAGACGGGCCGGGCGGGGTCGTCGGCGTACGCCTTGGCCAGCTCCACCCCGTACTCCGCGAGGTGCTGGACCTGCGGGGAGCGGGGGCCGTAGCGGCCGGCGCAGTTGGCCGAGAACACCCAGGGGTGGACGGTCGTCAGGTCGCCCTTGTGGGCCGAGGCCTCCGGGGTGAAGGGGTGGTCGTCGCTGTACCAGGCGGCGTCGTACGCGGAGTGCGTGACCAGGGCCGCAGTGCCTGTTGGACCCGCCGGGCCCAGTCCGGTGCGCGCGGCGGCGAGCAGGGTGTCCAGGTAGTGGTCGATGTCGGCCACGGTCACAGGGTTGTGTTCGACCAGGTTGTTCAGCTCGTTGCCGAGCTGGAGGCCGAGGAGGTTCGGGCGCCCGGTGAGCGCGCGGCCCAGGGTCCGCAGCAGCTCGGCCTGTGCCTCGATGGCGTCCGGGTCCGTGAACACGTTGCGGTGGTGCCAGCTGCGGGTCCACTCCGGGTAGAAGTCGAAGCTGGAGAGGTGGCCCTGCACGCCGTCCACCATCACGTCGAGGCCGGCCTGAGCCGCCACGTCCACGAGCTGCGCCACCTGGTCGACGGCGGACGCGCGGATGAGCGTGCGGTTCGGCTGGAGCAGCGGCCAGAGCGGGAAGATCCGTACGTGGTCCAGGCCCAGCCCGGCGATCTGGTCCAGGTCCTCGCGGGCGCGGGCCGGGTCGAAGTCGTACCAGGAGTGGAACCAGCCCCGGCGCGGCGTGTAGTTGACGCCGAAGCGGGGGGCGGAACTGGGGGCGGGGGGAGTGCTCACGGGTCCTCCTCGGACGTGCGTGACTGCGCCGGGCCGCGAGTCGGGTCTTGTCCTCGGCGAATGTATGAACCACCATAGTGCGCGATGAGCAATGAATTGAACCAGGATTCGGGTCGGGATTCCGGCCGGGCCGAGGACGGTCCCTCCGCCCACGGCGCCCTCGTCGTCGGCCTCGACGCCGGCGGCACCCGTACGCGCGCGGTGCTGGCGTCCGCCGCCGACGGCCGCCCCCTCGGCGAGGGCGTCGCCGGGCCGGGCAACGCCCTCACCGTGCCCGTACCGCAGCTCACCGAGCACCTCGTCGAGGCCCTCGCCCTGGCGGTGCCGGTGGCTGCCCGGCCCCGGGTCACCGCCGTCGCGGGCGGCTTCGCGGGCGCCGCCGGCACGGCCGACGAACCCGGCCGCGTCAACGCGCTCACGGCACTGACGGAGGCCCTGCGGCGGCTCGGCATCCCCGCGCGCGAGATCCGGATCTGCAGCGACATCGAGGCCGCCTTCGCCGCCGCCCCGGACACCCCGGCGGACGGCCTGGCCCTCGTCGCCGGTACGGGCGCCGTCGCGATGCGCATCACCGCCCGCCACTGCGAGAAGACGGTCGGCGGCGACGGCTGGCTCCTCGGCGACGACGGCGGCGGCTTCTGGATCGGCCGGGAAGCGGTCCGCGCCGCCCTCCGCATGGCGGACCACCGCGGCCCCGACACGGCTCTGGCGGCACTGGTGGGACGGGAGCTGGGGGTGCCGGAGGTGGTTCTCTCGTTCGAGGGCGGGGCGTTGGGGTCCGGGGGGCGTGAGGCGTTGCCGTACAGGGACGGGGCCTTGGTGTCCGAGGGCCGCGAGGATTCGCCGTACGGGGACAAGGCACCGGCGTCCCAGAGCAAGGCACCGCCGTCCGAGACCAAGGCATCCGCGTACGAGGGTGAGGGCGGCGCCCGCCAGCCCTGGCCCCGGGGCGCCCGTGAGGCCTACCGGCGGTATGTCCTGCCCGCTGTCATGGGCGAACCGCCGGTGCGGCTGGCCCGGTTGGCTCCGCTGGTCGCCGAGGCGGCCCGGGCGGGGGACGCCCTCGCGCGGGCGATCCTCGACGAGGCGGCCGGTCATCTCGCCGACTGCGTACGGGCGTTGGAGCCGACGCCGGGCGAGTCGCTGGTCGCGACGGGCGGCCTGCTCGGCCCGGGCGGCCCGCTGACCGCCCCCCTGGACCGGCGGCTGACCGCCCTCGGCCTGACAGCCCACTGGGTCCCCGACGGCAGCCGGGGCGCGGTCGCCCTGGCCCGACTCGCACAGGGCCCCACCCCGCACCCGGAGAAGAACCAGTGACCCCTCCCCGCCCCCTCTACCGCGACCCCGCCGCCCCGGTCGACGCCCGCGTCGCCGACCTCCTGGCCCGGATGACCCTGCGCGAGAAGGTCGGCCAGCTCAACCAGCGGATGTACGGCTGGGACGCCTACCGCCGCCGCCCGGACGGCGAGTTCGAGCTGACCCAGGCCCTGTACGACGAGACCGACCGCTTCGAAGGCCTCGGCGCCCTGTACGGACTCCTCCGCGCCGACGCCTGGTCCGGCGTCGACCACGCCACGGGCGCCGGCGCGGAGGCGGGCCCGGTACTGGCCGACCTCGTCCAGCGCCACGTCCTCGAACGCAGCCGCCTGGGCATCCCCGCCCTGTTCGTCGAAGAGGTACCGCACGGCCTCATGGCCCTCGACGGCACGGTCCTCCCCGTCAACCTGGCGGTGGGCGCCACCTGGGACCCGGACCTGTACGAACGGGCGGCCTCCCACGCCGCCGCCGAACTCCGCGCCCGTGGCGGCCACTTGGCCCTGGTCTCGGCGCTGGACATCGCCCGCGACCCACGCTGGGGCCGTACGGAGGAATGCTTCGGGGAGGACCCGTACCTCGCCGCCCGCCTGACCGAGGCGCTGGTGCGGGGCATGCAGGGTGAACTCTCCGGAGCGGCAGGGGAGTTCGCGCCGGACAAGGCCCCTGTCGTCCTCAAGCACTTCGCGGGCCAGGGCGCCACCGTCGGCGGCCGGAACTCCGCCGAGTCGGAGCTGGGCCCCCGGGAACTCCACGAGATCCACCTCCCCGCGGCCCGGGCGGGCGTAGGGGCGGGCGCCGCCGCGGTGATGGCCGCGTACAACGAGGTGGACGGCGTGCCGTGTTCGGCCAACGGCCCCTTGCTGAACGGGTTGCTGCGCGACCGCTGGGGGTTCCAGGGACTGGTCATGGCGGACGGTCTTGCGGTGGACCGCCTGGCCCGTATCACCGGCGACAGGGTCTCGGCGGGCGCGCTGGCCCTCAACTCCGGTATCGACCTGAGTCTTTGGGACGAGGGCTTCACCCACCTGGAGGAGGCGGCGGAGCGCGGCCTGGTGAAGGAGTCGGTGGTCGACGCGGCCGTGTCCCGGATCCTGACCCTGAAATTCCGCCTGGGTCTCTTCGAACACCCGTATGCGGCAAGGGAGTTGGCTTCCCCCTCGCCCGAGGCCGGCCGTTCGTTGAGCACGGCTCTGGCGCGCTCGGCCGTCACCCTCCTCCACAACAAGGCGGGCGCCCTGCCCATCGACCCGGCGCGGGTCTCCCGCCTGGCCGTCGTCGGCCCGCACTCCGCCACCACCGCCCACCAGCTCGGCGACTACACGGCCCCCCAACGCCCCGGCACAGGAACCAGCGTCCTGGCCGCCCTCCGCCAACTGGCCCTTCCGGGCACGGAGATACGCCACGCCCAGGGCTGTTCCCTCACCGGCGACGACCTGTCCCGCATCCCCGAGGCGGTGGCGGCGGCAGCGGCCTCAGACCTGGCCGTACTGGTCCTGGGCGGCAGCAGCGCCCGTACCCCGGACACGGAGTTCGACGCCAACGGCGCGGCGCGCACGGCGGTGTCGGAGATGACCTGCGGCGAGGGCGTCGACCTGGCCGACCTGCGCCTGGGCCGCGCCCAGCACGCCCTGCTGGACGCGGTGACGGCGACGGGCACACCCACGGTCGTCGTCCTGATCCAGGGCCGCCCGCACGCGGTCCCGGAGGCGGCGGAGCACGCGGCTGCCCTCCTGACGGCCTGGTATCCGGGCCCCTGGGGCGGCGAGGCGATCGCCGAGGTCCTCCTCGGCCACACCGCCCCGACCGGCCGCCTCCCCGTCTCCGTCCCGCGCTCGGCGGCCCAACTCCCCGTCTACTACAACCACAAGGACACCGAGTACGGGTCGTACGTGGACGAGGACGCCGAGCCGCTCTACTCCTTCGGCCACGGCCTGACGTACACGACCTTCGAGTACGGCGTCCCGAACATGGCCCGGGACGGCGCCAGTTGCACGGTCGAGGTCACCAACACCGGGGAACGGGCGGGGCGTTCGGTCGTCCAGCTGTACGTCCGACGGCTGCGGACGACCGTATGGCCGCGCACCCTCGAACTCCGCGCCTTCGAGGCCGTGGACCTGGCCCCCGGGGAGTGCCGTACGGTCACGTTCCCCCTCGGCGACGACCAACTCGCGCAGGTCGGGCCCGACTTGGAGACGGCGGTGCTGCCCGGGAGCGTGGAGATCCGGGTGGCGGGGTCGGCGCGGGGCGCGCTGGACGCCGTACCCCTCGTCCGCAACCTGTAACAGGAACCGGCGATTCATCTTGGGTGTGCAACAGGACCGGCGATGAGTGAACCGGCCTGCCCCGTACGGCATTTAACAGGTTGAGATCCACAAGGAACGACGCCGAGAGGGCAACCTGACATGTCTTTCAACCGCACCCGCCGCGCCAGCAACCGCACGCTCGCCGCCGCCGGTCTGTTGGCCGCCACTGCCCTCTTCCTCACCGCGTGCAGCCCCGACAGCCCCGCCAAGAGCCCCAGCGCCGCGTCCGGTTCGAGCACCGCGTCCGAGACCAGCGCCGACTCCGGTACGGGTGCCACCCCGGGTGCCGGCGGCGATGCCACCACCGACTCCAGCGGTGACTCCGATGCGAGCACTCCCGGCTCGTCCGACACGTCCACCGAAACCCCTGCCGCCACTCCCGAGGCCACCACCGACACCAGCGGCACGAACACCGGCACCGGCTCCACGAAGGCCACCGTCGACAACCGTGTGGACGGTACGGTCACCGGCACGCTGACCTTCCTGGCGCCGGGCAAGCTGGAGGTCGGCGGCCGTCCCTTCTACGTCGCCGTGGACACGGACATCCGGGGCGGCGACATCTGCGGCGACCCCGAGAGCCAGTCGGCGGAGAAGTGCACCGCCGACGAGCTGGACGCGGCGGCGAAGGGCGGCAACCTGACGGTCGAGGTGACGATCAAGAAGGGCATAGCCGAGCGAGTCGCCCAGGCCTAGGGGTGGATGCAGGTGTAGGCGTGGCGCGCTTACCCCCCATGCGGGGATGAGTACCCGTACTCATGTCTGAGCGCGCCCCCCGGTCCACCGTGGAGAACACCACCCATGCACCACCCATGCACCACCCACGCACCGACCCGAAGGGCCCCGCGATGCCGAATGCCTCCCGTCCGCGCCGCCTCCCGCGACTGCGACGGCTCCTCGCGCTCGCCACGGACAGCCGGCCTGCCCGGGGCTATCTGGCCGTCTTCGCAGCCTCGGTCGCGGTCATGCTCCTCTTCCCGGACAGCGGCTTCGCCGGGAGCCCCGTGCTGTTCACGGCACCCCTCTCCTTCCTGAGCGTGGTCCTCCCCTTCGGTCCCGGTACCCAGGGCGGTGGAGCGGTCGAGGCGCTGGCCGTCGGCTACTGGGTCGGGTGGCTGTTTCTGTGCGCGCTCGTGAACGCCGCCGTGATCGGCGCCCTCGCCGCGAGGTCCACGACCGCCGCGGCGCCCGGCACGAGTGAGCCCCTCTCGCGCGTCCCGGACCACTCCGCGCAGAAGGGAACGGATACGGCTGATTCCGCACACCCCCGGCTGCAAGGGATTCGGACCCTGTTGGCGCCCGCGGTGGACAACTGGCTCGCGCGCGGGTACCTCGCCGTGGTCGCGGCGGCGGTGGGGTTCTTCCTGTACGCCGCGTACGTGTTGCCGGACCCGGGGTTCGCCGGGATCTGGCCGTTCATGGCCACGGCGCCGGGCAGCATCCTCGCCGTCCTCGTCTCGCTGGTGGTGTCACCCGAGTGGAACCCCGCGCGCGCCTGGCTGAGCCCGTTGGCCTTCTCCGCGGGTGCGGTCCTGTCCGGCCTGGTCAACGCCGTGCTGCTCGGCCGGCTCGCCCACAGGCTGGGGACGCCGGAACCGCGCCCCGCGGCCTGAGGGAGGCGCCGGGTCAGCCGGCCGGATGCGGGGCGTGGTGGTGGTCGCGGACGTGGTCGTGGACGCGGGCGGCGATGGTCCGCGCACACTCCAGGGACTCGGTGCGCGTCGTATCGACCTCCAGGTCGTAGACCACGCCCTCGTGAACCGGGTCCGCCTGCGCCGCGGCCATCCCCTGGGCCCGGTCTCCCCGGGCGACCTCGCGACCTGCGGCGACGGCGCTCTCGCACCGGACGCCGACCCAGAGAACGTCAGGCTCGCCCAGTTGACCCGCTTCGCCGAGGGCCTTCCGCCACCGCTGCTGGGAGGCGGCTCCGCCGAGGAAGACGTCGTCGATGACGACCCGGGCGCCTGCCCGGACCATCGCGACAACACCTTCCCGCCAGGCCGCCTCCAGCGTGAGGAAGTCCGCCCCGACGCTCACCCCGCCGTCCGCCGCGAACACGATCCCGCCGTCCGACTCCCGCATCCTCGCGGGCAGGGCATCGACGAACGAGTCACACCCGAACGCCAGCCACGGCTCCGGCAGCACGGCTTGCAGACACCGTACGATCCCGGACTTCCCCGAGCTGGAACCACCGTTGAGAATGATCATCTGGGTTGTCACCGCGCCACGATAGGGCGCTCGGCGCGGGGCGGGAAACGCATTCTCACCGCAGGCGGACGGGGCACCGCAGGGCGGCCTCGCGGAATTCTCGCCTGTGTACACGTTGGTGCGTACACTGGCTCTCATGGACGAAAGCGCCGTGACCGTACGCGAAGCCCGCGCCCACCTCGCCGACCACATCAACCGTGCCGAGCAGGGCAGCCCGACGATAATCACCCGCAACGGCGCTCCAGTGGCGGCTCTCGTGCCCATCGCCGACTTCAACGCGCTGGAGGACGCGGCCGACGAGCTGCTCGCGCGCGAGGCCGAGGCAGTTCTGGCCGAGGGCGGCCCCACCGTGACCATGGCCGAACTGCTTGCCGACCTGTTCACCGAACGGGACGCGGACCGGGATACGGGTCGGGATGCGGGCGCGGCGTGAAGTACGCGTTCCGATTCACGGCGGCGGCACAGCGGCAGCTCCGCGCGATCGACCGGCTGGCCGCGATGCGCGTCCTCACCGCGCTGACCGCTCTCGGCGACGACCCGTACCGCGAGGACGCCGACATCAAGAAGCTGGCCGGGCCGTCCGGCCTCTACCGGCTCCGGGTCGGCAGCTACCGGGTCGCGTACCAGGTCCTGGACGGCGAACTCGTCGTCCCGGTCGTCAAGGTCGGCGACCGTCGGGGCGTCCATCGCATCAACTGACGAGTGGCTTACGGGCCAGCAACGTGCCGTACGCCCTCTTCGCCTCCACCCCCTCGTCGGGCGCCTGCACCAGCCGCGCGGTGACCACGAATCCCGCCCGCCGCAGCAGCTCGGCGATCCGCTCGACCGGGATCAGATGGGACTCGTAGGACACCGGATGACCGCCGTGCCCCTGTGTCGGACGCAGCAGCAGCGGCTCGTCGACTCCCACGTGACCGGCCAGCATCAGCAGGCCGCCGGGCACGAGCGTGCGGTGGAACTCGGCGTACAGGGTGGGGAGTTGGTCCGGTGGGGTGTGGTGGGTGGAGTAGTAGGCGAGGATGCCGCCGAGTACGTCGTCCCGGATCGGGAGCGCGGTCATCGAGCCCACGGTGAAGTCGAGGTCGGGGTGGGCTTGGTGGGCCAGCTCGATCATCTTCGGGGACAGGTCGATGCCGAACGCGGGCACGCCCAGGGCTGCCAGGTGCGCTGTGACTCTGCCGGGTCCGCATCCCAGGTCCGCGACCGGACCGGGGCCGGCCGCCCGTACGGACTCGGCGAACGCGGCCAGCATCGCGCGGGACAGGGGGTCCAACTCCGCGGGCGTCTTGACGAGTTGGACGTAGTCGTCGGCGACGGCGTCGTACGAGGTGCGGATCGCGGTGAGGTAGGCGGGGGAGGGGGTGTCGGTCATGCGGCGACCTTAGAGGGACCGGGGTAGCTGCGGAGGGGAGTGTTCGCGCCGGTCCGGCTGTGCCACCTTGACCGTATGCCCGTAAAGATCGCGCCGTCGGTGAGCGCCCGAGAACGGACCCAGCGCATGGTCGTTCGCGCGTTGGCGTGGCTGCGGGCCGCGCAGTTCGCCCTCTGGCTCTGGCTGCCCGTGCTCGACGGTCCCGGACGTTATCCGCCGCAGGTCTTCGTCTGTTACGTGCTGGCGGCCCTCTGGTCGGCCCTGTTCTTCGGAGTGGGCATCCGGCAGCACGCCCTGACGCCTCCCTGGCTGACCGCCGATGTGGTGCTCGCGGTCGCGTACGCGGTGGTGGTCAGCCGGTCCTACCCGGCCGTCGAGGCCGCGTCGATCACGAACTGGGTGATCCCTCCGCTGTGCGGGGTGGCCGTCACCGCCGCGATCTACGCGGGGCGGCTCAGGGCGGTGGCCGTAGGAGTGGTCGTCGGCGCCTGGCTGCTGGGGGCCTGGCCCGCGACCAGGACTCCCAGTGTGCAGGAGCTGTTCTCCAACGCCGCGATGATGGCCCTGTTCGCCGGAGTGGCGGGAGTCACCGGCACGCTGCTGCTCCGGGCAGCCCGGGAGGCGGACGAGGCGGCGGACCGCGCGGTCGACGCGGAGCGCAAGGAGGCCGCGGCCACGGCACGTGACGCCGAACGCGACCACCAGTTCACGCAGTTGCACGACACCGTCCTCCATACGCTCGAAGGCATCGCCCGGGGCAGGTTCGACAACGACCCCGAAGGAGCACGCAGCCGTTGCTCGCTGGACGCCGAGTTCCTGCGCGGGCTGATCACCAGCGGCACGGACGGCGTACCGGCCGAACTGGGCGCCGCGCTCTCCCGGATGGTCCGCGACCACCCCGACCGGGAGACGCTGAAGCGGGTGAACACGGTCTTCGACCGGCTGCCCCCGGATCTTCCGCCCGGTGTCGTGGAGGCGCTGACCGGCGCGGCACGTGAGGCGCTCAACAACGTCGCCAAGCACGCACGTACGGACGAGGCATGGCTGACGGCCTCCGCCGAAGGGGCCGGAGAGACCGGAGGGGATCGCGGGGCCGGCGGGGGTGGCGGGGGTGGCGGTGTGCGGGTCACTGTCGTGGACCGGGGTGTGGGCTTCGATCCCGGGGCCAGGCCCATGGGGCTCGGTGTGAACCACTCGATACTCAAGCGCGTGGCCGATGCCGGCGGGAGGGCCACCGTCACCGGCGCACCCGGCGAGGGAACCATCGTGGAGATGACATGGACTCCGTGACCGGCATGGACAGCGGTATCAGTGGCGGTAGCGGTAGCGGTATTGGTATCGGCGCCATCGACGACGACCAGATGTTCATGCAGGGCATGGCCGCCTGGATCGGCGGCACCGGTGACCTGCGGCTGGCCGCCACGGCCGCGACGGTCGAGGAGTATCTGGCGGCGGCACCGGAACCGGGGATCGTCACCCTCGACCTCCATCTGCACAACGGGAGCGACCCGGTGGCCAACGTCGCTGCCCTGGTGGGCGCCGGTCATCAGGTCATCGTCGTCACCGTGGTCCGCGATCAGGCCTACATCAGCGCGACCACCGAGGCCGGCGCCGCCGCCTACCTCACCAAGAACAACAACCTGGACGCTCTCGCCGAGGTCGTCCGCGCTCTCCACCGGGGCGATCTGCCCACCACGCCCGAGCACGCCTTCTGGCTGTCCCGGGACGACCGGCCGACCCGGCCACGTCTCTCGCCACGGGAGTCGGAGATCCTGCGCGCGGTCGGTGAGGGGATGCTGCACGAGACGATCGGGCGCCGGCTGGGCATCGGCACGAGCACCGTACGGTCCCATCTGAAGTCCGTACGCGCCAAGTACGCCGCGGTTGGACGCGACATCAAGCACCCGGCCCACTACCGGGACCGCGTCCGTGAGGACGACCTGAGCCGGGAGCGGCTCGACCCGAACCCGTGACGCGGAACCGAGACCGGCCTGCACGCGTGTTTCTGCCGAAGACCTGTGGGGACAACTGCCCGGACGCTACGGTCCGTTCAGCGGTTCAGCGGTTCATGGCAGAGGGAGACATCCATGGTGGCCGAAGCACTGGCGGCGCTCGCCGCGGCCGGGGGCGGAGCGATCGTGCAGGCGGCGGGCAGCGAGGCCTGGGAGGGACTACGGACCCGGGTGGCCCAACTCCTGGGCCGTGAGCCGCAGTCGCAGCAAGCAGTACTCGAACGCCTCGACCGCACCCGCACGGCCCTGGAACAGGCCGCCGAGAACACCACGGACACCCGGACAGGCGCGCTGGAACAGACGGTCGCGCGACAGGAGACCGTCTGGCAGACACGTCTCGAAGACTTCCTCGACAGCCTCGACGACTCCGAACGCCGGGAAGCGACCGCCCAGTTGCAGGCTCTCCTGGAGTGGGCAGCCGCGCAGCGCGCACAGCACGGGACCACACCCACCGCCGGTACGGTCATCATGAACGCGACCGTCAGGGACCACGGCCGCGCATATCAGGCCGGTGGCGACATGACGGTCCACGAGAAGTGACGACAGCGGCCTCTCCGCCCGACGACGCTCCGAGACCCGACGACAACCGGCCTGACAACCGGCCTGACAACCGGCCTGACAACCGGCCTGACAACCGGCCTGCCGACAGGCCTGCTGACCCGGCGGCTGAAGCAGGTGTCGGGCAGATCATCTTCAACGCCACGGCCTCCGACCACGCCACGGTCTACCAGGCCAACCAGATGACGATCCATCAGGCGCCGGAGCAGGTAAGCCCGTTCCACCTGGAACTACGGGACGCGGCTGCCAAGCTCGCCACGTCGGTGAGGGGCGCGACGAGCGCGGAGAAGGGGCGCCGACGGCTGAGCGACCCGTTCGCGCTCGGGGTGCGCTGGCACACCGCGCCGGAGGGGGCGACCGGCCGAAGACCCGGTCCGTTGGACGGTCGGCTGGACGGCCTCGGCGAGGTGTACGAGCGGGTGCCGTCGGGCCGACTGGTGGTGCTGGGCAGACCCGGCTCGGGCAAGTCCGTACTCGCCGTGCACTTCGTCCTCGACCGGCTGAAGGTCCGCGGCAACACCGGCCCCGTACCGGTCGTCTTCAGGCTGGGGCTGTGGGATCCCAGCAAGCAGGGCCTGCGGAACTGGCTCCTCGCGCAGCTGCTGTTCGAGGTCCCGTCCCTCGACGCCCCCGTCGCGGGCGGGTCGAGCCTCGCAGCGGCCCTCTTCGACGACGGCTGGATCCTGCCCGTACTGGACGGTCTCGACGAGATCGTCCCCGAGCAGCGGCACAGGGCTCTGCGCGAGCTGAACGCCACCGACATACCGTTGCTGCTCACCAGCCAGCCCGGTCAGTACGAGGCCGCGGCGGGCGCGGCCGGCGTGCTCACCGACGCCGCGGTCATCGTCCTGGACGACCTGGCCCTCGACGACCTGGACGGTTATCTGCCCCCGACCGCCCAGGGGCCGGCGTCCGGGAAGTGGGAGCCGGTCCTGGTCAGTCTGCGCGAACAGCCGACGGAACGGTC
The DNA here is from genome assembly GCF_053599695.1 of Streptomyces sp. NPDC000878. NCBI lineage: Bacteria > Bacillati > Actinomycetota > Actinomycetes > Kitasatosporales > Streptomycetaceae > Streptomyces > Streptomyces sp. NPDC000878. The sequence goes on along the minus strand of NZ_JBSFMT010000042.1, from coordinate 42,775 downwards.
GAACGCTGTGGTGCGTGCGGCGATGTCCACCCCGCTGATGGCCGGTCTCGCCCGAGCCGTCTACACCGACACTCCGGACCGGGATCCGGCCGAACTCCTCGATCCGGCCCGGTTCGCGACCGCCGACGCCGTCGAAGCCCATCTGCTCAACGAGTTCGTGCCCACCGTGTACGACCGGCCGCCGCCCAACCCGGGCAACGCCGTTCGGCCGCAACCGAGATGGCAGGGCAGACGCGAGGACGCCGAGCGCTGGCTCGGCTATCTCGCACAGCACCAGCACGGAGGGGAGTTCGCCTGGTGGAGACTGGGCAACGCCGTCCCCCGCTACCAACGCGTCCTGGTGATCGGCGTGTTGGGAGCGCTCATGTGCGCGCCGGTCGGTTGGCTGCTCTTCGGGCCGGTGGGCGCGGCCGTCAGCGCGCTGGCGCTCGGCCTGGTCGGCGGCCTGGTCGGCTGGTCCGAGGGACCCAGACCGGAACGCATGGAACTGCGGATCACCGGCCGCGCACAGCAGGCCCTGACACAGATCGCGATCAACCTCATGGGCGGAATGACGGCCGGGTTGCTGGGCTGGCCGGCCGTCAGGCAGTGGGGTTGGTTCGCGTTACCCGTCGCGGGCGCGGTCGCCAACGCGATGGGGAGCGCGCTGTCCAGCCGGGCCAAGGGGTACGGAACCAGCGCCCAGCTGCGTGAGATCAGACTCGGAGTCCTGGGCGGGCTCACGGGCGGGTTCGTGGTAGGTCTCGTGGGCTGGCTGACCGACCTGCCGACCGGCAGTTACCTGGACTGGCTCGTCCTCGGCCTCACGCTCGGCCTCGCCTTCGGCCTGGGCGCCGGGCTGATCACCCCGACCGGGATCGAAACCGTCGTCCGCCCGTCCGACCTGCTGGCCGCGAACCGCAGCTACGCGATCTTCCAGACGCTCACCGTCACGATCGCCTACGGGATCGTGGCCGGGGTCCTGGCCGGCCCGAAATACCTCGCAGCCGGCCCCGTGATCGGCCTGGCCTTCGGATTCGGCGCCCACGCCTGGGGCCGCTGGCTCCTCCTCGCCCGCTTCCTGCTGCCCCTGAGAGGCCACTTGCCCTGGCCCGTCTGGTCCTTCCTCACCGACGCACACGAACGCGAGGTACTACGCCAGTCAGGCGCGGTCTACCGCTTCCGCCACGCCCGCCTCCAGGAATCCCTGGCGGCACGGTACGAGGAACGGGGGCGGGAGCGTACGTGACGACGCTCGACACCAACGAACCCGCCGGTCTCGGGGTCGCCGGCCACCTCCCAGCCGAGTACGTCGGCGATCCTCGTCGCCGGCGCCCGTACGGTCTTCAAGGCAGGCCGAATACTCGCCGTCCGCCATCGGGCAGTTGGCGAAGGTCATGCGAGCGAAGGTCATGCGAGCGAAGGTCACGCGAGCGACGGCCACCGATCGGCGGCCCAGTCCAGCCAACCCGACCACCCAGGAGGCGGACCGCCCACCTCATGCCCGTCGAGTTCCGCGACGTCGGGTTCCTCGAACACCGTCCTCCAGTGTGAGAGGTCCGCCTCGCTCATCGGGAACGTCTGATCCGGGGCGGTCGACTGGCGATGGGCGATCCGAGCACTTTGGGTCTCAGGATCCACCGGCAAGTACGGAGATCGTCGGGGGTCAGCTCAGGAGCGCGATGACGCCCATCACGGCGAGCGTCAGCAGGGTGATCCCGAAGGCGAGTGCCAGGAGGAATTCGACGATTCCCGAGGTCTCGGTGATGCGCACCTCGTCCGCCGGTGATGGTGATTCCGCGCCGGTCTCACTCTCATCTGTCGCCGCCAGGCGACGGCCCTCCTCCAGTGTCGCGATCACCTCCCGGTGGCGGCCGAACGACGGCCAGCGGCTGAACGCCTCGACGCGCACCCGCGAGCCGTTCGCCAGTTCCACAGAGAACTCGCCCGACCGGGGTTCCCAGTCGATGCCCGACACCGTTCGCCAGGGGATCTGGTACCGGTCGTACACATTGTGGATCACCAGGGTGGTGGCGCTCACGGACACGGACGGCACGATCTGGAGGCGTCCCGCCCAGATGATCACGCACCACAGAGCGACGACAACCAAGATCCCCGGCGCACTCACTTCGGACATCGACCGGGTGGTGGCCGCGACGATCCCCGTCACGGGGAGGACCGCGGCCAGGACACCGCCCATGATCCGACGGTCCCACCAGGGAGTGATGCGTTCCAGGTCCTTCGTCATGCTCTGATTCTCGCTCGCGCCCGCACGAAGAACCGCCCCCTCAGATCTTCACCGCCCCCGAGGCCACCCCCCGATAGAACCACCGCTGCGTGATGACGAACAGCACCAGCACCGGCACCACGGAGATCACCGAGCCCGCCATCACCATCCGCTGGTCGTAGCCGAACGATGACGACTGGAGCCGTGAAAGGCCAAGCGTCAGCGTCATGTTGCTCTCGGAGCGCAGTACGATCAGCGGCCACAGGAAGTCGTCCCAGGCGCTGATGAACGTGTTGATGACGACCACCATGATCGCGCCCCACGCGGACGGCAGATACAGGTACTTGAAGCGCTGCCACTCGCTCGCGCCGTCCAGCATCGCCGCGTCCTCGATCTCGCGCGGGACCGCGAGGAACGCGCCGCGCATCAGCATGACGTTGATGGCGCCGACGAAGCCCGGCAGCCACACGCCGGCCAGGCTGTCGACCAGGCCCAGGTCGCGGATGCTGATGAACAGCGAGACCATGATCGACTCGAAGGGGAACATCATCGAGGCGATCAGTACCACCCAGACCGCCTTGAGGCCCTTCCAGGAGGGCTTGGAGAGCATGTAGCCGGCCGTGGTGGAGAAGACCAGCTGGCTGGTGATCGACAGGGTGACCACGATCAGGCTGTTCTTGATGTACGACCACACCGGCACCTGGTCGAAGACCGTCCGGTACGCGCGCAGGGTCGGGTCGTGCGGCAGCAGGGTGGCGTTCGCGCCGAAGACGTCCTCGCTCGTGCCCTTCAGGGAGGCCAGCAGCTGCCACAGCAGCGGGCCCACGGTGAGGCCGAGCACCAGGAGGAGGAGCAGATAGCGGACGACCAGCTCGCGCGGGCGGCCGTAGTCGCGCCAACGCGGTATCAGGCGACGGCCCTTGGGCTCGACGACGGTCGTCGTCATGACTCGTCCTCCTTGGTCAGGCGCTGCGCCAGCAGGGTCAGGCCCAGGGTGAGTGCGAACAGGGCGACGCTGACCGCCGAGCCGTAGCCGGCGTTGCCGGTGATCGGGTCCAGGCCGACGTCCCGGATGTAGAACGGCAGGGTGCGGTCGGCGCCGCCGGGGCCGCCGGTGGAGCTGCCGAGCATGTAGATCTCGGTGAACACCCTGAGCGAGCCGATGCCGGTGAGCGTGCCGACGAGCATCATGGCCGTCCGGACGCCGGGGACCGTGATGTGCCAGAAGCGGCGGACCGCACCGGCGCCGTCCATCTGCGCGGCCTCGTGCAGTTCCTTGGGCACGTTCCCGAGGGCGGCCAGGTAGAAGACCATGTACCAGCCGAGGCCCTTCCACAGGGTCAGGCCCATCGCGGAGAGCAGGATCAGCCACGAGTCGGAGAGGAAGGGGATCGCCGACCTGATCAAGTGGGCTTTCTCCAGCCAGGTGTTGACCAGGCCGTCGTCCGCGAGCAGCCACTGCCAGCTCAGGCCCACGACCACGCTGGAGGCGAGCACCGGCGTGTAGAAGGCGGAGCGGAAGAAGCCGATGCCGGGCAGGTTCTTCTCCACCAGGACGGCGAGCATCAGCGGCAGCAGCACCATCAGCGGCACGACGATCACCGCGTACAGGATGCTGTTGCGGGTCGCGAGCCAGAAGTCGTCGTCCTGGAACATCCGCGTGTAGTTGTCGAGTCCGACGAAACTCGCGGCACCGCCCAGCGGCTTGGCGTTGGTGAACGACAGCAGGACCGTGTTGAGGAACGGGAACACCCCGAAGACCACCGCGCACACGATCGCGGGGGCGGTCCACAGCCACGGCAGCCACCAACGGCGGTACATGGCCGCTCCGTTGGCCCCGGGAGCGGGACCGGGCAGCGCGGCCCTGGCGAGTCGGCGGAGGCGAGAACGAGGAGAGGACGGGGCCGGGGCCGGCGTGGAGGCCAGGGCCTCTACGCCGGACACCGGGTTCGTGATCTGTGCCGTCACTGTCAGCTGCCCTGCTTCAGCAGCTCGTTCGACTTCTCCTGGGCGTCCTTCACGGCGTCCGCCGCGCTCTTCTTGCCCTGCATGGCCAGCTGCACCTGGGCCACGACGGCGTTCTGCACGGCCGGGGAGAGGCTGGTCTGGTTGGTGGAGGCCGTCTTGAGCTGCTCGGCGACGAGCTTGCGGGACTGGGAGAACGGGTCGGTGCCGGTGGCGTCCTGGAAGAACGGGTCGTTCAGCGACTCGGTGGTGGTCGGGAAGATCACCACGGCCGGGTCCTTGCACCAGGCCGTCTGGTTCTCGGCGTTGGTGAGGAACTCCGCGAACGAGAGCGCCACCGGGGCGTGCTTGCTGGTCGCGGCGACCGAGATGAACTGCGGGGCGCCGGCGGAGGCGACGCCGAGGGCGTCGTAGGGCTGCTGGCCGACGGCCGTCTTGGCGTAGATCGACGGGCTGTTCTGCTTGACGAACCGCACGAAGCTCGGGTTCGTCGAACCGTAGGCCACCTTGCCCTGGCTGTAGAGCGTGGACGGGTCGTTGCTGGAGGACAGCGAGTCCTTCGGCATCGCGCCCTCCTTGTACAGCTTCGCCATCCACTCCACCCACTGGGTGGTGCGTGGGTCGTCGCCGAAGACGGCGGACTTGCCGTCGCTGGAGAGGACCTTGATGCCCATCTGGTCGAAGTCGGACGGGAAGCGCCAGACAGGGTTGGCCATCGTCGCGAAGTACTTGCCGTCGGAGGCCTTGGCGATCTTCTCGTAGTCGGCGAAGAGCCCGAAGATGCTCGTCGGAGGCTTGGCCGGGTCGATGCCGGCCTTCGCAAGCAGGTCCTTGTTGTACGTCAGCAGGACGCCGCCGGTGTACCAGGGCAGCGTGGTGTGGATCGACTTGCCCGAGGCGTCCGGGAAGGTGGCGGTCTTCCAGAACGACGGGACGAAGGGCTTGGACGCGGCCGGGTCCTTGGTGCCGATGTCGAGCAGGTAGCCGGCCTTGGTGAGGGCGGTCGCCGTCGGCGCGTTCATGTTGATGACGTCGGCCATCGTGCAGGCCTGGGCGTCGGCGACGGTCCGGCTGGTGAAGGTGTTGTCGCCGGGGTCGTCGATCCACTTGACCTTGGTGCCGGGGTGGGTCTTCTCGAAGTCGGCGATCACCCCGTTGAAGAAGTCGCTGAAGTCTTTCTTCAGGTTGGTGGTCTGGAAGGTGATCGTGCCCTTGACGTCCCCGGTCAGCTTCCCCGACCCGACGTTGCCCTTGTCGACCTTGCAGGCACCGGCGGTGGCGCCGCCGTCGTCGGAGCCTCCGGAGAGGCCGCAGCCTGCGGCCGTCAACGTCAGTACGACGAGACAGGACAGGGATCCGGTCAGTCTTCTTGCGCGCATTGCTGCTGCCCTCCTGGAGCGTCCTGGATGTCCTGGATGCTGGTTCAATTCACCAACTTTGACTCCGATTGATGAAAATGTGGACCAGAATTCATCGGAGGTCAATGGGGTGCCGTGTTGCTTTTAGGTTCCGGAACCGGTGCCGGCCGCCTCAGTGGCGGTGTTCGTGGTCCGGGTGCGAGGGGTCGCCGGGATGCTCGTGCCCGTGCGCGTACACCACGTCCGCGCGCGCCAGATCGAGCCACGAGAAGAAGGCACGCCGGCCCGCCGCCTGCCTCAACTCGCCCTCGATGCCTGCCTTCACGTGCTCGTACGGCAGGAAGTCCGCGTCCGTCGTGGCGCCGAAGGGGTCTACGCCGGACCGCAGGGCGTCCACCGTCAGGAAGCGGTCCCGGTTGTGCTCGTAGTACTCCCGTACGGCGGCCTCGGGGATGGCCTGGCGGGCTTCCAGGTGGGCGAGGAGGGTTCGGGCGGCGGGGGAGTAGGCGAGGGCCACGGCGACGATGCTGCCCAGGCCGGCCACGGCCGCCTCCGGCACGGGGCCCAGGGTTCGTGGAGTGTCGGGTGGGGGCAGCCCCCGTTCCTTGCATGCCCGTTTTGCCAGTACGTCGGCCACGACCACCTGTGTTGCCCAGCGGCGGCGTTGTCGTTCCGTGGAGGGGGTTGTGTTTTGGCTGCGGGCCTGTGGGGGCTGGTCGCGCAGTTCCCCGCGCCCCTTTCGGGGCGCCTCACCTGGGCGCTTGCCATCCCGCGCCGGGACCGCCGCCAGGACCGCCTCTACCTCCTCCCGGGGTATCGGCTCGCCGCGTACGAGGGCGCAGGCGCCCTCTGGTGGGTGTTCGTGCTCCTGCTGGTTCATGGGGTCACCTCCAGGACCACTGCCTCCGTGTACGCCACGCAGCCGTGCCAGCCGGCCTTCGCCATCAGCCAGTACGACCCCGGTGCCAGCGCGGCCCCGTCCACCTCGATCCCGCACTCCACCGACTCCCCGGCCGGTACGGCGAACCCCCGCACCCCGGGCCCGACCCCCGCCCACGTCCCCCACGAGGACACGGCCCACAGCGTGCCGTTGATCTCCCCGAGGGTGGTGTTGCGCAGGCTCACCGGGACTCGTGCACGCTCTCCGCGCCGCACGACCACCCGGTCAACCCCTAGCTCTGTCACCAGAGTTGGGCCGGTATGGCCGCCCGGCACGTCCAGGGCCACGGCGTCCTCGTACACCTGACCGCCGTACGGCAGGCGGGCGGTGAGCCAGTGGCGGCCCGGCGGCGCGTCCGGGGGCGGGGTCACCGTGACCTCGGTGAGGGTGAAGCCGGCGGGGCCGAGGGCGTACGGCAGTTCGGCCGGTTCGGCGGTCCAGCCGGGCGGGACGCCCAGGGACAGCGTGCCGGAGACGGGCGAGTCCGTCAGCTCGGAGCTGACGCGGACCGTCGCCGTGACCGGGCCTGAGGCGGTGAGGGCGGTGGGGGAGAGGAAGACGGCCACGGGCAGGTTGCCGCGTGGCGCCGGGCCGGAGTTGTGCAGCCAGTAGCGGGTGTGGACGGGCTGGGCGGGCTCGTACGCGTCGACACCGGCGCCCGGGTCGACAGCCACCGCCCCGGCGGGAGTCATGAGTACCGTCGCCACCTCGAAGCCGGTCAGGTGGGTCCCGAGGGTGCCGTCCGCGTCCGGGACCAGCGGCTCCCCGGGCCTCTCCAGTACGTCGGCACGGGCGCCGTCCGTCCAGGCCACCGGCCCGCGCACCCGCGCCGCCGTCGACCGGCCGTTGACCTCGTGCATCCGTACGACGACACCGCGCCCCGGATCGGCGGGCGCCACGCTCCCGCGCGCGAGCGGCGAACCGACCGGCTTCAGCGCGTCGAGCAGCACCTCACCGGCGGGTTCGAGGCTCAAGAGGGTTGTGGTGCGCGGCAGACTGCCGGCCCCCGATGACTGCTGCCGCAGCCGCGCCCGCAACGGATGGTTGTACGCGTGTCCCGCCTGCGGCAGGCGCAGCTCGCGCCAGTCGCCCGTGCCGCCGAGGACGGCGTACTCGAAGGTGTGCGACCAGCGTTGGAGCTGGAAGGCGGAGCCGTCGGGGGTCGTGCGGCGGGGCGGGTCGACCCAGATGCCCGACGGCCAGCCGGTGCAGGAGCGCATCAGGGACATGTAGAGGTCGCCGGACGGGGTGACCACGCAGCCGGGTGTGCCCCGGTTGAGGACGGCGAAGCCGGTGCCGTCCCAGGTGTCGCCCGGTGGCAGCGCCTCGCCGCCACCGGCCGCCGTGGCACTGACCACGGCGTCGCCGAGGTCGGCGATCAGCGCGTCCACCGCCTTGGCGTCGTCCTCCGGGCCGTTGCCCGCCACCACGAGCAGCGGCAGCCGTTCCAGATCGCGCAGGTCGGCCCCGGGCACCCACTCCTCGCGCAGCCCCGCACGCGGCGCGACCCACACCGACGCCACGCCCGACTCGGCGAGCTGGCGCCGGAGTTCACGTCCGGCGGCCGGGTCCATCGCGAGGGCCTCGGCGACCACGGAGTTGCGCTCGGGAGCGCCGACGGCGATCCGGATGTCGGGGAGGTTGGAGTCGACTTCGAGGTCGCCGTAGCGCTGACCGCCCGCGATCGTCGAGGTGGCCGTGACGCCCACGCGCACGAGCGCGGCGGCGAGTTCGGCACCGAGTTCGCCCGCCTCGGCCCAGGACGGGTAGATCAACTCGGCGACACCGATGGCCCGTTGGCCGAGGAGCGCGCCGGAGTCGTCGTGCACGGCCACCCGGGCCGTCGTCCCCAGCCCGAACCAGTTGTTGGCCGGGTTGTCGAGCGTCCAGGGGAACTGCTCGCTGTCCACCTCCACGAACCCGAACCCGCGCCCGATGACCGCGTCCGCCACCTCGTGCACGGGCAGCCCGCCCTGGACGTTCGACGGCCAGCGGACCCGGATGAGGCGGTCGGAACCGTCGTACCCGTCGATGGTGGTCGTGAGGTCCAGCCGGTCGACGCCCTTCCAGAGGGTCAACTGCTGCGTGTAGGTGAGGAGTTCGCCGAGGGGTGCGGTGACCGTGATGCGCGATCCCGCCGCCGAGTGTTCCACCTTCACCGAGGCCGTCACGTCTCCGCTGCGAGCGGCCGTCGTGCCCGTCGGCGTGAGATGCCAGGGTCCCTCGCCGAAGCGCGGGTGTCTCGGGTACTCCTCCTGGACGACCAGTTCGTTGCCGATGTCGCCGGTGCGCAGCAACTCACGGCCACCGTCGGCGAGTTGGCGCAGGCTGCTGACGCCGCCGCCGCGCGCCGGGTCGACCGTCACCTCGTAGAACTCGTTGCGGATGGTCGTCGGTCCGTCCACCGGCGTCCACTCGGCGACCGTGCCCTCGGCGAGGGGGAGTGCCTTGAGGCCGAGGCCCGGCACCTCCGGTACGACCACCCGCAGTTGACCGTCCGGCTCCCGAACTGCGGCCAGTGGCAGGCCGGTTGTCTCGTCGACGGGGACGAGTCCGTCGGGGAGGTCGGTGGTGAGGGTGTCACGGCGTTGCCAGGTGGCGGAGTTGAGGACGACGAGGTCGGGGCCGCCGCCCGGCAGCGGGGTGATGCGGTCCGCGAGGGCCTGGGTGGCGTCGGCGTGCACGGACTCGGCGAGGTCGTACAGCTCGCGCCAGCCGGTCAGCAGGTCGATGTAGACCTGGTCGGACTCGGAGCCGGTGATCGCGTCGTGATGGGCGCCGTAGACGAGCTGCCGCCAGGCCTTGTCCAACGCCGCGTCCGGATAGGGGTGTTGGGTGACGAGGGAGGCGAGTGTCGCCCAGGCCTCGGCGTCGGCGAGGAGTGTCTCGCCGTACCGCTGGGCCTGCTTGGTGTCGATGTACGAGACGTCCTTGCCGGTGTAGATCGGGTTCATGTCCCGGGTCTGCGGCGACGCCTTGCGTCCCTCGGCGTCGAGTTCGGCGCGTACGGCGGCGAAGAAGTCGCGGGGGATCGCGGAGACGAAGCGCGGCCAGACGTACCGCTCGTTCCAGTCGCGGTGGATGGCCATGACCCAGCGGCAGGGCGGCGCGTAGTCGCCACCGACGGGGAGGGGGACGTTGCGGGTGAGCGCGACCTTCTTCAGGCCGGTGAAGAGCTTGAGGGCGGCGGCCTCCGCCTCCGGGAGCGTGGGGGCGTTGTCGATGGCCCAGCCGGCGCCGTAGTGATTGACCATGTAGGCGGTCAGCAGTCCGCGTCCGGAGGGGGCGATCCAGTCGAACTCGGCCTGGAACTGCATGCGTTGGGGGTCGCGGGGTGCTTCGCCGAAGACGGAGAGGGTGGGCCCCCACTGGTGAAAGGGGCCGCGTGCCCAGGAGCTGGAGGACAGCCCCGCATCGGCCATCAGGCCCGGGAACTGGGGGTCGTGCCCGAAGGCGTCGAGCTGCCAGGCGGTGTGCGGGTCGGCGCCGAGGATCCCGCGCTGGAAGCCGTCGCCGTAGAGGGCGTTGCGGACGGTCGCCTCGGCGCCGGTGAGGTTGGTGTTGGGCTCGTTGTACGTCCCGCCCATGATCTCGACGCGCCCGGTGCGCAGCAGCTGCCGCAGGAAGGCGCGCTCCTCGGGGAACGCGTCCCAGTAGGGCTTCAGGTAGTCGACCTCGGCGAGCACGAAGGTGTACGCCGGGTCGCGCCGCGCGAGGTCGATGTGCGCGCGGACGAGGCTCATGCCGGACTGGCCGCGGGAGTCGAAGGTACGGGCGGGCAGCCCGGAGGTGGCCGGATCGTCGGCGACGTCCCAGGTCTCGGTGTAGGCGGCCTGGGTGTTCCACCAGACGGGGTCGTAGTGGAAGTGGCTGACCATGAACATCGTCCAGCCGGGCTCGGCGACGAGGAGGCTGCCGGTGAGCGAGGCGTGCTCGGCGGGGTCGTCGGTGTCCTCGGCGGTGACCGTGATGTGGGTGCGCTCGCCGGGGGACAGGTCGCAGAGCACGGGTATCTCGGCGCGGAGGGTGCCGTCGTCACCGACGGTCGCGAGCGTCTCCCCGTCGCTGCGGACACCGGGGCCGTCGACGGTGAGACGGACCGCACGGCCGGCGGTGTGGCCGATCTCGGCGGTCACCACCTGACGCGGGTGCTCGGCGCTGCCGACGAACAGCTCGGTCGACTCGACTGAGGTGACGCGCATGGGTCTCCTACGAGGCCTACGAGGGAAACGAAGGGAACGGACCGGGATCCGGAGGGTGCCATCGTGGCACCGATCGGATGGTTCAAACAACCATCTTCAAGTTTCCTTGGTGGTTCATCCATGCAAAAGCCGCCCCCGGGGATGTCTCCGGGAGCGGCTTCTGTCTGGATACCGGTTGGTCAGCGGGTGCGGCGGGACTTCACCGCGTGCTCCCTGGCGATGTGGTCGGTGAGGGCGAGGGAGGCGCTGGCGCGCTGGTAGGAGAGCTGCGCGACCCGGACGTACAGACAGTCGATGAGGACGAGCACGGAGTGCCGGGCGCCGATGCTCTCGGTGCGGAAACTGGTCTCCGAGGAGGAGGAGATCAGCCGTACGTCGGCGGCGCGGGCCAGCGGGGACTTCGGGTCGGCGGTGATGGCGATGGTGGTGGCGCCGCGCTGCTTGGCCAGTTCGAAGGGCTCGATGGCCTCGCGGGTGGAGCCGGAGTGCGAGATGCCGATGGCGACGTCGGCGGGGGTGAGCAGGGCGGCGGAGGTGAGGGCGGCGTGCACCTCGGTCCAGCCGCGCACCTGGCAGCCGATGCGGAAGAGCCGCGTCTCGGTCTCCTGGGCGACCGCGCCGCTGCCGCCGACGCCGTACACGTCGATGCGCCGGGCGCGGGCGGCTGCCTGCCCGGCACGCTCGATGGAGTCGAGGTCGATCCGGTCGATGGTCTGCTGAATGGCCCGCAGATCAGCGCTGCCGACGACCTGAACGACCCTCTCAAGGCTGTCATCAGGGGAGATGTCGGGCCCGATCTCGGCGGTGCCCCAGTCGGAGACCTCGCCGCGTCCGCGCTCCTGGGCCAGCTCGATGAGCAGATGCTGGTAGGAGTCGAGGCCGATGGCACGGCAGAACCGGGTGACCGTGGCCTGGGAGGTGCCGGTACGGCGGCCCAGCTCGGCGGCCGAGCAGTGGGTGACGGCGGCGGGATCCTCGAGGATCAGCTCACCCACCTTCCGCAGGGAGCCGGCGAGGCGCGGCAGTTCCGTACGGATGAGGGTGGTGACGTCGGTCGGGGGCATCCCGTTGCCGGAGCCGGTCCGTTCCATGGGGTTACCGATCTCCTCGGCGCTGAGCGTGTGTGTATGTACTGGTGGTGACGAATGTATCAGCCACCGTCTATGGGGCAGATTGAATTCCAGGACCAGGGGGCCGCCCTGGCTGGTGGCTGCCGATGGCTGCCGAGGCCTTTGCTCGTGGCCCGTTGCTCACAGCCCGTACACTGTGATTTATTGATTCACCGATAGAGCTAGAGCGGGTGGTTTCATCCACCGGTGGGGAGTACCGAGTGTCCGTCGAGTCCGTCAGTGCCCAGGGCTTCGTGCGTGAGAGCCGGGCCGTGCTCGACCGCATCACCGGGTCGGAACCGGCCCGGGAGTCGGTGGCCCGCGCCGCCGAACTGATCGCGGACTGCATCCGCGCGGACGGCGTGATCCAGGCCTTCGGTACGGGTCACTCCCAGGCCCTCGTCCTGGAACTGGCCGGCAGAGCGGGCGGCCTCGTCCCCACCAACCGCCTGTCCATGGCCGACCTGGTCCTGTACGGCGGTGACGACCCCAGCGCCCTCGACGACCCCCTGCTGGAACGCAAGCCGGGCATCGCCGAGCGCCTGTACGACCTGGCCGCCCCGCAGCCGGCCGACCTGTTCGTGATCATCTCCAACTCGGGCGTCAACAACGTCATCGTCGAGATGGCCCTGCGCGCGAAGGAACGCGGCCACAAGATCCTCGCGATCACGTCCCTCACGCACACGCGCACGGTCCCGGCGGGCCACAGCAGCGGCAAGAAGCTGGCGGACATCGCGGACGTGGTGCTGGACAACGCGGCCCCGACGGGCGACGCGCTGCTGGAGCTGCCGGGCGGCGGCGCGGTGTGCGCACTGTCCACACTGACCGGCGTGATGCTGGTCCAGATGGCGGTCGCGGAGACGGCGGCGGTGCTGATCGGGGCGGGGGTGCGTCCGCCGGTGTACGTGTCGGCGAATGTGCCTGGGGGGTTCGAGGGGAATCTGGGGCTGGAGCGGCATTACGGGGACAGGATTCGGCGGCCGGCCAGCTGAGGAGGCCCGGGGGCGGGCCGGAGGCCGGGGGCCGGGGGCCGGGGGAATCTCGTGGTTCTCCCTTCCACTCAACCTCGGCTACTCAACTCAACCTCGGCTACGGGAAAAGCAGTTGCTGAGCCGGCATCGGTCATGGACGATCCCGGACCGTGACGACACCTGCCGAGGAAGCCCGCCCCGACCGCCCGCTCGCCCTGGTCACTGGGGTGGGCCGCACCGTGGGTATCGGTGCTGGGATCGCCCGTCGGCTGGCGGCGTCGGGCTGGGACGTCGCCTTCACGTACTGGACCCCGTACGACGCACGGATGTCCTGGGGCACCGAGCCGGGCGCGACGCGGGCGATCACCGAGGAGCTGTCCGTGCTCGGCGCCGCGAGCACGGCGATAGAGGCGGACCTGGCCGATCCCGATACTCCGACGCAGATCTTCGACGAGGTCGAGCGCAGAATGGGCGGCGGTGGCGCCGGTGTCACGGCGCTGGTGCTGTGCCACTGCGAGTCGGTCGACTCGGGCCTGCTCGACACGACCCTGGAGAGCTTCGACCGCCACTTCGCGGTCAACGCCCGCGCGACCTGGCTACTGATCCGGGAGTTCGGCCGTCGCTTCACGGCGCCCCCGGGAACGGGCCGGATCATCGCCCTCACCAGCGACCACACGGTGGGCAACCTGCCGTACGGGGCGAGCAAGGGGGCCCTGGACCGCATCACGTTGGCGGCGGCCCACGGACTCTCCCACCTGGGGGTGTCGGCGAACGTCATCAACCCCGGCCCGGTGGACACCGGTTGGATGACGGAGGAGGACAGGGCGAACGTCCTGCGCCACACCCCGCTGAGCCGCCTGGGCACCCCGAAGGACACGGCCCGCCTTGTCGACTTCCTGTGCTCCGAGGAGGGGGAGTGGGTCAACGGGCAGTTGCTGATGAGCAATGGGGGGTTTGGGTGAACCTGGGACGGGGGCGGTGTGCGGTCAGTTCCGGATGATGGCGAGGGCTTCCACCTCCAGCATGAGTTCCGGCCGGTACAGGGCGGCCACCTGTACCGCCGTACTGGCAGGCGGGCGCGCGGTGTCGATGTGCTCGTCGCGGGCGATCCGTACTTCCGGCAGGACGGCCACGTCGGTGACGTAGAAGGTGAACTTGGCGACGTCGGCGAACGTTGCGCCGCCCGCCGCCAGGCAGCGCCGCAGGTTCTCGAAGACCTGACGGGCCTGGGCGGCGGCGTCGCCCTCCCCGACCACGTTTCCCTGCTCGTCCAGTGCGACCTGCCCGGAGATGACGACCAGCCGGCCCTCGCCCACCACCACATGGCTGTAACCGTTCCCTGGGGCGACCCCGTCCGGCGGAACGTGGGTGAGCACGGCCTTTTCCGACTCTTCCGGCTCGTTCGACACAGGCGACCTCCACGAACATCAGGTGACGGGGCAACTGTATTTGTGCTCACTGACCGCTGAATACGGTGGAGGGGCCCGGTCGAGTGAGAGGACGCGAGGACGTGGATGTGTACGAGGCCGTGGACAGTCGCCGGGCTGTGCGGGCGTTCAGCGATGAGCCGGTGTCCAAGGAGATACTCGAACGAGTGCTGACCGCGGCGACGCGGGCTCCGTCGAGTGGGAACCTCCAGCCGTGGCATGTGTTTGTCGTGACCGGCGGGCCCTTGGACAGATTGAAGAGGCGCACTACGGCCAGGGCACTGGCGGGAGACCCGGGTGATGACCGGGAGTATCCGATGTACCCGGCCGAACTGAACTCGCCGTATCTGGACCGTTTTTCCGCCGCGGCCTCCCAGCGGTACGAAGCCCTGGGAATCGAGCGGGACGACCCCGACAGACCCATGAAGATCGCCGCCTTGAACTCGGAGGCGTTCGGGGCACCGGTCGTCCTGTTCTGCTACCTCGACCGGACCATGGGGCCCGGACAGTGGGCTGACGCGGGGATGTACTTGCAGACGGTCATGCTCCTGCTGAGGGCGGAAGGGTTGCACAGCTGCCCCCAGGTCATGTGGACCATGTACCACAGGACCGTCAGCCAGACGGTTGGAGCCGATGACGGGCTCGTACTGCTCTGTGGTGTCTCGGTGGGGTTCGAGAAGGAAGGCGCGCCACGGCTGCGTACCGGCCGGGCGGACATGACGGAAACAGTCAGCTTCATCGGGGTGTGAGCAGCGCTCGGTGAGTCTTCCCGACGAAATGATCTCGTGAGGTGACCGACTGCCTCAGTAGCCTCGGGCCCCATGGGCATTCAGATCGACGTAGTGGCGAGTTACCCGATCGACGACGAGGTGGAGAGGGTCCTGGGGCTGGCCGAGGCGGTTGGCGAGCCTGTCACTGTCACGTTCATGTGGGAGGGGCGTGAAGAGGCGGAGCGCGCGGTGCTGGTGCCCGCGGCCACGCTGGCGCTCTGGGAACACTGGGCCCCCACCGCCTACGCGAGAGGTGGCGTCGCGGACGAGAACCGGGCTGTGGCGGAGGAGCCGGAACTTGCCCACCCGGCGGAGTTCGGCGCGTTCACGCTCTTTCGTCGTCGCGCGGGAGGGCGCACGGCGGTCGCTCGCAAAGGCGTGGTGGTCGCCGAGCTCCTGGACCCCGACGAGGCGCACTGGCTCCAGGAGACGGCCCGCAATGTCCGCCAGGGCTTCATGGATCCCAAGCAGAAGGCTGCCTTCGAGGAGTTCCTTGCCCGGCAGGCATCCCTTGATGAGCAGTGACGCGCCGACTCGTGCTTCGTGGCTGGGTTCGAAGCCTTGCGCGGCTGAACGTTCGCTTCTGCCCGCCTGCTGTGTCCCTCACCGCTGAGATGGCTTCGGGAGTCAGGTGAACGCCGAATCCTTCGAGGCCGGAAGCGCCCGCCCCAGGCGTGCGAGCGGGGACACGGCCATCACCACCGGGGACAGCATCATGGCCGCGGCCGTCATCAGGAGGCTGGTGCGCAGCCCCCGCTCCTCCGCAATCGCGGCCGCACGGCGACCTGGAGATCGCGGTGCCCGCGGCGGGATTCCCGGAGATCCGGCGCCGCTTCCCCGAGTGCGTGTTTGACGCGGTGGGTTCGGGGCGGGTCTGGCCGGAGGCGGGAGCCGAGGCGCCGGCGGCCACGCACCAGACGTGGCTGCGGGATCCGGCGAGCGGGCGGTTCTTGTTCGACGTCTTCCGCGAGCCGCACGACGGCGGAACATGGATCTGTCGGCGGGACGAGTGGCTGCGGCTGCCGTACGACAGGATCATCGAGCGAACGGCGGACGGGATCCCGTATCTGGTACCGGAGTTGGTGCTGCTGTTCAAGGCCAAGGCGCCACGCCCCAAGGATCAGGCGGACTTCGCCGGGGTGCTCCCGCTGCTGGGTCGGCCGCAGCGGGATGCCCTGAGCGAGTGGCTGGAGCTCGTTTACCCCGGGCATCCATGGCTGGCGAGGCTGGCGGGATGAGGATCCGGGGGCCTACAGGGGGATCAGACCGGCGGCTGTCGGCCGGAAACCGCAGGCCTCGAAGTAGAAGGAGCGCAGGTGCTCCTCGAAGTCCACGTGGAGCCACTCGCACTTGGCGGTACGGGCGTACTGCGCGGCGGTGGCGATCAGCGCGGCGCCGATGCCCTGGGAGCGATACCGCCGGGCCACGACCGTATCGAGGACGAAGGCGTGAACTCCCCCGTCCCAGGCGACGTTGACGAACCCGACGAGGGAGTCACCGTCCCAGGCACAGACCCAGCCGAGGCTGTGCCGCTCCAGCCGTGCTCGCCAGTCGACGTCCCCGGGCGAACCGCCGAAGCCTTCGGCGTGCAGGGCGTTGAGGGAGGCGTTGTCGAAGTCGCCGCGCCACTCGTACCTCGTCGTCACGCGGTCTCACCTTCATGATTCTTTGCGGCGGTACGACGACCGACCGTGCTCGTTCACGCACCTGCGGTGGCTTGATCGGAGCAGTACCCTCGAAATCATGGCAGAGCACTTGGGGGACAGGTTGAAGCGGCTTCGCCGCGTGGCCGGTCTGACGCAAGAGGGCCTGGCGGAGAAGTCGAACCTGTCCGTCGACACGGTGAAGAAACTGGAGCAGCGGCAACGGCACTCCGCGTCGTTGCCCACGCTTCACGCCCTGTCGGGGGGCCTCGGGGTCGAGCTGACCAGCCTTCTCGGTGACCCGCCCGGAGTGCCCTCGAACGGGGAGGCCGATCCGCCTCAGCTGGTCGCCCTGCGTCGCGCGATCATGCCCCCGATGTTCGCTCCTCCGCCAGAGCCGTCCGGCGTCGAGAAGCTGACACTTCCCCTTCTCCGCAAGGAGATCGCTGCCGCGTGGACTCTCTACCACGACGCAGAGTTCGCGGCCCTGATGGAGGTTCTGCCGGGCATCGTCAACGATGCCCGGTTCGCTGCGGCTGTGGGCAGCGGTGATCAACGGGCAGAGGGCCAGGCCGCGTTGGGGAAGTCTCTTCAGCTCGCCGGTCATCTCGCCATCCGTCTCGGGAAGACCGATCTCGCGTTGTCCGCCCTCGAACGGGCCATGAACGCGGCCGACGACTCCTCGGATCCCCTCTTGGGAGCCATGGTGACCAACTCCGTGGCGTGGAACTACCAACGGCAGAACCGGCTGGGGGACGCCGAACACGCCGCCGTGTACGCGGCTGATCGCGTGGAGCAGGAGAACAGCTCGACGGCCGAGGGCGTACGCGTGTGGGGCGGGCTGGTCATGTCGGCGGCCACCAGCGCGGCCCGCAGCGGCGACTACGGCAAGGCCTCGGACATGATGCAGACGGCAGAGGACGCGACGAGGCAACTGGCGAAGCTGCCCCCGCCGGTCGACGGGAAGATGGTGAGCGTCTTCAGCCGGTCGTCAGTGCGCATCGAGCGTGTCCGTCTGGCCGTGCAGCACGGTCGTCCCGATGAAGCCCTGAGCCTGGCCAAGGGGATGCGGCTGAGCGCGGACACTCCGCCCTCGTGGCGTACGTGGCTTCTCCTGGACGTCGCTCGGGCACACACCGACCTCGGGGACGCCGAGGGGGCGGTGAAGGCCCTCGAACGGCTTCACCGGATCGCACCCGCATGGATGCGACACCACACGCTGGCCGTGGCCATCGTGACGGATCTATGGGCCGGTCCTTACCGTCCGCCGGGTCTGCGGAAGCTTGCCGAATTTCTGGGTGTGGCCGGCTAGGACCGCAAAAGGGGACACGGCGTCCCTGTCGTCGCACGTGCTCCGGCGGAATCATCGCCCCTGTCAGCGAGTCTGAGGGGCGAACGATGATCAGGCAGAGTCGACACAACGCGGCTGAAGCGCGCGAGGCGGTTGCCCGTGCTGAGTTAGTCGGTTCCGAGCACAAGGGCACCTTCTGGCTCCTTGTGCCTGAGTGCGTCCCACGGGAGTTCGCTCCTCCAACTCGCCCCCTCATACACCGAGTCGAAGCCGGACTTCGCCGTATGGCCTGGTCATGAGCGGGCCGGAGACATCGGTCGGTACCCCGGTCCTGTACGCACCCGCACCCCGATTCATGACGGCCCCACCGAAGCCTCGGGCGGGTCGCCGTGGCAACGATCCGGGGAAGCCGAACCTTGTTGAATTCCTGAACCGGCTACCGGGTTACTGTGCCGCGTGTGCAGGGTGGCGCGAGATCTGGTGTCCGCACTGCTGCGGCTTCGATGGGTGTGCGAGTTGCGCGTACACGTTTCGCGTTCGGTGTCCGACCTGCGCGGGCGGAGACGCGGAGCCGATCCGATGGTGAGGTTCGGTTGAGCGTGCGGGCCGTGGCCCCGTAGGGCCCGTAGGGAGTGTTCCGGAAATTGGGGTGCCGGAACCGCGCACCCATCCCTACCCTCGCCCCATGCGCCCCGAATCCGCCCTGCTGAACGTCATCGACGTGGAAGCCACCTGCTGGGACGGGCAGCCGCCGCCCGGTTCCGTGAACGAGATCATCGAGATCGGGCTCACCGTTGTGGACGTGTCCGAACGGTGTCGCGTGTCCCGGCACCGGGTCCTGGTTCGGCCTGTCCGGTCGGTGGTGAGTGACTTCTGTACTCAACTGACCGGACTGACACAGGCCGAGGTGCAACGGGGCGTCAGCTTCGCCGAGGCGTGCCGGGTTCTCGTCGAGGAGTACGGGGCCGGGGAGCGCCCCTGGGCGAGCTGGGGCGAGTACGACCGTCGGCAGTTCGCCCGGCAGAGTCAGGCCGACCGGGTGGCCTACCCGTTCGGGTATCCGACGGAGCGCACCCACACCAACGCCAAGGCCGTGTTCACCGCGGCCTACGGTCTGCGCAGGAAACCCGGCATGAGTCAGGCCCTCCAGATCGCCGGACTGCCACTCGAAGGACGCCATCACCGGGGTGAGGACGACGCGTGGAACATCGCCGCACTCGTCCTCGACCTGGTGGGGCGCGGGGCATGGCCGGTCACGGACGTGGTCGTCTGATGCCGTGACCGGATGGGTCGACCGTGGTGTGATCCCCCTGACATGGCACCGGAGCAGACTTGCGTGACCATGATGTGGGTCGCGTCGGTCCGGGCGCTGTCTGTGTCAGTGGTACCCGCTACATTCCCGGGATGGTCGAACTGGACTCCCTTCCCGCCACCCGTGACGCCTACGATGCCGTCGCGACGCGCTATGCACAGGCCTTCGCCGACGCTCTGCGCGAGCGGCCGTTGGAGCGTGCGCTGCTCGCGGCGTTTGCCGAGTCGGTGCGCGCTGGTGGTGAGGGCGAGGTGGCGGATCTGGGCTGTGGACCCGGGCATATCACTGCTCATCTAGGGCGGTTGGGGCTGCGTGCCTTCGGTGTCGACGCGTCGCCCGCGATGATCGGGCTGGCTCAGGAGGCCAACCCGGAGTTGCGGTTCGAGGTGGGCTCGATGGCGGCGCTCGACATCGCGGACGGCGCGCTGGGCGGGGTGCTTTCGCGATCCTCGATCATCCACATCCCACCGCAGGACCTCCCGACCGTGGTCGTGGAGTTCGCCCGGGTCCTGGCCCCTGGCGGTCACCTGCTGATCAGCTGCTTCGCCACCGACGGCTCCGCGATCCCCACGCAGTCCTTCGACCACACGGTGATGACGGCCTATCGCTGGTCGCCCGACCGCCTGGCGGGGCTGCTGCGTGATGTCGGCGTGAGCGAGATCGCCCGGGTGCTGTGCGAGCCGAAGCCCACCGACAAGCGGCAGTTCCAGGAGCTGCACTTGCTGGCAGCCAAGAACTAGTGCTCCGACCAGTGGCTTCGCCGAGCTGGTGGTACCGCCAGTTGGATGGCCTGTGTGGACCCTCGGTGATCAAGGCCAGGTCCGGTCGAGGCCGCCGAGTCGTACGGCATACGCGGCGGGGCCGCCCTTCTCGACGGCCCGGAGGATCGCGCTGCGATGTGTGTCGAGTCGCTCCACCATTTCCAGGGTGCGGAGTTGCTGGTTGTCGAGGTAGAAGAGCACGGCGGAGCGCTCTAGGACAGGTTGGATCTCCAGGTCCCGTGTCTTGATACGGCCGTCCTTCGACAGCGGAACCCATGACCGGTCGAGCCCGTACGAGATCCACTCCTTGTCGGGAATGTCCTGCGCGTCCGCCGGGAAGACGTCGACGATGCGGTGCACCGCCCAGCCACGCTGCCGCAGTTCCTCCGCGACGCGGCGTCCCAGGTTCCGGTCGAGGAAGAACTCAGGCGGCAAGGCGCACCACTGCGTGGCAGAGCGAATCCACCTGCTCGGGCGTCATGTCGTACTCGTAGGCGATGTCCTCGACGTTTTCACCGGCCTCCCAGAGGTCCGTGACGGCCTTGACCGTGACGCGGTTGGCGGCGATGACCGGCAGCCCGTGGCCGAACCGGGGGTCGATCACGACGGGCACCGACTCCCCGTACTGCTTCAGCCGCAGGCTCGCCGGGTAGTCGTCCTCGCCTTCCCAGGTCAGGTAACGGAGATAGCCGGCCACCACCTCGTGGATGGGGGCCTGGCCGTCGCGGGCGCGCCTCAGATCCCCGAAACCGTGCTCGACGAAGATGTCCACCCCGTCCGTCGCGATGCGCTTCGAGACCAGACCGTAGGGAGTGTCGAATGCCTTCCGTACGGCCGCGGCGGCCTCCCGGATCTCACTCATCCGCAGGCCGAGCGAGCGCAGGGAACGTAGTACGTGGGCCTCCGCCACGGCGATGAAAGGGACCGAGGGCTGCCCGTTGCGGATCGGCTCGACGCGGTGGACGAGCGGTGCGCCCGCCGCCGTGCCCTTGAGCCAACTGGTCAGCGTCGACAGTGGGACCTGCAGATGGGAGGCCGTCTCCGTGGGCGTCAGAAGCCCGTCATTGAATCGGTCAACCATGATCCTCCTCCCGTTGGTCCGAGGTTCCGCATGCTTGCATACCCGGCTCGCCGGGTGTGCGCCATGACGGTTCACCTCCGTCACGCGCCGTGCCCTGGTGCCGGTCCCCCGAGCCATCAAGCCGCCCCCGCCGTCCTGCAGTCCCGGCACGCGGAAGGCTCCGCCGCCCGGAACGCCCGTTCGCAGCCGTCGCAGGTCTGCCAGGGGAGGGTGAGCGGCAGGGGTGTGACGGGTGGCATGGCGCTCGGCGGCGCCGGAAGCGGCGCCTCGCGCAGGCGGAACGCCAGTACGCGTGCCGGACGGGCCCGGAAGTGGGCGGGGAGGCCGGTGGTGAGCGCCCCGGTGATCTCCTCGGGGCGGAGACCCTGCGCCAGCCATTCCGTGACCGCCGGGGCCAACTCGGCGACCTCGCTGCGGGACAGAACCAGCCTGCGGTCGACGATACGGAGCGAGGCGAGGATGACGACGGCCTGCGGGTCGGCTTCGTCGAGGTCAAGTGGGGGAGTGGGCGGGAGACTTGGGGGAGGTGTGGCTTCCGTGGCCGCCTCAGCTCCAGGAGCAGAAGCAGGCACAGCTCCAGGAGCAGGAGCAGGCGATGCTCCTGGCGTGCTCGTCTCGGCGGGCTCGTACTTCCTCGGCCGGGTGGGCCGCGGAGGAGGAGGGAGGGGCGGCTCGTCACCGGCGTCGCGCGGTACGTCGTAGAAGAAAGTCTGCGTACGTACCTTTCCGTTCGGCCCCCTCACCCGGCGCCGTTCCAGATACCCCGCCGCCTCCAACTCCCGCAGCGCACGCGAGATCAGGATCTCGCCCTCGTCGAAGTGGGCGCAGAGGGCGGCGATGCCGATGGGGGCGCCGTCGGGTACGGAGAGGATGTAGGCCGCGACGCCGATGGTGACCGCGCTGCCGCGCCGCTGGGCGAGGGGCGTTGGCGATCACGGTGAAGTCGGCGGTGAGGCGGGTGCGTACGTGGATCACGCCCGACATCGGCATCGGGATCGGCATCGGGACCGGGGAGTTCGATGCTGCCGGTGCACCGGCGTTGGCGCACGAGGGCGCGTTAGACTGCGTGCCAGCCATTGGGAAGGTGTTGTCTTCCTGAGTGGTCAGGCCCTCGTTTCAGGATTGCACTCCTTGGCGAGGGCCGTCGTCTGTGTGGGGTTGTTTCCGGGAACGTAACTCCCCGCGATCGCTCACCGCAACCGAATCACTCCTGCGAGTGAACGGGGTCGCGTGTGCGGGGTCGGTCAGGGGGGAACGGGCGGGCGGAGGAGGGTAGTTGGTTCTTTACCCAGGGTTCTTTGGGAGGGCCGTGGCCACCCGAATCCCGGTCCACAAGGACCCGGTGTGACCGCAGTACCGCGCCCGCCCGGAACCCGGTCGACTCCGTTACGGTGACCAGCCCGCCAGCGATATATCCAGCCCGCCGCCGCCCAGATAACTACGAAGAGCCACCCCGCTCGTCCGCACGAACTCCCCCGGCAGCGCGTCCACTTCGACCCAGCGGACCTCCGCGTGCTTGTCGGGTTCGCGGTTCTCCGGCTCGCCCGTCCAGTCGTGGGTGGCGAAGACGACGGTGAGGTAGCCGTTCGGGGCCTGGACGCCCTGGGCGCCGTGGACGAGGTGGGCGACCGACAGGGACTCCGGCTTCACCCGTAGGCCCGTCTCCTCGTACAGCTCGCGGACCGCCGTGTCGGTGATGGGTTCGCCGGGTTCGCTCTTGCCGAGGGGGAGGTCCCACATGCCCTGGCCGAACTTGGCGTGCGGGCCGCGTTGGAGGAGGACGACTCGGCCCGCCGCCCGGTCGTGGACGATGACTGCCGCGACGAGCACTGTCATCGAACCGAGGGCCGGCTTCAGGGTTTTCGGGGTTCCGGGGTGATTGTTGGTCATGGTGCGGCGGAGTCTAGGGCGGCCCACTGACATCGGGTTCCGTGGGTGAAGCCCAGGGGAATGCTCATCGGCATGGACAGGGGCATGGGCCGGGGCCAGGGAGGGGCGGGGGCATGGGTGTGGGTATGGACAGAGCGGGGATCCTCGGAGGGCAGCTTCGTGCAGCCGAGGTGTTGATCGACCTCATGGAGGCCCGGCTTCCTCCCGTCGCCTGGTCGCTCGGGGAGGAGGCCACGCTGTACGGCATGGCCCCCTTCGCGTTGAGCGACCGGGAACAGTACGGCGTGTTCTCCCACTGGGCCGATGTCCTGGGGACGGAGCTTCGGAGCCGGTCCGGCGTGATGCGCGTGTCGCTGGACGACAGTTCCGATCCGGCCTATTCGTCAGGGCGGACCGAGGAACGCCACTGGGAGGAGCTGGAGGTGGAAGTGGTCCAGCGGGGCGTGCGGGTCAGGTTCTCCAGGAGTGTGGCACCCGGTACGTCCGCGCGGGCCCGTGTGTCCGAGGTCAGACGGGTTCCCTCGTCGGACCCGGTCCACCGTGCCCAGCTCCGGACCATGGCGGCGCTGGTCGAGCTGCTGAACGCCGGTCTGCCGTCGGCGGTCTGGCAGATCGACGAGGACAGCGATGAGCCGAAACTGTCCGGACGCCTCCCGTGGGCACGCCACAGGAAGGCCGCGGACGAACTGACCGAATGGGCGGCCTTCCTGACCACCTCGGTCCACTACGGGCGGCGCAAGCGGGCGCCGGGTCACGGCTACGACCGATGGGGCGAGGTCACCGGCAGCGCCCTCGGCGTCCCCGTCACCGTCCGGGCGTCGACGAGACCTCCTTGGCCCGTCACTTGGCAGAGGCTGCGCAGCCGTGCACTGGGGCTGAGGCCGGGGCCGGGGCTGGGACTGCGCTCGTAGCCGTGGCCGTCGCCGCCTTCGCCGTCGACCCCCGTCGCGCCCGCAGCAGCAGCGGCCGTTCGACAAGGGCGTACGACGCGAGAGCCGCCACGACCGTCGCCGCCAGGCCCGCCGGGAGCAGATGGTCGTCGGTCACGCCGAGGTCGGAGAGGAGCCGGATGACGGGGTAGTGCCACAGGTACATCCCGTAGCTCAGGTTGCGGCCGACCCAGGCCAGGGCCGCGATCGACAGCAGACGGGAGGGCCAGGAGCCCGGGACCAGTTCCAGCGCCGCGATCACCGTCGCCGACAGGACCGCGGCGACCATGAACCCGGCCGTGTACCAGACGGGGTTCCACGCGCTCGCCTCCGCGATCGGGATCTGCCAGGCGATCAGGCCCAGCAGGGCCAACGCCGGCCAGCACAGACGGTTCGCCCAGCGGCGCAGCAGCTCCAGCCGGGGGTCGTCGGCTCGAAGGCGGGCCAGGAGTACGGCGAGCAGCGCGCCGATCAGAAGCTGGTCGGCGCGGGTGTCGGGGCCGTTGTAGATGCGGTGCGCCGCCGTGGGGTCCCAGAGGGCGAGGCGCCACAGCAGCGGCAGTACGCACAGTGCCGCGACCCAGGCCAGTACCTTCCGTGCCGTGGTGCGCCGTAGGAGCAGGAGGAGCAGGAGTGGCCACGCCAGGTAGAACTGCTCCTCCACCCCCAGGGACCAGGTGTGGCTGAGAGCGGAGGTGAGTTCCGAGTACGGGCCGGCCTCTCCCGCTCGTACGAGGTTGACCACCGACACCGCCGCCAGCGCCGCCGCCGTCCACGCCCCGTCGAACAGCGGCAGCGGCAGCGCCAGGGAGAGCAGTGCCGTGACCGCGCACATCAGCAGCAGGGCCGGGCCGAGTCGTAGCCAGCGCCGCCGGTAGAACGAACCCAGGCCGATACGGCCGCTCCGGGCGTACTCGGCGATCAGCAGCCGCGTGATGACGAAGCCGCTGAGCGTGAAGAAGACGTCCACGGCCACCGAGCCGCCGGGCAGCGGACCAGGCTCCACGTGGTACACGATCACCAGGAGGACCGCGACCGTCCGCAGCCCGTCCAGCCCCGCCACCCGCCCACCACCGCGCGACGCCGACGGAAAGCCCCGGCCGCCACCGGATCTGCGCCGCGGCTCGACCGCTCGTACATGCGCGCTCTGCTCGGCGGCCTCGGTCGCCGCATCCGACGCTTCTGCCGCGTCTACCGTGCTCGGGTTGGTGGGAGTGCTCATAACGACCGCGCCTGCCCAGCCCCGGCGACGTCACACAAGTTCTTATGGTCCCCACAGCTTCGGCGCAGCTTTCCGGCCACCGCACCTCCACCTGTCCTTCACTCACGCTTCCCCCCGTCCGCTCAACCCCACGGGTCCCGCGCCGGTCTACTCTGTCGCCGCGGACAGCGGCCATGCGTGTGAGCGGAGACGAACCAGGATGAACAGCCCTACGGGAGCCCCTCGAAGAGTCGGCGGCAGCCGCACCAGGCAGCCGGGGCTGCGGGGTGCGCGGATACATCGCACACGTACGACGGTCCGGGACACCCGCGTGCCCATGCCCGCGCCGGTCCGTTCCGACGGCCGTGGCGGCGGCCCCCTCCTCTCGGAGCCCGGTCGGCGCCTCGCCGCCGGAAGTGCGCTGCTGCTCCTGGTCAGCGGTGTGATCACCGTGGGTGTGTGGTTCTGCATCACGTTCCAGACGGCCGTCACGCCGGTGCTGCTCGCGCTGCTCCTGTCGGCCCTG
Source organism: Streptomyces sp. NPDC000878 (assembly GCF_053599695.1). Lineage (NCBI taxonomy): Bacteria > Bacillati > Actinomycetota > Actinomycetes > Kitasatosporales > Streptomycetaceae > Streptomyces > Streptomyces sp. NPDC000878. The sequence goes on along the minus strand of NZ_JBSFMT010000042.1, from coordinate 17,193 downwards.
CTCGGCCCGTTCTACCGGCGGCTGGTCGCGATGAAGTTCAACAAGTCCCTCGCCGCCGGGCTGACCTGCGCCGCCGTGATCCTGGTCATGGGCGGGGCCGCGTACATCGTGGTGAACGCCCTCGTCGACACCGGTGACCAGATCATCGACTCGGTGCGGGACGCGGCGAAGGACCTCAGCGAGCGCTTCGACGTGGTCGGCACGTCTCTGGACGAACTCGCCGCGAACGCCAAGGACCTGCTGTCCAACTTCGGCGGCACCGCGGTCTCCGGGGTGCTGAGCGGCGTCAGCCTGCTCACCGAGATGATCGCCACCGGAACGCTCGCGATCCTGCTCCTCTTCTTCTTCCTCCGCGACTCCGACCGGGCCGTCGCCTCGCTGCACTCGCTGGCCCCGCGCGGCTCCGGCGCGACCGCGGAGGTCATGGCCCGCCGCGCCTTCCAGGCGATCGAGGGCTTCATGCTGGGCACGACGATCGTCGCGTTCATCGACGCCGTCTGCATCACCGTCGGTCTGCTGATCATCGGGGTGCCGGGCGCCGTCGGCCTCGGGGCGCTGGTGTTCATCGGCGCCTACATCCCCTACCTCGGCGCCCTCCTCTCGGGCGCGGTCGCGGTCCTCGTCGCGTTCGCGGACGGCGGGCTCACCACCGCGCTGTGGGTCCTGGGTGTGGTCGCCGTCGTCCAGGTCCTGGAAGGGAACGTGTTCCAGCCGATGATCCAGAGCCGGACGCTCCAGATGCACCCGGCGGTGATCCTGCTCGCTCTCACGGCCGGCGCCTCCCTCGCCGGCATCCTCGGCATGCTCCTCGCGGTACCGCTGACGGCGGCGGCCTTCGGGGTGCTCTCGGAACTGCGGGGGCGGTACGAGTCCGCCGGAGACCAGAGTGGCTCGCCGCTTCGCTCATGACCATGGCGACACCCCTGACGCACGACGCCGGGAAAGGAAACGCGGGCATGGAGACAGCGAGGCTACGGCTCCGGCGGTTCAGCCCGGCGGACGCGTCGGCCCTGGCGGCTTACCGCTCGGATCCCGAGGTGAGCCGGTACCAGTCCTGGGAGTCGCCGGTGCCGTCGGCGGCGGCCGAGCGGCTGGCGGCCACGCTCTCGGCGGGGGATCCGCGTGATCCGGGGTGGTTCCAGTACGCCGTCGAGAGGCGGGACGTACCGGGGCTGATCGGCGACGTAGGGGTGTGCCGGACTGACGACGGGCGGCAGGCGGAGCTGGGCTTCACGTTCGCGCCGGAGTTCCAGGGGCGGGGGTACGCCACCGAGGCGGTCGCGCGGACGGTGGAGTTCCTGCTGGTGGAAGAGGGGCTGCACAGGGTCTCGGCGGGCTGCGACGGACGGAACGTCCGCTCGGCGAAGCTGCTGGAACGCGTGGGTTTCCGCCGCGAGGGCCACCTCGTGCGGAGCACCTGGATCAAGGGGGAGTGGACCGACGACGTCCTCTTCGGCCTCCTCGCCTCGGAGTACCCGGCGCGGGGGCGCTGAGGGACGGTCACGCCGGTCACGGCCGCTAGCGTCGCGAACATGCACTACGTACACGTCGATGTCTTCAGCCCCCGCCCCTACAGCGGCAACAGCCTGGCGGTGTTTCCCGACTCCGCCGGGCTGAGCGAGGGGCAGATGACCCGCATCACCCAGGAGATGCGCCACTTCGAATCGGTCTTCCTGGCCCCCGACGACACTGATGACGACACCGATGAGTACGCCAGTGAGTACGCCAGTGAGCACGCCAGTGAGCACGCCGATGAACACGCTGGTGAACGGGCTTGGAGGGCGCGTGTCTTCGACCTCGCCGGGGAGCTCGGCTTCGCCGGCCACCCTCTCGTCGGAGCGGCCTGCGTTCTGCACGCCCTGCACGGCACCGCCGACACCGAGACCTGGCGCCTGAGACTGGCGGCCCGAACGGTCGGTGTCACCACCGAGCGCCGCGCGGCCGGCCGCTACACCGGCGTCCTCGACCAGGGCCCCGCCTCCTTCCTCGGCCGCCCGAACATTCCCGACCTGGCCTCCTGGTTCTCCCTGACCGCCGACGACCTGGACCCTGGCCTGCCCCCGGAGGTGCTCTCCACCGGCCTGCGCTATCTGGTGGTCCCCGTGCGCGGCGGCGACGCACTGGCACGCGCCCGGATCGCCCACGACCTCGAAGCCCCGCTGGCCGCCCTCGGTGCCCAGTTCGCGTATCTGCTCGACGCCACCGCGCCGGAAGGACGCCACTGGAACAACGACGGCGTCCTGGAGGACGTGGCCACCGGCAGTGGCGCGGGCTGCGCGGCGGCCTACCTGCGCCGCCACGGCCGTATCGCCGACGGCCGGACGACCGTCCTGCGTCAGGGCCGCTTCACCGGCCGCCCCAGCGAACTGACGATCAGCGCGTACGGCGAGGGGGAGGACATCCGCTCCGTCACGGTGGGCGGCGAGGTGGCGTTCGTCGCCGAAGGCCACCTCAGGGAACTGCCGGAATGACCCTGCCGACCGGCCGTCGGGACCGGCGCCGACGGCAGGCAGGGCCGAGTCCGAGTCCGAGTAGCACTACGGGACTACGCTCCGGGTCATACCGAGGATGCACAGGCCGCACAGCCCGCCCAGGATGCCCAGCCACGGGTTCCACGCGGACCGGACGACCCCCGTCCCGGCAGGCAGCCGCCGTACAGTGGCCCTGACCAGCGCCCATGGGGGACATCCATGACTGCCCCGCACGTACTGATCCTCGGCGGCACCACGGAGGCCCGCCGCCTGGCCGAACTGCTCCACACCGCCCCGGGCCCGCCCCTGACCCTGACCAGTTCCCTCGCCGGGCGGGTGGCCGGCCCCCGGCTGCCCCCCGGCGAGGTCCGGATCGGCGGCTTCGGCGGAGCGGAGGGGCTGGCCGCGTGGCTGCGCGAGCACCGGGTGGACGCGCTCGTCGACGCCACCCACCCCTTCGCCGCCACGATCAGTCTCCACGCGGCGCGTGCCGCAGCCACGGCCGACGTCCCCCTGCTCGCGCTGCGGCGCCCCGGCTGGACCCCCGTCGCGGGGGACGACTGGCGCGAGGCCGGCTCCCTGGAGGAGGCCGCGACCCTGCTGCCCACCCTCGGCCGACGGGTGTTCCTCACCACCGGACGACTGGGCCTGTCCGCCTTCGCCGCGCTCGACGACCTGTGGTTCCTCGTACGTTCCGTGGACGCGCCCGAGCCTCCGCACCCGGCCCGGATGGAGGTGCTGCTCGACCGGGGCCCGTTCACGCTCGACGGCGAGCGCGAGTTGCTGCGCGGCCACCGCATCGACGTCGTGGTGACCAAGGACAGCGGGGGAGCGGCGACGGCACCGAAACTGACGGCGGCACGGGAGGCGGGGCTGCCCGTGGTCATGGTCCGCCGGCCACCCGTACCGGAGGGGGTTCCGGTCGCGGCCGACCCGGAGGCAGCGGCGCGATGGATCACGGCCCTCCTCGACCAGCGCCCTTTCCCGGCTGCTGGCTGAACCCTGACGTGGGCTTTGCCGCGCTGTTCTTGTACCTGCAACTGGTGTGCAGGAGCCTGGAAGGCGCGACTGAATGCCCGTACGACCGCCAGCCGATGACCGACGACCGGCGACCGATGACCAGTGAGGCCCCACCTCCGCATGACCACCACCGCTACCGCTCCCGCCCCCGGTCCGTCCGTCCGGCACCGCATCCGTACCTCGATGACCCGCAAGGAGTGGGCGAGCCTCGGCGGGATGGCCGCGTTCATCCTGGCGCTGCACGTCATCGGCTGGTTCACGCTGGTGGTGATCGTCGCCCCGGAGCACTACAGCCTGGGTACGAAGACCTTCGGTATCGGCATCGGCGTCACGGCCTACACGCTCGGCATGCGGCACGCCTTCGACGCCGACCACATCGCCGCGATCGACAACACCACCCGGAAACTGATGAGCGAGGGCCAGCGCCCGCTGTCGGTCGGCTTCTGGTTCTCGCTGGGCCACTCGAGCATCGTGTTCGCGCTCGCGTTCCTGCTCTCCCTCGGCGTGAAGGCCCTGTCGGGCCCGGTCGCCGACGACAACTCCGAACTGCACGACGTCACCGGCTGGATAGGCACGACGGTCTCCGGGACCTTCCTCTACCTCATCGCGATCATCAACATCGTGATCATGGCGGGCATCTGGAAGGTCTTCCGCCAGATGCGCACCGGCCACTTCGACGAGGAGGCCCTGGAGGAGCAGCTCAACAACCGGGGCTTCATGAACCGCCTCCTGGGCCGCCTGATGAAGTCGATCACCAAGCCGTGGCAGATGTACCCGCTGGGCATGCTCTTCGGCCTCGGCTTCGACACGGCGACGGAGATCGCGCTCCTCGTCCTCGCGGGTTCGGGCGCGGCCTCGGGCCTGCCCTGGTACGCGATCCTGTGCCTGCCGATCCTCTTCGCGGCAGGCATGTCACTGCTCGACACGATCGACGGCTCGTTCATGAACTTCGCGTACGGCTGGGCCTTCTCCAAGCCGGTCCGCAAGGTCTACTACAACCTCACGATCACCGGCCTGTCGGTCGCCGTCGCGCTCATCATCGGCACGGTGGAGCTGCTCGGCCTGATCGCCGAACAGGCGGACCTGCACGGCCCGTTCTGGGACTGGGTCTCCGGCCTGGACCTCAACATCATCGGTTACGTGATCGTCGGGCTGTTCTTCGCGACGTGGGCGGTGGCCCTGCTGGTGTGGAAGGTCGGCCGTATCGAGGAGAAGTGGACGGCGGGCCTGGCGCAGCCGACCCCGGCCCCCGAGGAAAGCTGACCGCTCACTCTTCCTCTCACTCCTCCTCGCTCGCGATGGCGTTGATCGCGGCGGCGGCGATGGCACTGCCGCCACGACGACCACGTACGACGATGTGCTCCAGCCCCGACGGATGCGCAGCCAAGGCCTCCTTGGACTCGGCGGCGCCGACGAACCCGACCGGAACACCGATGACGGCGGCGGGCCGGGGCGCACCCTCCTCGATCATCTCCAGCAGCCGGAACAGAGCGGTGGGCGCGTTGCCGACAGCGACGACCGCCCCCTCCAGCCGGTCCCGCCACAGCTCAAGAGCGGCGGCACTGCGCGTGGTCCCGAGCTTCGCGGCCAGCTCGGGGACGGCCGGGTCGGTGAGGGTGCACAGCACGTCGTTGTCGGCGGGCAGCCGCTTGCGGGTCACCCCGCTGGCCACCATTCGTACGTCGGTGAAGATCGGCGCGCCCGCACGGAGAGCCGCACGGGCGCGGGCCACGACACCGGGCGTGTACGACAGGTCCCGTACGAGGTCGACCATCCCGCAGGCGTGGATCATCCGCACGACGACCTGACCGACGTCGGCGGGCAGGCCCGCGAGGTCGGCCTCGGCGCGGATGGTGGCGAAGGACTGGCGGTAGATGGCGGCGCCGTCCTTCTCGTAGTCGTACGGGGGCATGGTGCTCTTCTCGCTGCGCCGGGTCGGCATGTGGCTGTCATGTGGGCTGTGCCATTTTGCCCTTGCTGGATGTCGACCGGGGTCAGGCCTCCGGCTTGGCGTCGATCTCGGCGATCAGAGCCCCGACGCGCTCGCGGATCTCGTCCCGGATGGGACGCACGGCCTCGACGCCCTGCCCTGCCGGGTCCGCCAGGTCCCAGTCGAGGTACTTCTTGCCGGGGAAGACCGGGCAGGCGTCGCCGCAGCCCATGGTGATGACGTAGTCGGACGCCTGGACGGCCTCGGTGGTGAGGATCCTCGGCGTGGCACCGGCGATGTCGACACCGACCTCCCGCATGGCCTCGACGGCGGCCGGATTGACCCGGTCACCGGGGAGGGAACCGGCGGAACGGACCTCGACACGGTCACCCGCGAGATGGGTCAGAAAACCGGCGGCCATCTGGGAACGCCCGGCGTTGTGGACACAGACGAAGAGGACGGAGGCGAGGGGGGTGAGCGGGCTGGAGGACATGGGCCCTTCCTTCATATGTGCGTACTTCAGATGCGCGTATTCGGAGTGATGTGAAAGTATCAGCCCATGCTGAAGTCAGTCGACACTGATCTGATGCGGGTTCTCGCGGATCCGCTCCGCCTCCACATCGTCACCCTGCTCGCCAGGGAAACGCTCTGCAGCACCCACCTGGTGGAGGAGACGGGGGCCAGACAGACGAACCTCTCCAACCATCTGAAGGTGCTGCGCGAGGCGGGGGTCGTGGAGACGGAACCCTGCGGCCGGTTCCTCTACTACCGCCTCAAGCCCGACGTCATCGCCTCCCTCGCGGGCCGGTTCGCCGACCTGGCGGAGACGGCACGCGCCACCGCCGAGAACGACGTCAAGCGGCCCTGCCCTTGAAGACGTCGACGACAGCCCCGACGGCGTCCGCGACGCCCCCGCTGACCTCCAGGGCCGCGGCCGAACTCCTCGGCACCGCGCTCCTCGTCGCGATCGTGATCGGCTCGGGCATCCAGGCCACCGAGCTGACGACGGACGTCGGGGTGCAGCTGCTGGCGAACTCGATCGCCACGGTCTTCGGCCTCGGCATCCTGATCCTGCTGCTCGGCCCGGTCTCGGGCGCGCACTTCAATCCGGTGGTCACCCTGGCCGAGTGGTGGACGGCCCGGCGCGGCGGCGCCGGCGTCACGGCCCGCGAGGTCGCGGTGTACGTCCCCGCACAGATCGTCGGTGCGACAGCGGGCGCGATCCTCGCCGACGCGATGTTCGGCGAGCCGCTGGTGGAGTGGTCCACGCACGACCGCTCGGCCGGTCATCTGCTGCTGGGCGAGGTGGTGGCCACCGCCGGCCTGATCCTCCTGATCTTCGGCCTGGCCCGCACCGACCGCCTCCGGTACGCCCCCGTGGCCGTGGCCTCGTACATCGGCGCCGCCTACTGGTTCACGTCGTCCACGTCGTTCGCCAACCCGGCGGTGACGATCGGCCGCACCTTCAGCGACACGTTCGCGGGGATAGCGCCGGGGTCGGTACCGGGGTTCATCGGTGCCCAACTGGTGGGCGGGGTGGTCGGGTTGGCGCTGGTGGCAGTCGTCTTCCGGCCCAGTCGGCCCAGCCGGACCGCTGGATAGTGGATTAGATAACTATCTATATTGACGGTTGCCGAATCAGGTGCCATGCTGGGCCGTAGGAAATCGATAGATGTCGAAGTAAGCCCACTCGATCATGGAGATTCGTCATGTCGTCCCGCGTACAGCTCGCCCTCCGCGTCCCCGATCTCGACGCGTCCATCGCCTTCTACAGCAAGCTCTTCGGCACCGAACCCGCCAAACTCCGCGACGGCTACGCCAACTTCGCGATCGCGGAGCCGCCGCTCAAGCTCGTCCTCATCGAAGGCACGGCGGGCGAGGAGACACGCATGGACCACCTGGGGGTGGAGGTCGAGACGACCGAGGCGGTCCACGCGGCCACCGCCCGCCTGGGCGAGGCAGGTCTCGCCACCGACGTGGAGGACGACACCACGTGTTGTTACGCCCTCCAGGACAAGGTCTGGGTCCACGGCCCCGGCCAGGAACCCTGGGAGGTGTACGTCGTCAAGGCCGACGCGGACTCCCTCGCCAAGCAGCAGGGCAGCACCTGTTGCGCCGACCAACCTGCTGACATCGGCGTTCACGACGATCGAGTTACTGCCTTGAGCATGGCGAATCCGGAGCAACCGTGATCGGAACCGTGGGCGGCCTGTACCGCTACCCGGTCAAATCCCTGCTGGGCGAGGCGATCACAGCCACGGAGGTCACCGAGCGCGGTCTGGCCCACGACCGTCGGCTCACCCTCGTCGACACGGAGACGGGAAGGATCGCCAGCGCCAAGTACCCACGCCGGTGGCGCCGTCTGCTGTCCCTGACCGCCCAACACGGCGCCGGGGCCGTCCACATCACCGCCCCGGACGGCAAGGCGTGGCACTCCACCGACCCGGACGCGGACCACCACCTGTCCCACTTCATCGGCCGCGACGTCACCCTGACCGACACTCCACCCGCGCAGCCGACCCTCGACCGCGCCCGCCCGGACGACATCCTGCGCGGCGCCACCGCCACCGCCACCGACATCGGCATCGACACCAGCCACATCGGCAGCGCGGCGCCCGCCGGCACCTTCGTCGACTACGCGCCCGTCCACCTGCTCACCACGGCCGCCCTGGCCCGCATCGACGCCCTCGCCCCGGGCGCCGCCGACGCCGTCCGCTACCGTCCCAACATCGTCCTCGACACACCCGGCTCCGGCACCGGCTCCGGCTCCGGCTTCCCCGAGAACGACTGGCCCGGCCGCACCCTGCGCATAGGCGACGACCTCACACTCCACGTCATCGCCCGCACCCCACGCTGCGCCGTCACCACCCTCGCGCACGGCCCCGTACCCGCGGACACGGCCGCCCTACGGGTCCTGTCCGACCACAACCGGATCGTCCCGCTGGACACCATGACCCCGCAGCCCTGCGCCGGAGCCTACGCACAGGTCGTCGCCCCGGGCCGGATCAGGCTCGGCGACACCGTCCGGTGGGCGTGACCGACGCGATGCCGCAGGCTCTCCCGCGCTGAAAAGGGCGAGGTCCGAAGACCCTGTCCGGGCAGGGTCGAGCTGTCTACGGAACTGCCTGCGGAGTTGCCTACGGCGCGGGCGCGGGCGCGGGTTGCTCGCCCGAGCCGCGGACGATCAGCCGGGTGGGCACGGTGATGGTGCGGGCGCGGGTGCGGTCGCCGTCGAGTCGGGTCAGGGCGGTGGCCGCGGCTGCCCTGCCGAGTTCTTCCGCGTCCTGGGCGACGACGGTCAGGGCGGGCTCGAGTGCTTCGGCGAGTGAGACGTCGTCGAAGGCGACGACGGCGACGTCCTTGCGTTTGCTGCGGGCGAGTTCGGCGACGATGCCCAGCGCCATGATGTTGTTGCCGGCGAACAGAGCCGTCGGAGGATCGGCCAGGCCGAGGAGTTGGGCGGTCGCGGCCTCGGCCCCCTGCTGGTCGTGGGCGTTGGTGACGAGCGAGCGGTCGTAGGGGATGTCGGCTTCCCGCAGCGCGGAGCGGTAGCCGGCCAGCCGCTCGCGGCGCGTGTACAGCTTCGGGGGCAGGTCGCCGACGAAGCCGATGCGCCGGTGTCCGTGTGAGACGAGGTGGGCGATGCCGTCGTGGGCGCCGGCGCGGTTGGAGCTGACGATGCTGTCCGTGGCGAGGCCGGCGCCGGGTCGGTCGAGGAAGATCACGGGCAGTCCCGCCGTACGGTGGGACTTGAGGTGGGTGTGGTCGGCGCCGACGGACGGTACGACGATCAGGACGCTGACGCGGCGGGCGAGGAACTTGTCGGTCAGGGCGCGTTCGCGTACGGGATCGTCCGCGGAGGAGCCCATGAGCAGGGTCAGTCCGCGGTCGCGGACCGTGTCCTCGATGCTCCGGGCCACGGCCCCGAAGAAGGGGTTCCCGAGGTCCGGGATGACCAGTCCGACCGTGGTGTCGGGTCCGCCGACGCGGATGTTGCGGGCCATGAGGTTCGGCTGGAAGCCGAGCTTGGCCACCGCGGCGAGTACTTGTTCCCTGGTCTGTGCGGAGGCGGGTCCGTCCGCGTTGAGGACTCGGGAGACCGTCTTGGCGCTGACGCCGACTTCTCGGGCGACATCGGTCAGGGTGGGGCGGCGGTTCGCTGCCATGGAGAAACCGTCCTGTGGGCTCTCGGTTCCGGCCGCGGCCTCGGCCGGAAACTGCGAGAGCTGGGTCGTGCTGTCAGGTGGCCTGGACTCCCGCGGCCTTCGCCGCCTCGGAATCCGCTACGACAGTATCTCCGGCCGCATCGACGGTGAGAGCGCCGGTCATGATGGCGACGACCTCGGCCATGGAGTAGTCGGAGGGCTTGATCACGGCGGTCCGCCGGCCGAGGCGGTGGACGTGGATCCGGTCGGCGATCTCGAAGACGTGGGGCATGTTGTGGCTGATCAGGACGACCGGCATGCCCTTGTCGCGGACCCGGCGGATCAGGTCCAGGACCTGGCCGGACTCCTTGACGCCGAGCGCGGCGGTGGGCTCGTCCATGACGACGACGGAGCTGGCCCAGGCGACGGAACGGGCGACCGCAACGGCCTGCCGCTGACCGCCGGAGAGCGTCTCCACCGACTGGGTCAGCGAGCGCAGACCGATCTTCAGGTCGGCCATGTGCTCGGCGGCCTCCTGGCGCATGCGCTTCTTGTCGAGCATGCGGAAGACACTGCCGAGGACGCCGGGGCGGCGGAGTTCGCGCCCCAGGAACACGTTCGAGGCGATGTCCATGGACGCGGCCACGGCGAGGTCCTGATAGACCGTCTCGATGCCGTGGGCGCGCGCACTTTGCGGGCCCGAGAAGGTGATGGGTTTCCCGTTGAGGCGTATCTCGCCCGCGTCGGGGGTCACCGCGCCGGTGAGGGCCTTGATCAGGCTGGTCTTGCCGGCGCCGTTGTCGCCGATGACGGCGAGGACCTCGCCGGGCAGCAGGTCGAAGTCGGCGCCGTCGATGGCGGTGACCTGGCCGTACCGCTTGACCAGACCACGGGCCTTAAGGACAGGGGTGGGGGTGCCGGTGGCGGTCATCGGGCCTTCTTCCGCGAGAGCTGGTCGACGGTCACCGCGAGGATCACCAGGACTCCGGTGATCAGGGTCTGGTAGATGGAGGCGACGCCCATCAGCTGGAGCCCGTTGCGGAACACGCCCACGATGAGGACACCGATGAAGGTGCCCAGGACCGATCCGCGTCCCCCGAAGAGGCTCGTGCCGCCGAGGACCACGGCGGTGATGCTGTCGAGGTTGTCGGTCTGCCCGGCCTGCGGATCGCCGACTCCGGTGCGGGAGATGAGCAGCAGGGCGGCGATGCCGTACAGCAGGCCCGCCACGGTGTAGATGCCGATGGTGAGGCGCGAGGTGCGGATGCCGTTGAGCCGGGCGGCCTCGGCGCTGTTGCCCAGCGCGTACACGTGCCGGCCCCAGCCGGTGTTGCTCAGCGAGTAGGCGAGGAGCAGGAACAGGGCGATGGTGACGAGGGAGCCGTAGGTGATGTCGGTGTGGCCGAGGGGGAAGGTCTCGCCGAGGGCGGTCAGCGGGCCGGGCAGGTTGCTGACCGTCTGCTCCTCGGAGTAGATGTGGGTCAGCGCGAACGCCACGTTGAGCATGCCGAGCGTGACGATGAACGGCGGCAGCGGGATCTTCTGCACCAGCAGCCCGTTGAGCAGCCCGAACCCGCCGCAGACGCCGATGCCCAGGGCGATCGCGACGAGCGGGGGTACGGATCCCTCGGCAGCCATCTTGGCGATCACGATGCTGCCGAACGCCATCACGGCCCCGCACGACAGGTCGATCCCCGCCGTGAGGATGATCAGGGTCTGTCCGATGGCGAGGGTGCCCACGACCATGACCTGCTGCACGATCAGCGAGAAGTTCCCGCCGGTCAGGAACTGGTCGGTCGAGAAGGAGAAGAAGGCGCAGGCCAGGAGGAGGGCGACCAGAGGTCCGGTGGTCGGCGCCGTGAGCAGTCTGCGGGCCGTGGTCGGTGCTTTGAGCTCCGAGTACGGAGTGGTCGTGGCTGTCATGCGAGGTCCTTGTCGGAAGACAGTTGTCCTTGTCGGCGGACGGGGAACGAGGCGGTTCTGGTGAAGGCCGCCCCGCAGGGGCGCCTTCAGGGGCGCGGGGAACTGCGCGACCAGCCCCCACGGGCCCGCGGCAGACGACGGCGTATCCCGCGAAGCGCTCAGCACCCGCCGCCGGGACAAGGGAGGGCGGCCGTCCCTGGCCGGGGAGGCGGGCCGACCGCCCCCGCCGAGGGGGCGACGGATCAGCCCCAGCAGTTCTCCAGGCCATACGCCGTGTCCTTCGACGCGACCCCGTCCTGCGCCTCGTCGCTGATCAGCGTGACGCCGGTGTCCGTGTACCCGGACGCCTTCGTACCGTCCTTGGCGTAAGCCACAACGGCCTTGACACCCTCCGCGGCCATCTTCAACGGATACTGCTGCGAAGTCGCGGCGATCTTGCCGTCCTTGACGGCCTGGGTGCCGGTGCAGCCGCCGTCGACGGAGACGATCAGTACGTCCTTCTCCCGGCCCTTGGCCTTCAGCGCGGTGTACGCGCCCAGCGCGGCCGGCTCGTTGATGGTGTAGACGACGTTGATGTCGGGTTCCTTCTGGAGACAGTTCTCCATCGCCGTCTGGCCCTTGGCCTGGTCGCCGCCCGTGTCCTGGGCGCACACGACGTCCTTGTCGGTGGCGCCGAAGCCCTTCAGGAAACCGTCGTGGCGCTGAACGCCGACGGAGACGCCCGGCGCGAGGTCGAGCGCGGCTATCTTCGCCGTCTTGCCCGTCATCGCGGCTTTGGCGTACTCGCCGATCAGCTCACCGGCCTTGAGGTTGTCGGTGGCGAAGAGGGCGTCGACCGCGCTCTCCGGGTCGGTCGGGGTGTCCAGGGCGATGACCAGGACACCCTTGGCGCGGGCCTTCTCGATCGCGGGCACGATCGCCTTGGAGTCGCTCGGGGTGATCAGGATGCCCTTCACCCCGGCGGCGACCATGTTCTCCATGGCGGTGACCTGCCCGGCGTTGTCCCCGTCGAACTTGCCCGCAGCGGTGGACAGTTGGGCGCCGTTCTCCTTGGCGGCCTGCTCCGCGCCCTCCTTCATCTTCACGAAGAACGGGTTGGTGTCGGTCTTGGTGATCAGGCCGACCTTGACCTCGCCCGAGCCGGAACCCGACGAGCCCGATCCGGAGCCGGACCCGCAGGCCGTCAGGGTGAGTGCCGCGACGCCCGTGACCGCGGCGGCTCTGAGGAGGGAGGAGGACAGGCGAGTGGTACGAGACATGACGACTCCTGTGGGATAGCGAGCGGCACGGAGTTGGGATCGGAGCACGCCGCCCGGGGTGTCATCGTTGACTCATGTCATCGTTGACACTGCCTGGCGAGGATGATGGACTCCGCCTCCCGGAAACGTCAATGCCCCGTGCTCGTCACAAATCGGCAAACACCCGCGGCCGTACCAATATGACTGCCCGTCAGCACCCGTAGCCGGCGCTCACTGTGACGGCCCGTCAGCCGCCCTCCCGAGTGACCGGGGTGCCCGTACGTCCGTCAGACGTCCGTCAGGGAAGAACAGCCATGAGCCCGCGTCAGATCACCGTCCTGGTGACCGTCGCCGACACGGTCGGAGCGGGCGACTCCTTCACCGCCGGACTGCTGCACCACCTCGGCACGCACGTGCTGCTGGGCGGCCGGCTGACGGAACTCCGCCTGGACGACGTCGAGGAAGCCTGCCGCTTCGGCACCCGTGTCGCGGCCCTGACCTGCTCTGTTGCCGGCCCCAATCCGCCGTGGCAGCACCAACTGGGGCAGCTCGCCGCGGCCGACCGCGCCTGACGGACGATCAGGCCGCTCAACAGGACATCGCGGCCGACCCGTTGACGCACCGGCCGGATTGCCTCCATCATCGGGCCACTCGATGTCAGCGATGACACAAGTCAACGATGACACTTCTTGCCGGTGCTGTGGACGACGGTGTCGGCAAGGCGTCACTTCTTCGGCCGGACCCGTGCCGGGCAGCAGGCTTCGCTGCGCGGTCGGCCGCAGAACAGGAGAGCCGATGAGCGCTGCACATGTATCCCGGCATGCCCGCATGCGGATGATCGCGGCGGTGGCGACGGTCTGCGCCCTGTCCGCAGCCCCGCTCGCCCCCCAGGCCGTGGCCGCGGACACCCCGCCGTACTCCGAGACCTACCGGCCCCAGTTCCACTTCACGCCGGAGAAGAACTGGATGAACGACCCGAACGGTCTCGTGTATTACGAGGGCGAGTATCACCTCTTCTACCAGTACAACCCGAACGGCAACTCCTGGGGCGACATGTCCTGGGGCCACGCGGTCAGCAACGACCTCGTGCACTGGACGGAACTCCCGCTCGCCCTCTCGCACGACGACAACGAGATGGTGTTCTCCGGCAGCGCGGTCGTCGACCGGGACAACACGACCGGCTTCGGCACGACGGAGAACCCGCCCATGGTGGCGATCTACACCAGCCACAACAAAACCACGGGCATCCAGGCCCAGTCGCTCGCCTACAGCACCGACCGCGGCCGTACCTGGACGAAGTACCAGGGCAATCCCGTCATCGACATCGGCTCCAGGGACTTCCGCGACCCGAAGGTCCAGTGGTACGCACCGACGCAGAGCTGGCTGATGACGGTGTCCATGTCCGCCGAGCACAAGGTGCGGTTCTACTCGTCCAAGAACCTCAAGGACTGGAACCTGCAGAGCGAGTTCGGCCCGGCGGGCGCGACGGGCGGGGTGTGGGAGTGCCCGGACCTGTTCCCCCTCGCGGTCGACGGCGACGAGAGCAACATCAAGTGGGTCCTTGTCGTCAACATCAACCCCGGTGGTATCGCGGGCGGTTCGGCCGCCCAGTACTTCGTCGGCGACTTCGACGGCACGAAGTTCACCGCCGAGGACAAGGGCACGTACATCCCGCCCACCGGCACGGTGACGCAGGACTTCGAGGGCACCGACTTCGGCACGTGGACGACCACGGGCACCGCGTTCGGCACGGCTCCGGCAGCCGGGGCGGTGGACGGTCAGACCACCGTCGACGGCTTCGACGGCAAGGGCCTCGCCAACAGCTTCCACTCGGGTGACGCCACCACCGGCACCCTGACCTCACCCTCCTTCACCGTCGACAGCGAGTACCTGAACTTCAAGGTCGGCGGCGGTCGGCACCCGCACGTGGACGGCACGGTCCTGGAGCGGGGAGATCCGCCCGCGGGCACGCTCCTCGCCGACTTCGAGGGCGGCACCTACGGCGACTGGACGACGACCGGGGACGCCTTCGGCACCGCACCGGCCACCGGCACCCTCCCCGACCAGCAGGCGGTCTCCGGCTTCCTGGGCAACGGCCTGGTCAACAGCTACCGCAACGGCGACACCACCACCGGCACCCTCACCTCACCCGAGTTCACCATCGACAAGGACTACGTCAACTTCCTTGTGGGCGGCGGCTACCACCCCGCCGGCTCCGACAACCCGACCGCGATCGAACTGCTCGTCGACGGCAACGTGGTCCGCAGCGCCACCGGAAAGGACGCCGAGGCGCTCAACTGGGCCTCCTGGGACGTCAAGGACCTCGCCGGCAAGCAGGCGCGGATCAGGATCGTCGACGACAACACCGGCGGCTGGGGCCACCTCAACGCCGACCACATCATGCTCTCCGACACCCGGGCCCAGCCCGTCTCCCAGGAGACGTCCGTCAACCTGATCGTCGACGGCAAGGTCGTCCAGAGCGCCACCGGCGCCAACAGCGAGACCCTGGACTGGGACTCCTTCGACCTGCGCTCCTACGCCGGCAAGCAGGCGAAGATCCAGCTGGTCGACATGAACAGAACCGGCTGGGGCCACATCCTGGCCGACCGGTTCACCGAAGCCGACACCGCCGCCAAGTCCGTCGTACAGCGCGCCGACTGGGCCGACTACGGCAAGGACTACTACGCGGCCGTGTCCTGGGAGGACGCGCCGGACGGCAAGCGGTACATGATCGGCTGGATGAACAACTGGGACTACGGCGGCGCCGTCCCCACGTCCCCCTGGCGGGGCGCGCAGAGCATTCCCAGAGAGATGGCGCTGCGTACGGTCGACGGCCGGATCCGGCTGACCAGCGAGCCGGTCGGCAGCGTGGAGTCCCTCCGGCAGGAGGGCCCGGCGACCGCGGCCGGTGTCACGGTCACGAACACCTCAGAGCCCCTGATCGGCCCCGCGGCCCAGGGCAAGGCCCTGGACATCGAGGCGACCTTCTCCCTCAACGACGCCGACCGCTTCGGCCTGAAGGTACGCACCGGCGCCGACGGCGAGGCGACCGTCATCGGCTACGACACCACGACACAGGAGCTGTACGTCGACCGCACCCACTCCGGTGCCGTCGACTTCAACAGCACCTTCCCCGGTGTCCAGACCGCGCCCCTGAAGGCGGAGAACGGCAAGGTCAAGCTGCGGATCCTCGTCGACTGGTCGTCCGTCGAGGTCTTCGGCGGCAGCGGCGAGGCCGTCATCACGGACCAGATCTTCCCCGACCCCGCGAGCGAGGGGGTGCAGATCTTCGCCGAGAACGGCTCGGCGGAGCTGGACGAGGCCGTGGTCTGGCACCTCGACTCCGCCCACAGTTGACGCCCGCAACCGACGCCCGCAACCGACGCCTGCAACGGACAAGGAGAAACGAGACCGTGAAGAAGACCCTGCTCGCCGAGTTCACCGCCCGCGAGGGAGCGGAGGACGAGGTCGCCCGTCTGATCGGCGACTACGCCCTGAAGGTGCGAGAGGAAGAAGGCAACCTCGCCTTCGACGTCTACACCAAGGAGGCCGCCCCGCGCGCCTTCTGGATCTTCGAGGTGTACCGCGACGAGGACGCCTTCCAGGCGCACCTGAAGGCACCGTACGGCGGCCCGTTCAACGCGGTCCTCGCCCCGCTGATCGAGGAGGACGCCTCGGTGCTGACCTTCCTCGATCCGGTGACCTGACCCAACCTCGGGTTCGTGGCCAACCTGGCCGAGGCGAAGGCCATGCTCTACCCGGAGGCCGGCGAGCCCCGTCCCTGACTCAGGGGCCGGTGCCGAAGCCACTCGGCTCCGGCACCGGCAGGCACCGCAGACCTCAGGTGCCATGATCGCGGCGAGTGGCGCCGAGCCTCCTTGCCGGGAGCCGCGCGTTCCTCGGGCGTGGCGTGGGTGAGCCCGATGTCGGCCGTGCGGGTCATCGATGCCGGGTGGGCGCCCGCTCTCAGCCCTGGGCGTCGATCTCGGCATCGGCGACGGCGATGGCGATGCCGAGCGCCTTGGCGATGTTGCCCGCTGCCGTCATGACGCGGGCGGTGCCCACGATGGGCGCGATGGCGACCAGGACGTCCTGCAACTGGTCGGCGGTCAGGCCGGCCTTGAGGGCAGGGTCGATGTGGGCCACGTAGGAGATGGGCGGGGCGTCCGAGGCGGCGAGCGCCGCGATACGCGTGAGTATGAGCAGGTCAGGGGCCAGCCCGCAGCGCTCGATCGAGTCGACCGTCATGGCGGCGAGGGTGTCCAGGACAGGGGTTTCAGATGCAGTGGCCATGGCGTTATGCGCTCCTTGGTGTGTTTCCGATCCGGTACCTGGCCTCGGGACTGTCGGGCGAATGTGCTTCAGTGCTCTGACGGGCTGGGTGCGGTGCACAGGGCCCAGATCACCAGGGCGTTGATCGCGATGAGGACGATGGCCCAGAACGGTGCGTAGGGGATCCAGAGGAA
>NZ_JBSFMT010000041.1:0-89788 GCF_053599695.1 Streptomyces sp. NPDC000878 | reverse complement strand
CGTCCAGGACTTGCCGTTGACCTTCAAGCCTTGGACGTACACGTTCCGTGCGCTGTTCTTCGGGGCCTTGACCACCAGGTCCCGGCCGTTCTCCATGCTCCACCCGGACCGAGGTGCCCGTGCCCAGCCCCCCGGGCCCGGACACCGCTTCCCGCGCCGCCGTGTCCGCGTCGCCGCGCCCCAGCACCGCGGACACGGCGGCGGCCCGCGAGGCCGTACGACAGGCCGCCGCACGACGGACCGGACGGGCCCCCGAGCAGGTGGTCGAGGTACGGATCGGGCGGCTCGAGGTGACTGCGGCGGCGCCCGCCGGAGCCGCACGGCGGCGTACGACGGCCGCCGAGCGGGCGGGCGCGACCGTGAGCCTCGCGGACTATCTGGCCCGGGGGCGCGAGTGAACCCGCGCGGCGGGATCGGCAGAAGAAGCAAGGCAGATGAAGCGAGCCGCTGGACGAGAGGGACCGAGGAACTGACGTCATGAGCAACGCACTTGCCATCGCCCACGTCACCCAGGCCCTCGCCCTGCTGATCGAGAACAACCTGGGTCCGGAGTTCGACCAGGCAGTCAAGGTCGAGCCCAGCAAGCCGCCGACGGAACCCTCCGGCGAACCGACGATCTCCGTGTTCCTGTACCAGGTCACGCCCAACACCTCGCAGCGCAACAACGACCTGCCCACCCGCGCCACCGACGGCACGCTCGTCAAGCGGCCCGCCGCCGCACTGGACCTGCACTTCCTGATCAGCGCGTACGGCGAGGAGAACGAACTGGTCGGGCAGCGGCTGATCGGGTCCGTCGTGCGCACCCTGCACGAGATACCGATCCTGCCCAGGGACGTCATCGAACAGGCCGGTGAGAAGCCGTACTTGGCGGGCAGCGACCTGTTGGAGTCGGCGCAGCGGGTGCGGTTCTCGCCGACGGTGATGGACATCGACGAGACGTCGAAGCTCTGGGGAATGCTCTACCAGACGCCGTACTCGCTGTCGGTCGTCTACCAGGCCGCCCTCGTCCTCATCGAGGGCCGCGAGACACCGGCCCCGGCGAAGCCGGTCCAGCGCTCCGACGTGCGCGTGCTGCCCTTCGGGGCGCCGGGGGCGCCGGCACCGGGTGGGCGGGCGCTGCCTGTGAACGAGGGTGCGGAGAACGGGAGTTCACAGGGCGGCACTTCGGAGGGCGGGAGTTCGCAGGGCGGGAGTTCGGAGGCGGACGCGGGTCCGTCGGCGTCGCCCGAGCCCGGGAAGGCCGTGGCGAAGGCGCCTGCCAAGAAGACCGCGGCGAAGGCACCGGCGAAAGCACCGGCGAAGGCGACCCCTGCGACCCCTGCCCGCTCCCGCAAGGCCGCACAGCCTGCCAAGGCGACGGAGCCGGGTACGGGTACGGGGGGCAAGTCCGCGCGAGGCGCGGCCAAGCGCACGGCTGCCGCACCCGACGAGACCGAGAACACGACGAACGGGGGCAGTTAGCACATGGGGATGCGCGAGGGGACGACGGCTACGTCCGGCACGGGCGGCGCGACGACGCTCACGGCGGAGATCCGGCGTGTGCTGGCCTGTGTCGACGCCCACGCGGCACACGCCGGCGAGGGGACCGGGCCCGCCGAGGGCACCCGGTCCGACGGCACGCCCGTGCCCGCCGGTCCCGTCACCGCCCCCCTCGACGCCCTCGTCACCTGCTTCGGCCTCACCCCCTTCGAGCGGGACCTCGTACTCCTCACCGCCGCCCAGGAGTTGGAGCCCACCACCGCGGCCCGGTGCGCGGCGGCCGGTGGCGATCCTGAGCGGACGTACCCGACCTTCTCGCTCGCCCTGGCCGCGCTCGCCGAGCCGCACTGGAGCGCGCTCACCCCGGTGGCGCCGCTGCGCCGCTGGCGGATCGTCGAACTGGACGACGACTCACGGCTGACGACCTCCAGGCTCCGCCTCGACGAACGCGTCCTGCACTTCCTGCTGGGCTCGCCCTACCTCGACGCCCGGCTGCACGGCCAGTTGCGCCGCGCGCCGGTGCCGGACCGGCTGCCGCCGTCGTACGACCTGGCCGTGAGCCGGGTCGCGGCCGGCTGGGCGACCGGGACGAGCCCGGACGCGCCGCTGCTCGTCGAGGTGACCGGCGGCGATCTGCGCAGCCGGGCCGACATCGGCGCCGCCGCCGCGGCCCGTGCCGGGCTCGGGCTCTACTCGGTGAGCGCCGAGGACATCCCGGGCGACCCCGCCGAACGGGACCGCTTCGCCCGGCTCTGGCAGCGCGAGGCGATCCTGCTGCCCGCCGCGCTCCTCGTCGACGTGGGTGACGTGGACCGCGACCAGCGGGCGGCGACGGAGGCGTTCCTGGCCGGGGCCGCCGTACCCGTCGTGGTGTCGAGCGAGGACCCCCTGCGCACGGACCGCCCGCACGGCACCCGGGTGACCGTCCCCAAGCTGGACGACGAGGAGCAACTCGCCCTCTGGGCCGACGCGTTCGACGACGTCGCCGACCTTGGGGAGAGCGAACTGCGCTCGCTGGTCGCCCAGTTCCAGCTGCCCCCGCACGTGGTGCGCTCGGCGGCTGCCGTCGTACGGCGTGATCTGCCCGGCGAGGACGAGCTGGACGCCGCCGAACTCGCCTGGCGGGCCGGGCTCGACGAGGCCCGGGTCGGAATGGACGAGCTGGGGCGGCGGATCGAGCCGCAGGCCGGCTGGACCGACCTCGTGCTGCACGAGCGACAGACCAGCGTGCTGCGCGAGATCGTCGCACATGTGCGGCAGCGGCCAACTGTCCACCAGGAGTGGGGATTCGCGGCCACTCTCCGGCGCGGGCTCGGCGTCACCGCGCTGTTCGCGGGCGGCTCCGGCACCGGCAAGACGCTGGCCGCCGAGGTCATGGCGAACGAGCTGGGTCTGGACCTGTTCATCGTCGATCTCTCCCAGGTCGTCAGCAAGTACATCGGCGAGACCGAGAAGAACCTGCGCCGGGTCTTCGACGCCGCCGAACGCGGCGGCGCCCTCCTCCTGTTCGACGAGGCCGACGCCCTCTTCGGCAAGCGCAGCGAGGTCAAGGACAGCCACGACCGGTACGCCAACCTGGAGGTCAGCTATCTGCTGATGCGCATGGAGGCCTACCGGGGCCTCGCCATCCTCACCACCAACATGAAGAAGGCCCTCGACACGGCCTTCCTGCGGCGCATCCGCTTCGTCGTCGACTTCCCCTTCCCGGCGGAACACGAACGCGCCGAGATCTGGCGCCGGGTACTGCCCCCGCAGGCCCCCGTGAAGGACATCGACTCCGCCCTCCTCGCCCAACTCACCGTCGCGGGCGGCTCGATCCGCAACATCGCCCTGTCCGGCGCGTTCCTCGCCGCCGAGGAGGGTGACCGGCTCCAGATGCGGCACATGCTCGCGGCGGCCCGCACCGAGTACCTCAAGCTGGAGCGCTCCCTGACGCCGACGGAGGTCCGCGGATGGGTGTGAACGGCTCGAGCGGTGTGAACAGCGTGAACGGCATCAGTCGCGTGAACAGTGTGAGTGGCCTGAGCGGTGTGAGCGGTGTCAACAGGCAGCGTCCGGCGGCGCCTTCGGCGATACGCGTGGACATCGGGGAACTCGTCCTCGACGGCTTCCATGCCGACCCCGACCGCGTCTCGGCCGCCTTCGAGCACGAACTCACCCGCCTGGTACGGGAATCCGGCGTGCCCCTCGCGGCCGACGGCACGGTCGGCGTCGACGCGCTGACCGGGCTGCCGCCGCTGCCCGCCGGCCTGTCCGCGCGCCGCCTCGGCCAGGAACTGGCGCGAGCCGTGCACCAGGGGCTCAGCGGGCAGGGGGAGGTGACCCGATGAGCGGCAACGCGCAGTCCCAGGACGCCCGTTCGGAGCAGTCGGCGGCCGAGCAGCGGCGGCGCAAGCGGAAGGAACGGGGCGCCAAGTCCCGTACCCCGTCCGCGAAGGACGTCGTCAGCGGCGCCGGGCAACCGCTCGACCCCGGCGTACGACGGGAGTTGGAGGAGCGGCTCGGCCACGACCTCAGCCGCGTACGGCTGCACACCGGCCGGGACGCCGCACAGCTGACCGAACTGCTCGGCGCGGACGCGGTGGCCGTCGGCCAGGACATCCTCTTCCGCGAGGGCGCCTACCGCCCGGGCACGGCGGACGGACAGCGCCTGCTCGCCCACGAGTTGCTGCACACCGTCCAGAACCCGCACGGGCTGGGCGCGTTGCGGGCCGGGCGCGACCTGGGCGCGGTGAGTGTGCCGCAGCAGGCGATCGAGCGGGAGGCGGAGTCGGCCGCCCAGGAACTCGTACGCGGGGACGAGCAGGCCGTGCCTGAGGTGGCGGAGGGGCAGGCCACCCCGGGCTGGCTGCGCTATGCCACGGTGGACGCCGACCGGATGCGGGCCGAGGCCGTCGACCCCGCGACCCTCGTCGACCGGCTCGCGGGCGGAGTGCTGCGCTCGCTGCGCGGCGACCCCACCGATGCCTCCGGCCGGGTCCGTCTCCAACTGGCCCGGATGTCGGAGCAGTTGGAGGACTCCGTCATCGAGCGGCTCGAAGCCCGGCTGCTCACTCCGGAGTACGAACGCCTCCTGGACCTCGCGGATCAGGCCGGCCCCGGCCCGGTCGAGCTGCAGTCCGCCGACGTACCGCTGCCCGAGATCGACCTCTTCGAGGCACTCGGTGCCGAACGTACCCAGTGGCAGAAGAAGCAGGAGTCCGACCGGGGTTCCAAGGACAGTCGCGCTGCTGACGCCCGCGAGGAGCAGCAGGACGCCAGGGCCCGCGACGAGAAGAGCGGCAGCGACCGCAGCAGGGCCCGTGCGGACGCGGCGACCGAGGACCAGGAGGCCGCCCGGCGCACCGAGCAGGAGGACGAGCGCAACGCCTCCCGGCAGCAGGCCGCGCAGGAGCAGCAGCAGGAGGAGGAGAAGCAGAGCCAGGACCGTCAGCGCACGGACGAGGCTGTCGACGAGCGCGCCCAGGGGCAGCAGGAAGGCGCCGAACAGGCCAAGGAGGAGCGCAGGGAGCAGCGTGACCGGGAGGAACAGGACCCGGAACAGGCCAACGCCCCGGGCGCGGACAAGCGGAAGCGCAAGGACGACGCGCAGAAGCCGGCGGACGGGTCGAGGCGGGAGGACATCGACCCGAAGGCGAAGGGCCAGCCCGGTCCCGTGCGCCCGGAGAAGGTCGACGAGCGGGCGGAGCAGGCGGACAGCGCGCTTTCCGAGCACGGCCTCAACGAGAAGGACGAGGACGAGGGGGAGCCGCGCGAGGAGGAGAAACCGCTGGGGCTGGAGGCGGGGGCGGACAACGAGGTCCCGGGCGGTGTGACCAAGGAACGCGCGGGGAGGGGGCCCGGCTCCGATCGGCGGCAGGACCGCGATGCCTCTGCCGCTCTGGCAGTCGATGAGATCGTTTTGTCCGAGGACGCGTCACCGGCCGCTGTCGCCGACGCGCTTGCGATCGCCGAACCCGAGGCGGAGCCCGAAGCAGAACAGGACCGGTCTTCCAGGGACACCGGACCCGAAGAACCCACGATCGCCGACATGCCGACCGAGGAGCCGGCGGACCAGGAGGTCGGCCCGGATCCGGAGCAGTCGGAGAAGCAGCCCGAACCGGAGGCCGAGGAGCAGGACGACCCCCAGGGGCAACAGGGCCCCGAGGAGGGCGCCGTCGAAGCCGGCGTACAGAAGAACGCGCCCGGGGCGAAGTCCTCAGGCAGCCGGAACGACGAGGAAACACCTGACGCCGAGGGCGTGCGGGACGAGGAGAAGGGGCCTACGGGGGAACAGGGCGCGGTGGGACGCGTCGGCAACCCCGAGGCGCCGCCTGCCCCGGCGACGGCAGCGTCTGGATCCGCCGGAGCCGATGCCGGGGACACGACCTCCGCGGAACCCGCACCTGCCGGCGCCCACCAGCCCGCGGGGGCCCGCATGGAGCCCACGCCCACTCAGGACCGCACCCCCTCACCTGCCGCGCGCCGAGCCGTCGAGCCGGCCAGAGCCGAGAACGAGGCCGCAGCCCCTCAGAGCCGGATCCTGAAGGAGAGCGGTCCGGGGGCCGCGCCGAGCGGAGTGGTCGGCGGTGGCAGCAGGACCGGGCCGAGCCCCGCTGTAGGCCCGGGCGGCGCCCCGTCGGCGGCCCAGGCAGCGGTGAGTCCGGCGGCCGGACAAGCCGCGAATCCCGGTCAGTTCGGCGCTCCCGAGGGCGCGAAGGCCCAGCCCGAGGCCTCGTTGGAGAAGGACGGCGGAGGCTGTGCCCCGCCCGAGCCCGCGGCGGAGAAGGAAGAGAGCGGCGGCAGCTGCGGCGGCGGAGGCGGTGGCGCGGGGCCCGAGGAGAAGCAGCAGGAGCCACCGGACGTCTCCGGCCAGGACCCGAAGGCCGCCATCGGCACGGTCAGCAAGCTCGCCCCGGACCAGGCCGCCGCCGCGATGCCCGGCGTGGACTCCGCGGCGGACAAGAAGGTCGGCGAGGAACAGCGGCGTCTGGATGCCGAGCCGCCAAAGCGGGAACGTCCTTCGGGCGCGCCCCAGACCCAGTCGGGCCCGCCCACGGCGGCGGCCCCCGCGGCCCAGGTGACGGGCAAGGTGGAGAAACTGGGGCCCGAGGACCGGGCCGAGAAGCAGAAGGCCAAGGGAAGTGAGAAGGCGGAGGGCGCGAAGCCCACCGACAACGCGCCCCCACCGCCGCCACCGGTGGCGGACAAGCTGACCGAGGAAGAGGCGCAGAACGTCGAGGCCGCGGCCGATGCCGTGCCGACCGTCGACCCGGAACTGCAGAACAAGACAGTCGGCCCCGCCCCCAAGATCAGGCTTGAGGGCGAGAGCGACCCCAAGCGCACGGACGACCAGGCCAAGGCGCTCAAGGACAAGCAGTCCGAGATCCACAGTACGGGCCGTGAGGACGCGGTCAAGCCGTTGGGCGAGGACCGGATCTTCCCGAACGCGCCGCAGGAGCAACTGGTCGGCAAGGCCGCGGGCAGCGCCGGTGGCAAGGGCGGCAAGCTGGCCGCGTCGCCCATGCCGGGGCCCGGCGTCGGCAAGGTCGCCCAGCAGGAACGCGGCCCGGAGATCCAGGGCGCCGCGGGCCAGGCCCAGGGCGACCTGCTCGCCAAGGAGAAGGATCAGCAGCAGGGCGAACAGCAGGCCAAGCAGGCGAAGCAGACCGAGATCGACCGCGAGGTCACCCAGAACGCGGAGAAGCAGACGGCCGAACGGGGCCGGGCCGCTGAGGAGGCCCAGCGCGAGCGCGAGGACTGGCGTGCCGAGCAGGACCAGCAGATCGAGGAAGCGGACAAGGAGACCGAGAAAAAGCACACCGCCAAGAACAAGGAGATCGTCAAGGCCCGCGACGACAAGGACAAGGAAGTCGTCGAACGGAAGGACGCGGACAACCAGAAGATCGACACGGAGCGGGAGAACGCGGAGAAGGAGGCCGAGCGGAAGAAGGAGGAGGAGAAGCCGTCAGGCGGTTTCTTCGGCTGGGTCGCCGACGCGGTCAAGAGCGCGTTCAACGCGATCCTCTCGGCGGTCACCGCGGTCTTCGACGCCGCCCGCAAGGCGGTCAACGGCATCATCGACACGTTCAAGGAGTGGGCCGACAAGGCCATCGACTTCGTACGTGATCTCGCCATCGAGGCGATCAACGTGCTGGCGGACGCGCTGATCGCCATCGGGGATGTGCTGCTGGCGGCGTTCCCGGAGCTGCGGGACAAGTTCCGCAAGGCGATCGAGGGCCTGCGGGACAGGGCGATCGCGACGGTCAACGCGCTGGCGGACGGCCTGAAGAAGGCAGTGAACGCGCTGCTCGACGCGCTCGCGGCGGGTCTGAACGCCTTGCTCGACGTGCTCGAGGCGGGCATCAAGGCCGTCATCAAGATCTACCAGGCGGTCATTCTCGGCGCGATCAAGTTCGCCCAGGCGGCGATCGAGGCGCTGGGCAAGTTCGCCGCGCTGATCGCGGACATCGCGCCGGACCCCTTCGGTTGGCTGGGCAAGGCGGGCAGCTCGGCCAAGGCGGGCATCACCGACCATCTGTGGGGCGCGATCAAGACCGGCGTCAAGCGGTGGTTCGACACCAAGGTCGAGGGCATTCTCGGGCTGGGCAAGGCCGTGATCAACGTCCTGGTGAAGGGCTGCGTCTCCATCAAGCAGATCGGGAAGATGGCATGGGACGCGATCATCGCGTCGCTGCCGATGATGATCGCCTCGATCGTGATCGAGAAGGTCGTCTCGATGCTGGTGCCCGCGGCGGGCGCGATCCTGACGATCGTCCAGGGCCTGATGGCGGCGTGGCAGAGCCTCAGCTCGATCCTTTCGGCGTTCAGTAAGTTCTGGGCCTACCTGAAGGCGGTGAAGGCGGGCCCCGCCGCGTGCCTGTTCGCGGAAGCGGTGGCGGCCGGGATCGTCGCGCTGCTGGACTTCATCGCCAACTTCCTGATGATCCGCCTCTCGGGCGCGACGAAGGGAGTCGGCAAGCGACTTCAGGCGATGGCTCAGAAGATCATGCAGGGCCTGAAGAAGACGGGACAGGGCGCACGCAGGGCAGCCGGCGGTGCCGTCAACCGTGCACGTGACGCGGTACGGAAAGCCAATCAGGCGATTCGTGAACCCGCCGGGCCGACCAGGCCCCGGCCGGCGGGACCGTCCGCCGCGGAACAGCGTTCGTCGAAGCCCGAGAGCACGAGCGATCAGCGCCCCGAGAACCAGAGGGACGCCGAGGCCCGGGGCGAGCAGGATGCTCCGCCCACATCCAGGCCGGCGAAGACCCCGGATGCCGCCGGTCGTGACCGGGCCCCGGACCGCACCGCCACCGACAAGCCCGACACGGATGCGGACGACAAGGCACGAAAGGCGCAGGAGCCGGACACAGCGCAGGGAAAGAAGCCCGAGAAGACTACGAACGACCGTGAAGGCCAAGGCGACCGCAGGACGGACAAGGAGCCGGAGGAGCCCGGAAAGAACGGGGCTCCCGACCGTAGGCCGCCCACTCCGAAGACGGTCACCTCGCGGCCCGCACGTGCTCTCAACCGGGTCAAGCGGGCAGTCAAGTCGGCGCTCAAGAAGACCCGCAACGCGGGACGCACCCTCGGTAGGAAGCTCAGCAGGAGCAAGGTCGGCCGGGCCGTTTCCCGTAGCGCCAAGGCACTGCGCGACAAGTACCTGGCGAAGATCAGGAATCTGCGTGACCTGCACAGGAAACAGCAGAAGGAGAACGCCGACCGGCGCGCGCAGCAGGACGAGAGGGACAGGGAAAAGAAGGACAGGGAGAACCAGCAGCAACAGCAGACTCCCCCCACCGTGACCGCCGCGTTCTCCATGAGCGGCGAACAGCACAGGATGGTCCTCAAGCCCGCCGGAAACGACGTCGACGTCCGTATGGCATCGAGCAACCTCATGCCGCTCGGCGATCAGTACAGTGAGGCGTACAACAACATCGAGTACGTCAAGACGTACATCAACTCGATCGAGAACGAGAGGGTACGGAATCAGTTCAAGGAAGAAATGCTCGACGACCTCATCAGCTTCCAGAAGGACAGCGTAGGAGAATACAAGAAAGCCTTCAAAACTGCCTTCCCCAGCCGATCGATGGAACGGACGCCGCCCGGCAGCGAAACCAGGGCCGCAGTCGAGGCGAAGGTGATCGTGCTGCTGGAGAAGCTCGGCACGATGAACAGCAAGATCAGTGGATGGGCACGCAGGACAGGAATCGAAGGGTTCGAGAAGGAGCAGTTCGACGAGGTTCTTCTCGCGAAGGGGCAGGTGATCTGGGACCGGGAGTACAAGGCGATCAAGGGGATCATCGACCGCGTACTCCGACAGGAGAACTACAAGAAGGAGCCACTGGAGTACGTGGGCAGCCTCAAATGGGGGAAACGTGGTCCCCACAAGGGGCGCACAGCGTTCAACGTGGACGACTTCGATGTGGACCTTTTTGTGGTCCATCCGGAGGAATGGAACCGTGTACTGCCCCTCATCAGGCGTGATCATCCGCGGCAGGTGGACGGAGAGAAGTTCTTCCCCAAGCTCGTTCGACCGCACCTTAATAAGCTCGAACAGAAGGGGAACGAAGTCGGCGGAAGGCTGGCGGACGCCTTGGCGGGGCGCCTCAAGGACGACGGGGAAATCAGAAACGAGACCGACATCGTACTGCGCTGGGAGCATCCGTAAATGTCCGAAAGTGAATCAGGGAGGCAGTCTCTTCGGCTGCTCAGATTCTCCATCCGATCCGATGTCCTGGAACCTTCAGGACAGGTGGCGGAACGACTGGGGGAGATCATGGGCTGCACGTTCCGTGAAGGGTACTACCGGGAAGAGACAGCAGCTTGGTCTGCTGAACTGCTCGGAATGGACATGTATCTCTACGAGTGGCATGGTCTGCGGAATCGTCGAATCTACTGCTTTGATGGGGACGCCGGCAGGAACAGGTTCACCTCGTATGTGAGCAGAGAGAACGTCGAATATATTCGAATCGACATCAGTGACGCCATGATTGACCTCCTGGAATCCCATGGCGGCGGAACGTGGCAACGGCCCACCGAAGCCGAAATTGAAGCAGAAATCGCATACGCCAAGCGAAGCCTGCGATCCGAATAAGGGGTGAATGGAGACAACATGACCCGCTACGCCGACATCCCCAAACCCATCCGCTCCGGAATAGTCGTGGTCAACCCCGACACCGGCACCCCCCAGCGCATCATCGTCCTCCAGTTCAACCCCGACACCCTGGAGCGAAGCGTCGCCCCCCAGACCGCCGGGGACAGCGCCGACTCCGGAGGGGGTGGGGGAAGTGGTGGTGGGGACAAGAATGAGGCTCTTCGGCTCAAGGGGCCCGCCGAGGAGACCTGGAAGTTCACCGCCGAGATCGATGCCACCGACCAGTTCGAGGTCGCCGCCCCCGACGGTATCCATCCCCAACTGGCCACCCTCGAAATGCTCGTACAGCCCACCACCGCCCAACTGCGCGCCGCAGGCCGCCTCGCGCAGAGCGGGACCATCGAGATCAGCCCGATCGAGATGCCGTTGACCCTGTTCACCTGGGGGAGCAAGCGGGTCATGCCCGTCCGGCTGACCGAACTCTCCGTCAACGAGTCCGCCTTCGACGTCAACCTCAATCCGATCCGGGCCTCCCTCGGCATCGGCATGAAGATCCTCACCGTCAGCGATCTGCCCGCCGGCCACCGTGGTGCCGATCTGTACATGGCGCACCTCGCGCAGAAGGAACAGCTCGCGGCCGCCGCCCGCAGCGGCAGCCTCGGGACGCTCGGGCTCAGCGGAATCGGGACCGGCACCGGCACCGGCGCGTTCAGCGGAAGCGGAAGGGGCTGAGAGGACACCACCATGGCCGACATCGAACCGTACGAGAACGCCCTCGATGCCATACCGGGCGCTCATCCCTATCCGCGCACCAGCCGCTATCACGACGCCGAGATCGGCATTCACCGTCAGGCCGACGGGACCGAAGTCCGGTACGCCAAGCCGCGGTTGCTGCCCCCGCTCGACGAGCGGCAGGGGCCGGAAGCCCACCCCCACACCGTCGGCGCCGGTGAGCGCCCCGACCTCCTCGCCCAGCGCTACTTCGGCGACCCCGCCCAGTGGTGGCAGATCGCGGACGCCAACCCCGTACTCGACCCACGGGAGTTGACCGACGAGGCCGGCCGCGTCATCGGCATACCGTCCCTGGGCGGGCTGCCGCGAGGAGACCGGCGTGTTTGACCTGCCCGTGGGGCAGGGCCCCGTTCACATCACGCTCCTCATGGGACCCAAGCTCGTCCAGCCCGTCCCCGCCGAGGTCACCCAGGCCCTGCTCTCTGCCCAGATCACCGCCACCGCGGGCGAACGCAGCGGATTCCAGCTGGCCTTCGACCTCACCAAGAACGGCATCATCAGCAGGCGGCTCCTGCCCGAGGGGTTCTTCGACCCCAAGACCCGCCTCATCGTCACCGTCAGCGTGAAAGGCACGCCCGCCGTCCTCTTCGACGGACTCATCGTCCGCCACGAGGTCGGCACCAGCAACCAGCCCGGCCACTCCACCCTCACCCTCACCGGCGAGGACCTCACCCTCCTCCTCGACCTGGAGGAACGCACCGCCCGCTACCCCAACCTCCCGCCCTCCGAACGCGTCCTCGCCATCCTGCGCCGCTACTCCGACTACGGCATCCGGCCCGACGTCTACGCGGAACAGATCGCCCAGCCCCCGCACCAGGACCTCCGCGTCCACTACCAGGCGGGCACCGACCTCCAGTACGTCACCGAACTCGCCCGCGCCAACGGCTACACCTTCTATCTCGAACCCGGCCCCAACCCCGGCCAGTCCTCCGCCCGTTGGGGACCCGAGGTGCGCCTCGGCATCCGCCAGCACGCCCTCAACGTCAACATGGACGCCAACTCCACCGTGGACCAGCTGACGTTCGCGTACGACGGGACAGCGCGCGAGGAACCGCAGGCCCGCTGGCAGGACCCGGGGACCCGGCTGTCCACGCTGCTGCCCCAGCCGCCGATCAGCCCCCTGCGCCCGCCTCTCGGCAAACGGCCCACCCCGGCCCTCAAGCGCCGCACCCTCTCCGGCACCGCCAAGCAGCAACGGGCGGAGGCCGAGGCCGAGTTGCTGGCCCGCGCCGCCGTCTCCGCCGACGTCGTCTCCGGCTCCGGATCGCTCGACGTCAACCGGCACGGCTACATCCTCCAGCCCCGCCAGCTCGTCGGCGTACGCGGCTCGGGACGGGCGTACGACGGCGACTACTACGTCAAGTCCGTCACCCACAACCTGCGCCCGGGCTCCTACCAGCAGAACTTCACCCTCTCCAGGGAGGGACTGGAGGCGCTGAGCGACTACGTCCGACCGTGACCCCAACGATCTAGGCACAGCAGCCGCACCACCCGCAACAGACCACACCTCAGGAGCAGTTCAGCATGGCGGCACCCAGCAATCGCTACCTCGGCAAGTTCCGCGGCCGGGTCGTCGACAACAACGACCCGCTGCGCATCGGACGCCTCACCGTCGAGGTCCCGGACGTCCTCGGCGACGAGCCGTCGACGTGGGCGCTGCCCTGTCTGCCGTTCACCGGGCCCGAGTCCGGACAGTTCGTGGTGCCGCCGACGGGGACCGGCGTGTGGGTCGAGTTCGAGCAGGGGGACCCCAGTTTCCCCATCTGGACCGGGTGTTGGTGGGGCACCGCCGACGAACTGCCGCCCGACGCGCGCCGCGAACTGGAGGCCAACGCCGCCCACAAGCCGGTCGTCGTGCAGACCCCCCTCGCGCACAAGCTCGTCATGAACGACACGCCCGGCATCGAGCAGGGGATCCTCCTCCAGGCCCAGGGCGGCGCCTACATCCGCATCACCCAGGGAGCCATCGTCATCGCGAACGGCGCGGGCGCCGAGGTTCTGCTGCGCGGTGACCAAGTGACCATCAACGAGGGCCAGTTGACCGTGCTCTCGAAGCGATAGAAGACGGGGGACGAAGAGAAGTGTCCGGGAGTCTGCTCGATGCGAGCGCCGTGATCGGCTGCCCGCACGGCGGTCGTGTCAGCGCGGCCACCACACCCACCGGTGGCGTACGGGTCGCGGGCGCCGTCGTCGTCACGGCCGCGCACGCCCACGCCGTCGTCACCGGCTGCCCGCACACCGTCGACGGTGTGCCCACGCCCTGCGTCACGGTCCGCTGGACCGCCGGCAGCAGCGGCGTCCTCGTCGACGGCGCGCCCGTGCTGCTCGACTCCTCCGCGGCCCAGTGCTTCACGTCGGCCTTCGTCCCGCAGGGACCGCCCGTCGTCCAGGCCGCGCAGCGAAAGGTCACCGTCCGATGAGCCGCCCGACCAACCCCGGCGCCATGAACACGGCAACGAATGCACGCCCCCGCAGCGACCTCGCCTTCCCCTTCCGCGCCGACCGGCGTGGCCGCACCGCGCACGCCCGGCACGCCGAGCACGTCCACGACCTGGTCGAGCAGCTCCTCTTCACCAGCCCCGGCGAGCGCGTGATGCGCCCCGACTTCGGCTGCGGACTCCTCGACCTCGTCTTCGCGCCCAGCAGCCCGGAGCTGATCAGCACGCTCGAACTCTCCGTGCAGGCCTCGCTCCAGCGCTGGCTCGGCGACCTCATCGACGTGCTGGCCCTCGACGTGTTCGGCGAGGACAACGTCGTACGCGTACATCTCTCGTACGTCGTACGCGCCACCGGCACCCGACGCGACGACGTCTTCGAAGGGCGGGCCGCATGAGCACCAACACGACCAGCGGCAGCACCGTTTCCCGGCGAGCCAAGGTAAGAGCCGCCCAGCTCAACGGAGTTGACGCCGTCGAGGTCAGCGACGACGGACTGCTGCTCACCGTCACGTTCCTCGGCAAGGCCCCGCACGGCCTGTGCCCCGAGAACATCCGCATCGACGGCGGCCGGCGTATCACCGGCATCACCGCCGTCGACGTGAGCGTCGAGCGCGAGGACGACCCGGAACTCGACGACCTGCTGTACGTCACCCTCGACAAGGCCGGCGACACCTCCCGCTACCGCCTCGCCCTCGTCGAGACCGACCCGTACGACCGCCCGGGCACCCAGCCCTACCGGGGCTTCGACCAGCGCTACCACTCCGCCTTCTTCTCCTTCCGGCCCGACTGCCCAACTCCCTTCGACTGCAAGGAAGATGAGCTGCCGGGGTCCGCAGACGGCTCCTTCCCCGACGCGCCCGTCGTCGACTACACCGCCCGCGACTACGACACGATCCGCAAACTGCTCCTGGACCGGCTCGCGCTCACCACCCCCGACTGGGTCGAGCGCAACCCCGCCGACCTGGGCGTGGCCCTCGTCGAGCTGCTCGCGTACACCGGCGACCAGATCAGCTACCAGCAGGACGCGGTCGCCACCGAGGCCTACCTCGACACCGCCCGCCGCCGGGTCTCCGTACGCCGGCACGTCCGGCTCATCGACTACGCGATGCACGACGGCTGCACGGCACGGGCGTACGTCACCGTCGAGACCGCCGGTGACCACACGCTCGCCCCGGGCACCTTCCGCTTCGCCTCCGTCGACGTCCGCACCCTCGACCCGCACGACCGGCCGGAGCCCGGCACCGTCGTCGACGACCACGATCTCGCCGACCTCGACGAGCGCGGCTCGGTCGAGGTCTTCGAACCGGTCCTGGCCGCCGACCAGTTGGAGCTGCGGGTCGCCCACAACGCGATCCGGCTGTGGACCTGGGGCGCCGAGGTGTCCGCCCTGCCGAAGGGCGCCACCGCCGCCACCCTGCGCGACGAGTGGCAGGACCCCGAGACCTGCCGGGACCGCCAACTCGACCTCAGGCCGGGCGACTTGCTCGTCCTGGAGGAGGTCAAGGGCCCGCGCACCGGCACCCCCGGCGACGCCGATCCCACCCACCGCCAGGCCGTCCGCCTCACCTCCGTCACCCCCGCCCTCGACCGCATCGAGGACCAGCCGGTCCTGGAGGTCACCTGGGCCGCCGAGGACGCCCTGCGCTTTCCGCTCTGCCTCACCACCCGCGGCGGACGCGACTGCCTGCCCGTCCACGACGTCACCCTGGCCCGCGGAAACGTCGTCCTCGTCGGCCACGGCCGCTCCCTGCCCGGCGACGGACTCCCCGAGACGTTCACCGTCCCGCCCGTCCCCGCCGTCGTCGCCCCCTGTGACCCGCCCGCCTTCGGCTGCGCCGACCGCACGGAGGGCAACGCATCCGCCCGACTCGTCAACTCCCTTGCGGACAAGGCAGAGCGCGGGGAAGCGCTGTCGGCCGACGACATCCGCGAGCTGTTCGACGTACTCGGCGAGGCCGCCACGACCCGCGCCGGACTCGGCCTCGAACGCGCCGGACAGCGGCACGAACGGGTGGTGCCCGGCACGGCGTACGCCCAGGCCGCCGCCCTGCGCACCCTGCTCGCGCAGTCCGTCTACCCCGGGATCAAGCCCCGCTTCCGGCCCGTCCTCGGGCGGGCCCCGATCGCCCAGGCGGTGCCGTTCCCCGACCCGGCGACCGTCTCCGCCGGCCAGGCCGAGCGGATCGCTGCCGTCCCCGGGCGGGTACGGCAGCGGCTCGTCGAACTGTGGCGCAGTGCCCGCGACCGCGACGGGCTGGGCGACGAGGAGATCGCCGAACTCGCCGTCGTGTACGGCCTGAAGGTGCTGGAGCGGCTCGAACTCCGCCGCCACCCCGTCCGCGCTCTGCGTGAACTCCTGTTCCGCAACGACGAGTTGCTCGACGGCAAGCTCCGCCGCATCGAGATCCTCACCGCCCGGGCCCGCGCCGGTGCCGTCCTCGACGGGCACATCGCCTGGGAGATCGCGCACAGTTGGGGCCCGGCGTACGCGACCGGACTCCACCCCGACGAGCCCGTACTGCGCGGCTCCGCGACCGCCGCCCTCACGCAGGACCCGCGCCGCGCCCTGCCCGCCGTCACCATCCAGCAAGGCGACCACTCCTGGCACCCCCGCCGCGATCTGCTCGGCAGCGGCTCCCGGGACCGGCACTTCGTCGGTGAGCTGGAGGACGACGGACGGCTCGCGCTCCGCTTCGGCGACGGCCGGCACGGCGCCCGGCCCGTCCCGGGGACGCGTCTCGCCGCCCGCTACCGCCTCGGCGGCGGCAGCGCGGGCAACGTCGGCGCCGAGGCCATCAACCACCTGGTCGTCAACCACCAGGAACAGCAAGGGGATTGCGAGCCGCCGCCCGTCGCCGTCGTCCGCAACCCGCTGCCCGCCACCGGCGGCACGGAACCCGAAGCGGTGGACCAGGTACGGCAGTTGGCCCCCCTCGACCTGCGCCGCACCCGACTGCGTGCTGTCACCGCCGAGGACTACGCGGCCCTCGCCACCGCCCTCCCCGGCGTCCAGCGCGCCGCCGCCGAGATCCGCTGGACCGGCAGCACCCAGGAAGCCCACATCGCGATCGACGCGTACGGCACCGGCGCACCCTCGTCCGCCCTGCTCACGTCGGTCGCCCAGGCCCTGGAGGCGTACCGGCGCATCGGCCACGACCTCGTCGTCGGCCCCGCCCGGCACGTACCGCTGGACCTCGCGCTGGCCGTGTGCGCCGCGCCCGGCCACCAACACGGGCAGATCCTCGCCGAGTTGTACCGCGTACTCGGCACCGGCCGACTGTCCGACGGACGGCTCGGCTTCTTCCACCCGGACGCGCTGACCTTCGGCGAGCCGGTCCGGCTCAGCCGCCTGGTCGCCGTCGCCGCCGCCGTACCGGGAGTGGAGAGCGTCCAAGTGACCAGTCTGCGGCGGCTGTTCGAGCAGGACCGAGGAGAGAGGGAGGACGGCGTGCTGCGGCTCGGCCCGTTGGAGATCGCCACCTGCGACAACGACCCGGACCGGCCGGAGAACGGCCTCCTGGCGATATCCCTGACGCCTCTTGGAGGTGCCCGATGACCAACGAACCGTCCGTCCAGGACACCGACTTCGAGGATGACTGCACCTGTGGCGGTGCCTGCCGCACCGGGTACGACGAGCGGCTCGCCCCGGCCCCGCTCCACAACCCGCCCGGCCGCACCGCCCTCGACTACCGCGTCGGCGAGTACGGCAGTTTCCGCGCCGCCCTCCTCGACCGGCTCGCCTCACCCGCGTACCCGGCCCTCGGCGGCCTCACCGTCCGCACCCCGGACGACCCGGCGATCGGCCTCCTCGACGCCACCGCCGTCCTCGGTGACCTGCTCACCTTCCACTCCGAGCGGGTCGCCGACGAGGCCTACGTCCGTACGGCCAACGAGCACCGCTCGCTCGTCCTGCTCGGGCGGCTCGTCGGACACCGGCCGCGCCCCGGAGTCGCCGCCGCCACGCATCTCGCGTACACCCTCGAACGAGACCCGCGCGCCGAGACGTTGCCCGTGCTGATCCCGCGTGGGGCGCGCAGCAACAGCGTGCCGGCGTCCGCCGACGAGCAGTCGCAGACCTTCGAGACGAGCCGCGACCTGACGGCCCGCTGGGACTGGAACGAGCTGAAGGTCCGCCGTCGGCGGCCCTCCCTCCTCACCCCCGAGGACCTGGAGACCCGCTCCGCACTCTTCGTCGAGGGCACCGCGAACTCCCTCCAGTCCGGCGACCAGTTGCTCTTCGTCTTCGGGGAACGGGCGGGCGGTGAGCGGAAGTTGCTGCCCGTTGCCGACGCGCGCGTCGATCGGGACGACGACATCACGGCGATCTCTCTGCCGCAGTCGGCTCCGCGCACGCTGAAGGAGCTGGTGGACGAGGTCCGCGTGTGGGTCGCGGAGCCTGCGACACCGGGGGAGCCGGGTGATGAGCCGCCGACTCCGGAGGTGCCCAATCCGCGCCCGGTGAGTCGGTTGATCGAGGACTTCGACGATCAGGTTCTTGGCCCGTTGCGCAGCGACCTGGACGGGGTGAAGTCTCCGGAGCAGCTTGCGGGTCGGCTTGTTGAGCCTGTTGCGCGGCTTGGTGAGGCGCAGGTGTTGGCCACGCCGTACGAGGATGTGTCGGCGTGGTTCGAGCAGTTGGAGGCGGTGCTGGGCGAACTTGGTGAGCGTGCGCTTGAGTTGGCACCGGCCCAGAGCGCGGAAGGGGGTGCCGCGGTAGGTGGTCGGGCGGCTTTCGCGCCGCGGGGGCTGGTCGCGCAGTTCCCCGCGCCCCTTCAGGGCGCCTCCCGTGCCGCCGCTTTTCAGGCGCTGGCCGCTGTTCTGCCCGCCCTGCGGGCCCAAACCCCAGCCGTTGCCCCCGGACCCCGCACCCGGCAGCCCGACACCGCTCGGCTTCTCTCCGCGCTCAACCCGGGTCTCGGCAGCCTCTACCCGGCCTGGCGTACCGCCGCCGCCCCCGCCACCCCGCAGTTCCTGCGCGAACTGCTCGCGTTGCGTGTCACCACGGCTCCCTTCGGCTCCACCGCCCCGCTCAAGCCGGTCCAGGACGACCGGGGCCGGGTCATCCGCAGTGCCGACTGGCCGCTCACGGGGGCCGCGCTCACCAGCATGCGGGTCGTCTACGACACTTCGGGCAAGGTTCCGGTCAGGGCCGAGTTCCAGTACGTCGAGGGGAGCAGCTCCGACCAGCGGGCCGAGAACCTGCCCGTGCCGCAGTTCGTCACGTTCCCGCTGGGCGTGGGGCAGGTCGAACTGTCCGTGCGCGCGGGCCAGGAGCGCGACCCGGGCAGGTCAGGCCGACGCGCCGCCGACCCCCCGGACCCCCAGGGGCCAGGGGTCACCGCCCGGCTGCACTCGGGACTGCCGGAGCGCACGGTGTCCGTGTCGCGGCCCGACGACGAGGGCCTGGTGCACGTCCGGATCGAGAACGGTGCCGCGCACGAGATCGCCCTGCGGCCGGGCGTCCCCGAACAGTTCACCCACGGCGAGTACGAGGTGAGCCTGCGCTACACGCCGGGCGCAGCCGAGCCCAATGTGGAGGTGGTCATCGCGAGCAAGCCGCAGGCCGTCAACCGCACCGTCCTCCAGCTCGACACCGTCCACACCGGCATCACCGTCGGCAGCTGGGTCGCGATCCAGCGCCCCGCCAAGGGAGTTGAGGGCGGCATCCCCGGCGACCCGAAGCTCGCCTTCGTCACCACACAGGTGGTCGCCGCCCGTACGGCCGTCTACACCAACTACGGCATCGCCGGCCGGGGCACCGAACTCACCCTCGCCGACCCCTGGTTGGACGAGTTCGACGTGCTGCTCTCGCACATCCGCGACACCACCGTGCACGCGGACGGCAAACCCCTCCGCCTCGCCGACGAACCGCTCGGCGAGGACGTGCACGGCAACGAGATCGAACTCGCCGACCTGTACGACGGGTTGCGCCCCGGCCGGACCCTGATCGTCACCGGCGAACGCACCGACATCCCCGGCACGGCCGGCGTCCAGGCCACCGAGGTCGTCACCCTCGCCGCCGCCGATCCGGCCGTCGATCCCCAACTCCCCGGCGACCACGTCCACACGCGGCTCGTCCTGACCGCCGACCTCGCCCACCGCTACCACCGAGGGACCGTCCGTATCCTCGGCAACGTCGTCGAGGCGACGCACGGCGAGGGCCGCGACGAGGCCATCGGCGGCGGCGACTCGGACCGCGTCAACCAGACCTTCGCGCTCTGGCAGTCCCCGCTCACCTGGCTCGCCGACGACAACCCCCTCGGCGCCACAGCGGTGTTGGAGATCCGCGTCGACGGGCTGCGCTGGCACGAGGTCGACAGCCTCGCCGGACGCGGCCCGCGCGACCGCGTCTACATCACCGGCACCACCTCCGACGGCCGTACGACGGTGACCTTCGGCGACGGAGTCAACGGCGCCCGGCTGCCCAGCGGCCACGAGAACGTCCGCGCCCGCTACCGCTTCGGCACCGGCAAGGCCGCCAACACCGCCGCCGACCGGATCACCCAGCCCCTCACCCGGCCGCTCGGCGTCAGCCGGGTCACCAACCCCCGCCCGGCGACCGGCGGTTCGGACGCGGACGGGCCCGGCCTGACCCGCCGTACGATCCCGCTCGCCGTGTCGGCCCTGGACCGCCTGGTGTCCGACACCGACTACGAGGACTTCGCCCGCTCCCGCGCCGGCATCGGCCGGGCCGTCGCACGTGAACTCTTCGACGGGCGGCGGCGGTTGCTGCATGTCACGGTCGCGGGCACGGACGACGTCCCGATCGCTGACGACTCGGATATTTTGCGTGCGCTGCGCGGTGCCCTCACCGAGTACGGCGACCCGAACCTCCCCGTCCGTGTCGACGTCCGCGAACTCGTCCTGCTCCTCGTCGCGGCCAGGGTCAAGGTCGCCCCGGACTACGCCTGGGAGCTGGTCGAACCACGTCTGCGCCAGGCCCTGCTCCGCCGACTCGGCTTCGAGGGGCGGGAGTTGGGCCGCCCGGCCCGTCTCTCCGAGGTCCTCGCCACGGCCCACACCGTGCCCGGCGTCGACTACATCGACGTGGACGTCTTCACCGGCGTCCCCGCCTCCGCCACCCCGGACCAGCTCACCGAGCTGCTCGCCCACCCGGGCACGCCGAAGGCCTCGGTGCCGGCGTACCCGGCGACGTACGACGAGCAGACCCACACGGTACGGAACGCGGACGGCGAGACGCTGTCGGCGGTCTGCGCCCGCTACGGTGTCCCGCTCGCCGAACTCCTGCGCCTCAACCCCGACATCACCGACACCCGGCGCCTCGCCAAAGGCCGGACAGTGTACGTCTTCCGCGGCATCCGCCCCGCCCAGCTCGCCCTGCTGTCCCCGCGAGCGGCCGACACCCTGATACTCACGGAGGTCAAGTGATGTCTCCTGACGTCCAGTTCGAGACCGCAGCCCAGGGGACCGCCCGCGAGCCCGACGGCCTCGCCGCCCTCCTGCCCCGCTGGCATCTCCTGCGTGACGCCGAGGAGGGCGAACCGCTGCGCGCGCTGCTCGCGGTGATCGCCGAGCAACTCGACCGCGTTCGCGACGGAGTCGAGCAGGGCTACGAGGACCTGTTCGTCGAGACGGCGGCCCCCTGGGTGCTGCCCTACCTCGGCGACCTGGTCGGCTACCGCACCCTCCCCGGCTACGAACGCGTCCTCACCACAGGGCTGCACGACGGCGGCCGGGCCGCGCTCGCCGAGGCCATCGCCCCGCGCGCCGATGTGGCGGCCACCGTCGCCAACCGCCGCCGCAAGGGCACCCTGCACCTCCTGGAGGAGATCTCCGAGCAGGTCGCCGACTGGCCCGCGCGTGCTGTCGAGCTGTCGCGCCTGGTCGCCCACAGCCAGCCGGTGAAGCTCCACCGGGACACGGGCAGGGGCCGCCTCCTCGACCTCCGGGACAGCTCCGCGCTCGCCCTCGCCGGCGGCGCCTTCGACACGGCGGCCCGTACGGTCGACGTCCGCAGTGCCAACTCCCGGCGCAGGCAGGGCGGTTGGACCCCGGCCGGAGTCGGGCTCTTCGTCTGGCGGCTCAAGGCGTACTCGCTGACCCGCTCCCCGGCGTACTGCGTCGACCGTGCCCGCAACCTCTACACCTTCTCGATCCTCGGCAACGACAGCCCCCTGGTCACCAAGCCCGTCCCGGAGCCCTCGCCCACGCACCTCGCCGCCGTCGACAACGTGCCCGCCTTCATCACCCGCCGCCTGCTCCACGACCGCCTCGCCGACTACTACGGCCCCGGCAAGAGCTTCGTGATCCGGCGCGACGGCGAGGACAAGCCCGTACCCCCGTCCGACATCGTGGTCACCGACCTCTCCGACTGGCGCTACCGCCCCAGGCGCGGCCAGGTCGCCGTCGACCCCGAGCTGGGCCGGATCGCGTTCGGCGCCCGCTCGGCACCCCGGCAGGGCGTCTGGGTGGACCACCACTACGCGTTCGGCGCCGACATGGGCGGCGGCGAGTACGAGCGCGCCGACCGCGAGGACCGTCCCGACGCGGTCTTCTACCGGGTCGGCCCGGGACAGCCGTACCGCCAGATCATGGACGCCTACCGCGCCTGGCAGCAGGACCGCCGGGCGGATCGCACCGGCCCCGAAGGCATCATCGAGATCACCCACAGCGGCGCCTACCAGGAGCAGTTGGACTTCGACCTCGACCCCGGCGACCGCCTCGAACTCCGCGCAGCCGAAGGCACCCGCCCGGTGATCCGGCTCCTCGACTGGTACAGCAACCGCCCCGACGCCCTCAACATCCGTGCCGTGGCGGACGACTGCGCCCCGCACGAGCGCCCCCGGATCACCCTCGACGGACTCCTCGTCGCCGGCCGCGGCATCAACGTCACCGGCCCGATGGGCGCGGTCGTCCTACGGCACTCCACGCTCGTCCCCGGCTGGTCGCTGGAGCCGGAGTGCGACCCGCACTCGCCCGACGAACCGAGCATCGTCCTCGAACGCACCACCGCCTGCCTCCAGATCGAGCACAGCATCCTCGGCACCATCGAGGTCATCGGCGACGAGGTCAGCGAGGAACCCCTCGACATCCACCTCCGCGACAGCGTCCTGGACGCCACCGGCGACGACCGCGAGGCCCTCTCCGCCCCCGACTGCCGCCACGCCCACGCCGTCCTGCACCTCCACCGCACCACCGTCATCGGCGAGATCCACACCCACGCGGTACGCATCGCCGAGAACTCGATCTTCACCGGCCGACTGCACGTGGCCCGGCGCGGCATCGGCTGCCTGCGCTACTCGTACGTCCCCACCGGGTCCCGTACGCCCCGCCGCCACCGCTGCCAGCCGGACCTGGCCGGGCCCGAACAGGCGTCCCGCGTACGGCCGTTGTTCGCGTCGCAGCGCTACGGGACGCCCTGGTACGGGCAGTTGGCCGACCGGTCGGCCGAGGAGATCCGGCGCGGCGCGGACGACGGCGCCGAACTGGGCACCTTCCACGACCTGTACCGCCCGCAGCGCGAGGACGGACTACGGGCGCGACTCGCGGAGTACACGCCCGCCGGAACGGACGCGGGCATCTTCTTCGTGACCTGAGCGAACCAGAGCCCATACGAAGCGCCTGCCAACGACCCTGCGAACCCGCACACTTCCGACCCTGGGGGACCCCCTTCATGCACGCCGATCTCTCCC
The DNA here is from genome assembly GCF_053599695.1 of Streptomyces sp. NPDC000878. Classification (NCBI taxonomy): domain Bacteria; kingdom Bacillati; phylum Actinomycetota; class Actinomycetes; order Kitasatosporales; family Streptomycetaceae; genus Streptomyces; species Streptomyces sp. NPDC000878. The sequence goes on along the minus strand of NZ_JBSFMT010000041.1, from coordinate 66,347 downwards.
GACTCACCTTCCGCCCCGACCGCCACTACTCCGCGGTCATCGCCCAGCAGGGCCGCGTCCAGCTCGACGCCGACGCCAACGAACAGGCCGCGATCCAGCTCCACCAGGCCCGTACCCTCGCCGCCGACCTGATCGGACCGCACGGCGGCCCGCGCGGCTCGGCCGGCTTCCGGGTCGAGTACGTGGGCGGCAGGCACGACATCGACACCCTGTACATCCACGGCGGCCGGTACTACGTCGACGGCATCCTCCTCGACGCGAACCGCCCGGCCCCCGGCACCCCCGTACCGGCGGACGACGAGGACGCCCAGGACGCACAGGCCCAGGAGCCGGACACCGCCCAGCCGCCCGCGTACTGGACCTACTGGGACCAGCCCGACGGCTTCCGCGACCCGGAGAAGCCCGCCGACCGGCTGCCCTCGCCCGCCCAGTCACCGTTCCTCGTCTACCTCAAGGTGTGGGAGCGCTCGGTGACGGCCGCCGAGGAACCGGCGCTGCGTGAGGTCGCCCTCGGCGCGGCCCTGCCCGACACCGCCGCCCGCGTGAAGGTCGTCTGGCAGGTGCTGCCGCTGTCGCTGGCCGCGCTGGAGATCGAGGAGCCCGAGCCGTCCAAGGAGGTGGTGAGCGCCGCCTTCGACCGCTGGGCCCTGAAGCAGTCCACCCCCACGGCCCGCCTCGCCGCCCGCAGCGAACGTCCCGACCACGCCGACGAGGACCCCTGCCTCGTCAAGCCCGACGCCCGCTACCGGGGCCCCGAGAACCAGCTCTACCGCGTCGAGATCCACGACGCGGGCGAAGCCAAGGACGCCACCTTCAAGTGGTCCCGCGAGAACGGCTCGGTCGTCTTCCCGGTCGACGAACTCGACGGTACGTGGGTCCAGTTGGCGTCCCTCGGCTACGACGACAAGCTCGACCTGGACGTCGGCGACCGCGTCGAGTTCACCGACACGGCGTACGCCTCCCGCCTCGAACCCCTGCTCCTCCTCCGAGTCGAGGAACTGGACCTCCCCGGCCGCCGAGTCCGCCTCTCCGCCGAGCCGGAGCCGGGCGTGGGCCGCCTGCCCCACTTGAACCCCTTCCTCCGCCGCTGGGACCACCACGAGGGCCCGAAGCGCAAGGGCCGTACGACAGCACTGCGCAACGGAGCCGTCCCGGTCACGGAGGGGGAGTGGCTGCCTCTGGAAGACGGCGTCGAGGTCTACTTCGCGAAGGGCGCCGCCTATACGACCGGCGATCACTGGCTGATCCCCGCCCGCACCGCCACCGGCAGCGTCGAATGGCCGGTCGACCAGGCCCGCCGCCCCCTCCTCCAGGCGCCCGGCGGCATCCTCCGCTCCTTCGCCCCGCTGGCCCTGGTCAAGGGCGAGGGCAGCACCGTGGACCTGCGCCGCGCGTTCGGCTGGGCGGCGAGCAGCGTCCCGGCGGCCGACGAGGCGGCCCTCGCGACGGAGGCCCAGGCCCGCAGGGAGGAACAGTCGGCGGACGCCGACCCCTCCCATGGGCGATCCCAGACCACCGCGGAAGCGGAGGCGGCCGTGGACGGAGACAAGTAATGGCGAATCCGCTGAGCGCGTCCAAGCTGCTGGAACTCCTGCGTGCGGAGGGCCTGACGGTCCACGAGGTCCGCAACTGGCGTACCCACAACCGCAATTCGAAGGGCCCGTGGGGCCCGGTGAACGGCGTGATGATCCACCACACCGTCACCTCGGGTACGAGCGGTTCCGTGGCCCTCTGCTACGACGGCTACACCAGCCTGCCCGGCCCTCTCTGCCACGGTGTCATCGACAAAGAGGGCCACATCCACCTGGTCGGCAACGGCCGCGCCAACCACGCGGGCCTCGGCGACAACGACGTCCTGCGCGCCGTGATCAACGAGTCGAAACTCCCCGTCGACAACGAGGCCGACACCGACGGCAACCGCCACTTCTACGGCTTCGAGTGCATCAACCTCGGCAACGGCACGGACCCCTGGCCCGAGGCGCAGAAGGAGGCCATCGAAAAGGTCTCCGCCGCGATCTGCCGCCACCACGGCTGGACCGAACGCTCGGTCATAGGCCACAAGGAATGGCAGCCCGGCAAGGTGGACCCACGAGGCTTCACGATGGACAGCATGCGAACACGCATCCGCGAACGCCTGGCAGGGGGAGGAGGCGGCAAGGACACCCCTCAGCCCACACCCCCCAAGCCGACGTACGTGCCGTTCCCGGGCGCTGGCTTCTTCCATGTCGGGCAGAAGTCCCCGGTGATCACGGCAATGGGCCACCGCCTGGTGGCAGAGGGCTGCGGCCGTTACGAATCCGGCCCCAGCCCGGAATGGACAGAGTCCGACCGCAAGTCCTACGCGGCCTGGCAACAGAAACTGAACTTCAAAGGCAAGGACGCGGACGGAATCCCCGGAAAGACCAGCTGGGACAAACTAAAAGTCCCAGCCAGCTGAGACGCGCCCCATAGGGGCGCGGGGAACTGCGCGACCAGCCACAGCGCACCCGCAGACAACCACTAAGCAGTAGACGGCGGATAGGAGGGCCGCGCAGGCACCCGCGGCCCTTCCACCACCGGCGACGAAGAAGGCGGCGCAGTCGGCAACGCCGGCAACGCCCCCTCATAAAGCCACGCAGTGAACAACTCATCCAACGGCTCCGCAGCAAACCGAGCCACATAAGCCGTGAACGTACCCGTACTCACCGACCCACCCCGATGCAGCCCAGCCCACCCCCGCAGCATCCGGAAGAACACCTCGTCCCCCAGCGCACACCGCACCGCGTGCACAGTGAGCCCACCCCGCTGATACAACCGGTCGTCGAACATCAACTTCCGCCCAGGATCGGCGAGTCGCAGATCCTGTGGCCGCCCGGACAGCAACCGATGCGCGACCGCGGCGTGTTGCTGCGCACTGCGCCCGCCCGACCGCTCCGACCACAACCACTCCGCGTACTTGGCGAACCCCTCGTTCAGCCAGATGTGCCGCCAGTCCGCGATGGACACGCTGTTCCCGAACCACTGATGGGCCAGCTCGTGCGCGACGAGCCGTTCCGAACTCCGCGCCCCGTCCACATGGTTGGCGCCGAACAGCGACAACCCCTGTGCCTCGACGGGCACATCGAGTTCCTCCTCGGTCACCACGACCGCGTACTCACCGAACGGATAAGGCCCGAACAGCTCCTGGAACAGCTCCATCATGGCGGGCTGCCGGGCGAAGTCCCGGGAGAACTCGGTGAGCAACTCGGCCGGAATGTGCCCGTGTTGGGGTACGCCACCCAGCCCCGGGTCACCGAGCAGCACGGTCTGGTACTTCCCGATCGACAGCCCGACCAGATAGCTCGACGTCGGCGCGGACTGCTCGTACACCCACGTGGTCGTCGACGCCTTCGTCGTCCTCGTCAGCAGCCGCCCACCGGCCACCACCGAGTACGCGGACGGCGTCGTGATGGAGATCTGGTAGGACGCCTTGTCGGCGGGCCGGTCGTTGCACGGGTACCAGGACGGCGCCCCGATCGGCTGGCTCGCCACCAGCGCCCCGTCCTCCAGCTCCTCCCAGCCGAGCCCGCCCCAGGGACTGCTGACCGGCTTGGGATTGCCCGCCCAGTGCACCTCGACGGTGAACGCGGCGCCCACCCGCAGAGGCTTCGCGGGACGGATGCGCAGCCGGCCGCCCCGGTGCGTGTAGTGCGCCGCCTTGCCGTCCACCCGTACCCGGCCGATCTTGAAGTCGCCCAGGTTGAGCTGGAATTCGGCAAGCGGGGACCGGCCCGCTATGGCGTTGATACGGGCCGTGCCCGCCAGCCGGTTCGGGCCGGGGCGGTAGTCCAGCGCGAGCTCGTACCGGTGCACCCGGTAACGGGCGTCACCGTTGGCCGGGAAGTACGGGTCCGAACCCACCGTCTGCTGAACGCTCACTGCTGAGTCTGCTCCCTGCGCTGTGCTCGTACGTGATGCCGGAGACGCACCCTCTCCTGCCCCGGTACCCGGACGAGCCGCGCCCACCGCCTTCAGGAACGCCATGACTCGATCGGGTTGCCCAGCCAGCGGGTGTCGTCGGGAACGGACTCCGCCGCCATGACCAACGACGCGGGACCCAGAGTGGACCGGGCGCCGACCGTGGAACCGGGCAGGACGATCCCGCCAGGACCCAGCGTCGCGCCCTCACGGAGGACCACAGTATCCGTCCGCAAGATCCGGTCGTGGAAGAGGTGCGTCTGGAGCACGCATCCCCGGTTCACGGTCGCCGCGTCCTCGATGGTCACCAGGTCGGTCTCGGGCAGCCAGTAGCTCTCCACCCAGACCCCCTTCCCGATGTGCGCGCCGAGCCCCCGCAGCCACGCCGACATGACCGGCGTACCCGGCACGGAACCCACGAGCCACGGCACGGCGACGACCTCGACGAAGGTGTCCGCCAGCTCGTTGCGCCACACGAAACCGCTCCACAGCGGATGCTCACCGGCGCGGTGACGCCCCACGAGCACCCACTTGGCGACGATGGACAGCACACAGGCGAGCGCGCCGACCCCGAGCAGCACCAGCCCGCCCACCAGCCAGAACCAGCCCCCCAGCACACTGAACGCGGCGACCGTCAGCACGGCCAGCCCGGCCGAGCAGAACACCGGCACGATCCGGAACAGCTCCACCAGCGCCCGCGCCCACAGCAGACGCGCGGGCGGGTCGTACGTACGGCTCTGATCGCCGCCGCTCGCCGCCCGGGGCAGCTTCATCGGGGGCAGACCCAGGTACGAGCTGCCCTTCTTGGCCTTCTTCGGGGTGGCCGAGAGGACCCCGACCAGCCCGCCGTCGGGAACGGAGCGGCCCGGCGCGGTCATCCCGGAGTTGCCGAGGAAGGCCCGCCGCCCGATCTCGGCCCGCCCGATCCGCAGCCAGCCACCGCCCAGCTCGTACGGGGCGGTCAGGGTGTCGTCGGCCAGGAAGGCGCCTTCGCCGACGGTCGTCAGGCTCGGCAGCGCCAGCACGGTCGACACCTCGGCGCCGCGCCCGATCCGCATACCGAGCAGCCGCAGCCACACCGGCGTGATCAGCCCGGCGTACAGAGGGAACAGCGTCTCGCGGGAGCGGTCCATCAGCTGGGTGACCGTCCAGGCCTGCCAGCCGATCCGGCTGTGCGTGGGATGCGTACCCTCGCGCAGGCCCAGACTCAGCAGCCGTACGGCGATCAGCAGCACCAGCGCGTACGCCAGACCGAAGGCCAGCGTGGCCGGTACCAGCGCGAGGCCGACGCCCCGCAGGGCGCCGCCCAGCCCGGCGCTCGGGTCGACGAACAGGCTAGTGACCAGCAGCGCGACCGCACCCGCCATCACCGGCAGGGCGCTCAGCGCGAACCCGGTGATGCCGTACATGGCCCGCCAGGCGCGCCCGCGCTGCGGACGCTCCTTCGGCCAGTTCCGCTTGGCCTTGCCCAGCTTGACGGCCGGTGCACCGGCCCAGCGCTGTCCGGTCGGCACGGTCCCGGCGACCGCCGAACCCGGCGCCACCTCGGCCCGCTTGCCGACCCGCGCCCCCGGGAAGAGCAGGCTGCGCGTCCCGACGACAGCGCCGGCGCCCACCTTGACCTGCCCGATCTCCAGTCGGTCCCCGTCCAGCCAGTGGCCGGAAAGGTCCACCTCGGACTCGACGGCCGCCCCGCGCCCCAGCTTGAGCATGCCGGTGACCGGCGGCAGCGAGTGCAGATCGACGTCCGCCCCGACCTTGCCGCCCAGCGCACGCGCGTACCGCTCCAGCCAGGCCCCGGTCAGCGAGGTCGCCCCGCTGAACTCGGCGAGCCGCTCGGCCGTCCAGAGGCGCAGGTGCACGCTGCCACCGCGCGGATAGCGGCCCGGCTTGACGCCCTTCAGCAGCAGCCGCGCCCCACCGGCCGCGAGGGCGAGCCGCCCGGGCGGCGAGAAGAACACGACCGCCCCGGCCGCCACCGCCCACCACGACGTGGACGGCGCCCACGGATAGGCACCGAACCAGTGCAGGACGTTCCCGGCGGCGGCCAGCGCGACCGCCCACCGGAGCCCGAGCAGCGTGAACAGGGGGATGAGGAGGAGCAGCTGGAGGGCCTTGGCGCGCAGCGGAACCGGCGCGATGATCCGTCCGCTGGTGTCGTCCTGCGCGGACTCCTCCAGATGCCGGGCGAGCGCGCGCAGCACGGGCTGCTGGTAGATGTCGAGGACGGCCGCGCTGGCGTAGCGGGTCCGCAGTTTCGTGGTCAGCAGGGCGGCGGCGAGGCTGCTGCCGCCGATCGCGAAGAAGTCGTCGTCCGCGCTGCCGACCGGGATGCCGAGGACCTCGGCCCACTGCTCGGCGAGCCAGGCCTCGGTGCCGTACAGCTGGGCTGCGGGCCCGGTCTCGAACCCCTCCAGCGGCCACGGCAGGGCGTTCCGGTCGACCTTGCCGGACGTACGCGTCGGCAGGTCGTCGACGGGCGCCAGCAGCGGCACCAGGGCGGCGGGCAGCTCGGCGCGCAGCCGCTCGACGGCGGCGGCGTGGTCCCAGCCGTCCTGCGTCACGACATAGCCGACGAGCAGCTGGTTGCCGCTGCGGGCGGTCCGTACGGCGGCTGCGGCACCGGCGACACCGGGCAGCGCCTGGAGCGCGGAGTCGACCTCGCCCAGCTCGATCCGGCGTCCGCCGAGCTTGATCTGCTCGTCGGCCCGGCCGAGGAAGATCAGCCCCTCGGGCTCGGCCTTGACGAGGTCACCGCTGCGATAGGCCCGCTCCCAGCCGAGGGATTCGAGGGGTGCGTACTTCTCGACGTCCTTCTCGGCGTCGAGGTAGCGGGCGAGCCCGACCCCACCGATCACGAGTTGCCCACTGGCGCCCATGGCGACCGGCTCCCCGGCCTCGTCGACGACGGCCAGCTCCCAGCCGTTCAGCGGCAGCCCGATCCGGATCGGCTCCTCGCCGGTCATCAGGGAGGCGCAGGCGACGACGGTGGCCTCGGTGGGCCCGTAGGTGTTCCACACCTCGCGCCCCTCCGTCACCAGCCGCTGCACCAGCTCGGGCGGGCACGCCTCCCCGCCGAAGATCAGCAGCCGTACGTCGTTGAGGGTCTCGGGCTCCCACAGCGCGGCCAGTGTGGGCACGGTCGAGACGACGGAGATCTCCTGCTCGACCAGCCAGGGCCCCAGATCGGCCCCGCTACGGACCTGGGAGCGCGGTACGGGCACCAGGCAGGCCCCGTAGCGCCAGGCCAGCCACATCTCCTCGCAGGAGGCGTCGAAGGCCACGGAGAGGCCCGCCATGACCCGGTCACCGGGTCCCACGGGATCGTCGGTGAGGAAAAGCGCGGCCTCGGCGTCCACGAAGGCGGCGGCGCTGCGATGGCTGACGGCGACGCCCTTGGGCTTGCCGGTGGAGCCGGAGGTGAAGATGATCCAGGCGTCGTGCTCGATGCCGGGCCGGTGCGCGGGCAGCTCGCTGCGGGCCCCGGGGACGGTGATCTCGTACCCGGCCCCGACGACGGCCCGTACGTCGGCCTCGCCGAACACCAGCTCGGCGCGCTCGTCCGGGTCCTCGGCGTCCACGGGAACGTAGGCGGCACCGGCGGCCAGTACGGCCAGGATGGCGACGTACAGCTCATTGGTGCCGGACGGCACCCGGACCCCGACGCGGTCCCCGAGCCCGACACCCGCGGCGCTCAGCCGGCGGCGTACGGTCTCGACCTCGACGGCCAGGGCGCGGTAGGTGAGCGAGGTGGTGCCGTCGTCGAGAGCGGGCTCGTTCGGGTACGAACGTACGGTGGCGTCGAAGATGTCGACGAGCGTGCGCGGCGAGGCGGCGGGCCCCGCGGAGAAACGTGCCGTGTCGCCGAACCGCTCGCGGATCTCTTCGTCGAGCAGACCGAGAGCACTGCTCTCGTGTATGGCTGCCATCAGTCCTCGCGTCTCGTTCCCGGAGACATTCCGGGGCGCTGGCGGGGGCCCGCAGGTCTGCCTGGGGTTGTCCGGCTCCAGCTCCGTTCCGTAACAAGCCGGAAATTTTAGTACGAGCCTAGGCTCGTACTAGTCCGCGAGCCAGGTGAGAGAGCCGCAAGGGGGATGTGCCGGGGGCGCCGGAGCCATGGCCGGCGCCCTGACCTGGTGATCTTCATCGACCGCCCGGACGGACGAGATATCGCCCACACACAGCGAAATGCCGCCCACGCACAGCGAGGAACGGCATTTCAGGTCAGCGGGTGCTCCATTTCTGGTTGTCCGTGCCGCTGCACGTCCACAGCTGGAGCCGGGTGCCGTTGGCGGTCTTCTTGTCCTTGACGTCGACGCACTTGTTGGCCTGCGGATTCACCAGGTCGCGGGGCGTGGCGAGGATGAACTTCTGGGCCGGGTTGCCGCTGCACTTGGCCAGCTGGATGGCCGCGCCGTTCGCCGTGGAGCCCCAGGCGACGTCCATGCACATGCCCATGGCCCGCACGGTGCCGTCGGACTTGAACACCCACTTCTGCTGGGCCTTGCCGTTGCACGTCGAGATCTCCAGCGCGGCACCGTCCTTGGCCTTGTCGCCGACGATGTCGATGCACTTGCCGGAGGCGTGACTGTAGATGAGCACTCCGGGGATGACGGCCGGGGTCGTCGTCTTGGTGCCGCTGCTGGTGGTGCCGCTGTTGCCCGAACTGCTGCCGCTGGTCGTGCTCTTGGAGCCGGAGCCCGTGCTGCTCTTCGAACCGGAGGAGTTCTTCGACGAGTTGGAGCCGCTGCCGGAGCCCGTGCTCTGGCCCTTGCTTCCACTGCTGCCGCTGTTCCCGGCCGCACCGGCACCCGGGGCCGCGCCGCCCGCCGCGACCTTGCCGGTGTTCGCGGGGCCCTTCGATGCCTTCGTCGACGGCGTCGCCTTGCCGGAGTTCGGCTTCGGTTCGGCCGATTCGAAGGAGCCCGGGGCCACCCCGTCGAGCGAGTCGCCCAGCACCGTGTCGGCCGTGCTGCCCGAACCGGCCGTACGGACCGTGGAGTCGTCGTTGTTGCCGGCGTTGATCAGGAACGGCACCGACACCAGGAGCGCGCCCGCGATGGCCGCGGCGGCCAGGATGGCCCGGGACGGGCGGCCGGGGTGGCCGTCCTGCGCGGTGGCGGCGCTGCCGCCGTCGGAGTCGTCGCCGACGGTGACCACGTCGGGCACGGCAGCGGCACCCGCCGCACCGGCTCCGGCCGGGGTCTCACCCTCGGCTTCGGCGGTGGCGGTGGCGGCGCCCGGCTGGGACTCCGACTCCGACTCCGGCAGGGACTCGGGGTCGGGCAGGGACTCCGGGTCCAGTCCGGCATCCGGGGCCGGGGCCGACCCGGGCTCGGACACGGGTGGGGCAACTGCCGTGGCGGCGACCGCTGTTGCGGTCGGATCCGGTGCGGGCACGGTGGCACCGGGATCCGGCTCGGCGGCTGCGGACTGCCCTTGGGGGGCGTTCTGTGCGGCGGTCATGACGTCCTCCAGGCGGAGTGGCAGTGGGGGGCAGGGCCCACCGGGAACTGGGGTACCGAGTGGCGGGGCACTGGGTACGACGGGGGCCGGGGGTACGGCGGTTGCAGTGGAGATGTACAGGTCATGTCTCAGTCCGCCGTCGTGTGCTGAACGGGCGCTGAGTTCCCCACGCCGTCGAACCTGACGCGGATCGCTTCGCCGGGGAAGGAACCGTACCGGCGTTCGGTGGTACCCGGGCCGACGATCACGATATCCCGGCGGATGGCATGCGCCACCAGTGCGGCCACCGTGGCGACGTAGTCCGCCGAGTCCGCCGAGTCCGGCTGGTTCAGGAGGAGTTGGAGCCGCTGAACCGGGTCGAGCGACACTGGCAGCTGTCCGCCGAGCAGCGCGGCCTCCGCCTCCATGCTCGGCGTCACCTCGATGCCCAGCGAGCGGATTTCCGCCGGCGTCAGCGTGCTTTGGGCGGCCGGCAACCTGGCCCCCGGCGGGATCCCGTCCGAGCCCAGCTCCGCCAGGCGCGCACGCATCCAGTCGGGCAGACCTTCGGTGCTGTCGAGGGCCGTCAGCCGGTCCGCCGCGCCGGTTCCCTGGGACGTGTTCGCCGGCAGCGCGTTGAGCAGCGTGGCGGCGAACGAGCCGTCCGGGGTCACGCGGTCGGGGACGATGGTCCGGGGCGACGCGGTGCTGGCGTCGTAGTGCGTACGGCCGTTGTAGTAGACCTCGAAGGCCCGGGTCGCGTTCCGTGGGCCGATGGTTTCCGCCACCCGGTTCCCCCGGATCGGATCCTGCCGGGCCACGTCGATCGCGACGCCGAGCGCGTGGGCGACCAGCGGCAGGAACACCTCGCCGCCGATGGCCTCCCAGCGGTCGTCCCAGTTCTCCACGGCGTCCAGCACCCAGGCCAGTTCCTCGCTGGTGAACTGAATGGTGCTGTCCGCGTACACGGCGGCCAGCAGGGCGCGTTGCTGATCGTCGGTCAGGTCCGTCACGGCGGGCAGCCGGTTGTGGTCGCGGAGGTAGGCGAGGATGGCGGTGGGCGCGGCGTCGGCGACGTCGGCCAACTCCGACGGCGGCCCGTTGTCCGCCGCGTGCTGTTCGTCCAGCGCGTCACGGTAAAGATCGCGGAGTTCACGGTCCTCGAAGATCTGCGGGACCGTCACCTCGTCGACGCCGTGCTGGCGCAGCAGGGCTTCGATCTCCGGCCGGTCCATCGACTCCAGGCTGTCGGCGAAGGCCTGGACACGGTGCCCGCGGAACTGGCCGATCACCTCAAGGGGCAGGGTCCCGGCCGTCGTCTGCTCGTTGAGGTACCTCGCGACCAGCCCCCGCATCTGCTGTATCGCCTCCTCCGCCCGCGGACGCTTCTTCCTGTTCGCGGCTTCCCGCAGCTCCTTCCGGACGTTGCCGGGAAGGCTGAGCCACCTGTGGATGCGATCCTGCGGCGGGAGACCGAGCCTGTTCCGGATGTACACCGGATCGGCGGCGAGCACCGAGTACAGCAGACACTCCCCGTTCCCCCGGGACCCCACCAGCTTCCCCCGCGCGGGCGGGCGCGGTCCGACGCCCCCGCCCCCCGAACTCGACGGAACACCTTGACCACCACTCGACTTGGGCTGCGCCTTCGTCCCGGGGGAGGTGACCTTGCTGGGGGTGGTCTTGTTTTTGGTGGAGGCCAGGAACTGCGGGATGAACGAGGACGGCTTCTTGGCGCTGAGGGGCGAGGTGGGTGCGGGTGTGTCCTTGCCGCTGGGCGGCAGGACGGGGGCGGACGCGTCCTTGCCGCTGGGCGGCGGGATGAGCGGTGACGCGTTCTTGTCGCCGGGTGGCGGGGGCGGGGCGAGCGTGTCCTTGTCGCCGGGCGGCTGGATCAGGGTGGGCGTGGACGTGCTCGTCTCGCCGAATAGCGGGACGAATGTCGAGGCGTCCTTGTCGGTGAGCGGCGGGATGAGCGGTGGCGTGTCCTCGTCGCCGGGCGGGGGCACGGCGGACGGGTCCTGGTCGGTGAGTGGCGGGATCAGGGCGGGTGTCGACGTCGGCAGCCCGGTGAACGTGGCGTTGGTGTCGCCGAGCGCTGGCGGGATGGTGCCGTCGCCGTCGGAGGTGAGCGGGAGGGGGACGACGGGGGTCTCTCCGTCCCCGAACGGGGGCGGCGGGGGCGGCGGCGGTACGTGAGTGGCGTCCTCGTCCGTCGTGTTCGTCGCGGCGGGCCGCGGCGGGAGGTTGCGGGCCAGGGTCGCCCGGGCGGTGGGGTCCGGCCAGCGGGGCGGGGTGGCCGCCAGGGAGCCCGTCGGCACGTCGACCGGGGGTGCCGTGCGGGCGGTGACCACCTGGGCGGCGAGGGCGGCGAGGTCCCCTTCCGCGTCCGTCTGGACGCCCGCCGCGGCGGTCAGCCGGGCGAGCGCCGCGTCGGCCCTGTTCTCCAGGTCCTGGGCGTGCCGGCGAGCCTTGTCGAGTGCCGTGACGGCGGCATCGTGGAGGTCGGTGGCCAGGGTCAGGTCGGCGTGGGCCTGTTCGGCGGTCCGCCGGGCCTGCTGCTCGGTGGCATGCCGCTCGGGCAGGACACGCTGTTCGGCGTCCTCGGCGGCCTTGCGCGCCTCGCCCAGTTCCGCGTTGATCCCGTCGAGGTTGCGCTGGTGCTCCTCCTGGGTCTTCCGCAGCTTGTCGAGGGCCTCGTGGGCCTCGCGCGCCCGGATCTCGTCCGGCCGCTCCTGGCCGTCGGCGGTGGCCTGGTCGGGCTGCTGTTGCTGCGGTCCGGTCGAACGGTTGCGGTTGATGTCGGCGGTGACCGAGTCCGCGATCGTGACCTGGAGCTGCGCGGCCCGGATCGGCTCGGCCAGGTTGTCGATCTGCGCCGCCCGTTCGTCGGCGAGCGCGCCCAGGCGGTCGGCCTCGCCCCGTAGTCTTTCGCTGTCCTGCCGGGCCTGCTCCAGTGCTTCCTGGGCCGTTTTGACGGCCTCGTCGGCGGTCTGTGCCCCGGTCCGGGCGGTGTCGAGGGCCGTGAACGTGCGTCCGGCCTTCCCCTCGGCGTCGTCCAACGCGCCCTGGTACTGGATTCTGTCCAGCCGGAGAGCGGACTCCTCGTCGCGCGCCCGGAGTTCGGCCTCCGCCGCGTCGGTCAGCTCCGTGGCCCGCTGGTGGAAGTCGCCCCAGGCTGCCGGACCCGCGTCGCCGAGCCCCGTAAGAGCGCCGTCGGCCTCGAAGTTCCAGAAGGTGAGGGTGCTGTCGTCGGTGCGTACGACGAGTTCGACGGGCTTGCCGGCGATCTCGGCGGTGCGGGACGCCGTGAACAGGGCCCGCGCGAGTTGCTCCTGCCCGGCTTCGGTGGTGGTGTCGCCCATGGCGAGCCACAGTTCCGCCGCCGGGTCGGCCGCGTCGATCTGGGTGGCCAGCAGAGCGGGCAGGGTCCGCAGCGGATGCCGTGTCCAGTCCCGCAGTTCCGCGTCCGCGACGACCGGAGGGGCCGCTGCCGGATCCCCCTCCGTGGCCGTCCCCGCGTCCGGGTTCACGGCCTCGGCGGCGGCCCTCGCCTCGGCGTCCGCAGCCGCCCGTACCATCGCGGGCAGGTCGTACACCTGCGGCTGGGTACGCGGCGGAGTGATCCCGTGGCCCAGAGCGTCCCGCTCCCCGATGCGTACGGTCGCGGTGCCGGTGACGTACCGGACGCCCTGAGGGCCCCGGACGGTGAGGTAGGTGTCGACCAGCGCCTCGTAGGTCCGGGTGCCGCGCGCGCCGTTGGTGGGGGCGCTCGTGCTGCCGGTCTTGAGCCATTCGCGTCTGGTGCCGGTCCCGCCCACCGAACTGCCCGTCACCTGGGGCTGGCGGACCAGGATGGGGACGGTGGTGCCGCCGAGGGACGAGTCGGGGTCGTCGGTGCTGTAGGTGCCCTGGAAGCTGATGCCGCCGGTGGTGCCGCCGCTCCGGGACGAGCCGCTGCTGACCGAGGGCAGGTGCAGCCGGTCGAGCGTGACGTCCGCGCCCTGGGTGATCCGGCGCGGGTTGTGCAGGGTGACGGACAGGGCGGGCGGGGTGTCGGGCGCGGACTCGAAGGGATAGGCGCCGGGCATGCTGTCGGTGAGGCCGCCGGTGGTGCGGGGGTGGTCGAGGGAGATCTTGCGGGCCTGGATGAGTTCGCCGAGCCGGACGGCGGTGCTCGCGGCGGACGTCGACGTCTCGAGGGACCGCCAGCCGCGGTCCTGGCTGGGGGCGACGGTGTTCAGGGCGGTCGTCAGCTCCTGCCAGGCGTTGAACTCGAACACCGGCGCGGGACCCATCGGGACGAAGTGGGGGCCCTGGATGTCGGGTTCCGTCACGTCGACCGCCGGTGTCAGCGGTCCGGCCACCTCCTCGGCGGCGGCCGCCTCGCTGCCGGTGAAGCGCAGCGTGACGGTGGCCGGGACGGTCGTCGTGCGGGGCGGGCGGGCGCTCAGGGTGCGCCTGATCCAGCTCTCGGTCGCGGCGGTCTCCGTGTCCGTGTCGAACCAGGCGAGGACACCGCCCTGGAGGGTGCCGCCGACCAGGTTGGGCGGCCAGTCCGCGACGAGTTCGGAGCGCACGGAGGCCGTGAGGTCGTAGTCGAGGTCGAATTCGGCGGCGCTGTCCGTGCGCAGCCAGAACCGGTTCTCCGCCGTGGACACGGCCTTCGTGCCCCGGCTCTGCGTGCTGCTGACACCCAGCGCCGGACCGGCCCGGTCGGTACGGGTGTCCTGCGCCGGACGCGGGTAGCGCGTGGTCGGGTTGACCGTGAGGCCGTGCTGTCTGGTGGTGGTCGTGCCGGTGGTGACACCGGCCGGGGTGTGCGCGTGGTACTGCTCGATTCCCGTACCGGGCCCGGTGTTCCGGCCGCGCACTCCGCGCAGTTCGTTGGCGTCGCCGCGCGGCCGGGCGGTCAGACTGACCTCGACGAGACGGGCACCGCCGAGCGCGAGGTGCCGGAAGTGGAAGCGCTGGACGCTCTGCGGGCCGCGTCCCGGCAGGGCGAGCAGACCGGCTGTGGAGGTGTAGTCGGCGATCCGGGAGGCCACCCCGGGCAGATAGGCGGAGTGACCGGGCTGGGTGACGCCCGGAGCCTCGGCCTCGACCAGCGCGGTCAGTTGGGCCCGCAGCCGGTCCCGGCGCTCGGCGGCGGTGTCGTCGGCCGGGGTCTCGGCCGTGTCCTCGACCGGCGCCTCGGCCGTGTCTCCGGCGGGTTCAGTGGTGGGTTCACCGGCGGGCGGAGCATCCGCGGCGGGCGCCGGGTCGTCCAACTGCGTGACGGACAGCACGGCGGCCAGCCCCGGTTCCCCGGTGCGGGTGAAACGCTGGGGCAGCGGCAGCACCTTCGGCGCGGGCGCCGGGGGAGTGAGCCCCTGGACACCGGCGAACCACTCCTCGTGCCGGTTGAGTTGACCGTCCGTCATCAGGAACTGCACGGCCTGCGGCAGCTCGACGGCGACGGTGATGTCGGGCCCGCTGCCGAGCCCGAACGTGTTGCCGACCACGTTGCGGGTGCCGCGCCGGAGGGTGATCAGGATCGTCGCGTCGGCGCCGATCCGATGCTCCATGTCGCTCTCGGTGGACGTCCGGTTGACGGAGGTGCTGGCGGCGACCGTGCCGGAGTCCTCCGCCCTGCGGGCGTACGTGTACTTCGCCGACGGCCCGAAGACCGGTGGCGGGGCCGGTGTCGGGACCGGCGCGGTGGTCGTCCCCGAGCCCGGGGCGGGCGTGGCCGGAGGCACGGACGGCGTGGCCGGAGTCCTGGTCCCGGTGAGGGCGATCCCGCCCTGGTGGGTGCCGCTGACCGTCTTCTGCTGGGAGGCGGAGTCGATCGACGTGAAGCCGGTCTCCAGATACTGCTTGACGCTGTTCAGATGCCGCGCGTTGTGCAGCACGCCCTGGATCTCCAGCGAGTACTCCTGGTCGGCGCCGAGCCCGGGCAGGGTGATGCCCTCGACGACGTACCCGCCCTTGAAGATCTGGTGCGCGCGGGCGAGGAGATTGCCCGGAGACACCGCGGCCTGCTGCACCTCGGCGGCGATCGTGGTCGGATCGGTGGCGCTCTGCCCCGCCACACTCGACGCCACCGACTGGGCCGCGTCCACGAGCACCTGGTGGCTCACCGAACCGACTGCGGAGGTCAGGGACCCCAGCAGACCGGCGTCCGGATGCCCCGGATGGGTGCCCGCGGCGATCTGCCGCAGCGCCTCCTGGAGGATCTCCGAACCGCGGAACACCTCCACGACCGCGTCGTCCGGCAGCTTGGTGACCCCGTCCACCGGGTTCCCGTCGGCGTCGGTCATGGCCAGCCGCGCGTGATCGGCGTCCACCGGCTCCCGCAGGGTGGGCGCCGGCGTGGGCGCGGCGGGCGTGGCGGCCGGTTCCACGGTGCGCTCGTGGGGCACCGCGAGGGTGATCGTGCCGTCCACCGTCCGGGGCGCCGGTCCGGGCTCCGGCGGGTCCTCGCCGGGCGGCGTGTACGGGGTGGGCGCGGTGTCCTCGGCGAAGCGCTTGGCGGGCTCGGTGCCGGGGCCGTCGTACAGGTCGAGCGCGAACAGCGCCGGTACCTCGAAGACCTCGCTGCTCTGTCCGGAACTGATGATGAACTGGTCGTGCGACAAACCGGCGCCGACCGTCGTCGCATGGCCGATCTGCCCGGTGTACGAGTAGTCGGCGGCCCCGCCGAGGCTGCCCTTGCCGTTCGTGAACGGGCCGACGGGGCCGGAGGGGCCGCCGCCGATGCCCAGTGACCAGCCGTAGCCCGACGCCTTCTGTTCCGTGCCGCCCATGCCGAACGAGGCCAGGGCGACGTGCACGACGTCGGGGCGGGTGACGGTGTGCTCACTGGGAACCGTGGCCGGGGCGCGGACGGCGGTCAGGTTCAGCTTGATCCGATGCGTACCGCCCGTCGCGGTGGGCCGCTCCAGCCACAGGGGCTGGCCGCCGTCGACCATGGCGTCGGTCGCGGCCCGCAGCCCGATGTCGGAGCGGGCCTGTTCGAAGCGCCGCAGATTGTTCAACTGGGCCTGCACCAGCGCCTCGTCGGGCAGCACCCGGTTGCGGACGGGGGTGGTCGTGGCCGGCGGCAGGAAGCCGTTCTCGCGCAGCCACACCTCGGCGTGGGCGAACAGCGCCTGCGGGCCATCCACGGCCAGCGGGGTGGCGGAGATGCCGATGCTTTCGAGGTTCTCCAGCTCGGCGGGCAGTGCGCGCACCTCTTCGTCCCCTGGAGGGTGCCCCTGGGCCGACTCCCTGGTCAGCAGCCGCAGATGCATGCCGTTGGGCCAGGGATCCAGCCGATGGACGGTCGTGCTGCCGCCGGGCCGTACGAGGGTGACCGTGTGCCGGACGGTGGCGGGGGTGAGGAGATGGCTCCGGTTGGTGCGCAGGGCGTGCAGGACGGTGGCGGTGCCGCCGTTGCCGAGGCTGTCGCTGGTCTGCCAGCGCACACTGCCCTTGCCGGTGAGACTCCCGCCGATCGTGTTCGACGCGTCGGGGTGGTCCACCGCGTGGTCCCCGGTGAGGGACGGGCCCACGCCGAGCTCGACCCCGACGGAGTTGGTGATCTTTGCCTGGCCGTCCACCTTCACGGTCTGGAGGAGATGGCTCTCCAGGTTGATCTTCGCGTCCTGGCTCTTGTGCGTGGGCGTCCCCGGGGTGACCTCCGTGGTCACCTGGAACATGCCGATCGCCCGGCCCCGGGAGTCAAGGAGCACCGGCGAGAAGATGCCCCCCGAACGCTGCATGGGCAGCGTTCCGCGCAGCACGGGCTCCGACAGGAACGCCTCCAGCTCCTGGGCGGAGGAGTTGCTCATGGTGGCCAGATCGTCGTGGAAGGCGTTCAGCACGGACTCCAGCAGCAGCTGCGGCTCCGCGACGGTGTCCACACCCCACAACGGCAGATCGTCCAGCCCGGCCGCCTCCGGCAGCGGTGTCCCGGACGTGTCGGCCACGGCCAGATGGTGCGGGAACCAGACGGTGACCGGCCCATGGTTCTCCGCCGGCCTCCAGAGGCCGCCATGGGCAGCCATCCGGGGCGTGTCGACCCGTACCTCCCAGTCCGAGGTGAAATCGAACGCCTGCGCAAGCTCGTTGCTGCGCTGGGCGGTGACGGTCTGCACGACCTGGGTGACCGACGTGGACAGCGACAGCTGGTTGTGCGTCAGGGAGAGGGAGGGGCCGAACTCCCAGCCCCGCAGCGCCCCTGGCTTGGGGATGGGCAGCGAGATCGACCAGGGCACCGGCATCGTACGGTAGTTGCCCGAGGACTCCGAGTTCCCCGACTCCTGCGCACCGAGCCCGCGCCGCTCCACCCGCACATCGGGGTCGGTGACGTCATGGGTGCCGTAGCGCGCCGACGACACGGGCTCGCGCAGCCCGAGCCGTACGTCCACGGTCCGCTCCCGGCCCTCGACGGTGACCGTGACGCGATACCCCAGACTGCTGCGCAGATAGGGCAGCGCGATCACCAGCTGCTCGGCGCTGAGCCGGTCCCGCAACTGGACGAGCACCGGATGGTCGTCGGCCACATCGGTGAAACCCAGGGCGCGCAGCACCTGTTGGTGTACGCCGTCCACCACCTGCGGGGGCAGCGGCTCGACCTGGACGAGGCCGACGTTGCCGTCGTGCTGGCTGCCGTAGTGCTGCACGAAGGGCGAGGGCGGGGTGGGAGCGAGTGGGTCGGCGCCCAGGCCGGTACCGGTCTCGGGGCGCGTCCCCGGGGCGTCGGTGTCGCCGACCAGCGCGTCTATCAGGGCCAGGTGGCGCGGGCGCAGGCCGCCTTGGGCGTAGTGCTGCTGAGCGTCGGTCGCGGCGGCTTCGGTGCTGACGGAGTCCGGTACGGGACGTCCGTAGTCGCCCATCAAACTGCCCTCGACCCGGGGGCGCCCGGGCGAGGTGGCGTCCCGGTACTCGTCGCGCAGCCCCAGCTGGTGCCCGATCTCATGGACGAGGTCCTGGTCCGAACCGTCCGTGCGCCACACGTGATGGGACATGCGGCGGCCGTCGTCCGGCCCGGCCAGCTCCACCTTCAGATGCGCCTGCCCGCCCGGGGGTACCGGCACGACGGTGACATGGACGCGATCCCCGCTGGGGAGCCGGTGGTTGGGGGAGTTGAAGACGCGCTCGACCCCGGCGGCCATCCGGTCCCACACCGCCTGCCGTTCCGCCTCCGGCACGGCATCGGCGTTGGTGAACTCCACCTCGACCGTGAGATCGGTGACCGGTTCGCCGTCGTGGGTGAAACGCCGTACGTCGAACCCGGACCGGACGATGTACTGCATGGGCGAACCGTCGGCCGCCGTCGGCCTGGACACCGGGTCGACCCAGGTGTGCGAACGCGGCACGGGTACGGCATCGGCACGCGCCGCATCCCACCCCGCGGGGGGCGGTGTCGGCGACGGCACGTCGTACGGTGCCTGCGAGGTGGCCGTGACCTGGACGGGGGCGGGCGGATCGGCGTCCGCGCCGGCGTTCAGGATCGGAGAGGAGGCGCTGGCGTCGTAGTGCGAACCGCCGTTGTAGTGGACCTCGATGGACCGGGTCGCGTTCGCCGGCCCGACGGTGTCCACCACCCGGCGCCCCTGGAATCCCGCCATCTCCCGGGCCACGTCGACCGTGATCCCGAGCGTGTGGGTGACCAGGGGCAGGAACACCTCGCCGCCGATGGCCTCCCAGCGGGCCTCCCAGTTCTCCACGGCGTCCAGCACCTCGGCGAGTTCGGCACTGCTGAACTGCGCGGTGCTGTCCAGATAGACGCCGGCCAGCAGGTTGCGTTGCTCATTGTCGGTCAGCTCCGCCACGGCGGGCAGCAGACCGTGCTGGTGGAGATGGGCGAGCATGGCGGTGGGTGAGGCGTCGGCGGCGTCGACGGCGGCCTGCTCCGCCGACAGCCCGTTGGCTGCGTTCGGTGTTAGCAGCGCGCTCTGGTAGCGGGTGCGGAGGTCGCTGTCCTCGAAGGTCTGCGGGACGGTCACCTCGCTGACGTCGTGTTCGAGCAGCAGGGCGTCGAGTTCCTGGCGGTTCAGCGACGGCAGTCCGTTGCTGAAGGCCTGGGCACGGCTCCTGCGGAACTGGCCGAGCACGGCAGGGGGCAGAGTCCCGTTCGTCGTGCCGTTGTTGAGGTACCCGGTGACGAGCTGCCGCAGTTCCCGGATCGCCACGTCCGCCTGGTCATGGTGCACCTGGGTGAGCGCGACGTTGTGCAGGTCCCGCCGGACGTTCCGCGAACCGAGCCACTCGTAGGTGGCCGGGTCCCGCTGCGCGAGGCCGGGAATGCTGTCCCGGATGTGCACCGGGTCGGCGGCGAGCACCGAGTACAGCAGGCACTCCCCGTTCGCCAGGGACCCCACCAGCCGCCCCCGCGCGTGCCGGGGCTGCACCACGCCCCCGTTGCCCCCGGCCGACGAAGTACCTTCACCGCCGGGCGACTTGGTCTGCTTCTTCGCGGCGGAGCCGTTCTTGCCGGATGTGAGAACCGGCGGTGGCGCGGTGAAGGTGGTGCTCGCGCCGTTGCCGGAGGACCCCAGCGGCGGTACGGGTGTTGGCGTGTCCTCGCCGCCGGGCGGTGGCGGCGTCAGTTCGGAGGCGGCGGGCTTTTTCGGCGCCTCCGGTGTCTTTGGTGTCTTTTGCTTGGTGGTCGGTGGGGCCGGGCGGACGGTGCGGGCCGCGGTGGGGTTCGGCCAGCGGGCCGGGGTGGCGGCCAGGGAGCCCGTCGGTACGTCCACCGGCGGTTCGTTGTGGGCGGCGGACACGCCGGCCGCGAGGTCGGGGAGTGCCTCCTCGGCGGCCGTCTGGACGCCGGTCGCGGCCCGCTGGCGGGCGAGGGCCTCCCGGGTCCGGTTCGCCAGGTCCGCGGCGTGCTCGCGTGCCTGGTCGCGTTCCTCGACGGCGGCACGGCGGTCCTCGGTGGCCCGGGTCAGGCCGGCGCGGGACCGCTCCGCGGCCCGCTGGGCCTCCTGTACGGCGGCACGCCGCTCGGGCAGGGTGTGCTGCTCGGCGGCATCGGCCGCTGCCCGCGCCTCTGCCAGCGTGGTGTTGATGCCGTCCAGATTCTGCTTGCGCCCGTCCTGGTCCGCCCGCAGCCTGGCGAGCTCCTCCTGGGCCTCACGGGTCCGGATCTCGTCCGGACGTTCCTGACCGTCGTCGGCGGGCCGGTCGGGCTGCTCCCCGGCGGTGCGGTTGCGGTTGATGCTGGCGGTGACCGACTCCGCTTCCCTGACCCGGAGCTCCGCCGCACGGATCGCCTCGTCGAGGGAGCGGATCCGTGCCGTCGGTTCGCCGGCGAGCGCTGTCAGGCGGGTGACCTCCCCCGTCAACCGGTCGCTGTCCTGCTCGGCCCGCTCCAGGTCCTTCTGCGCCTGGACGACGGCCTTTTCGGTGGTGCGCACCCTGTCACGTGCGTTGTTGCGGGCCTGGGCCGCGAGGCCGACCGCCTCCTCGGCGTCCGCCAGCAGGTCCTTGTGGATGTCGCTGTCCAGCCGGAGGTCGTACTCCTTGATGCGCGCCTCCAGTTCGGCCGCCGCCGCGTCGGCCAGCGCGGTGGCCCGGGTGTCGAACTGCTGCCAGGCGTCGGCGGTGGCCGGGTCGAGTGTCGTGAGGCTGCCGTGGGGGCCGAAGTGCCAGCGGGTGAGCGTGTTGTCGTCGGTGCGCAGGACGAGTTCGACGGGCTTGTCGGCGATCGCGGCGGCGCGCGACGCGGCGAACAGGGCCCGCCCGAGGTCCCGTTGCCCGGCGGCGGTGTCGATCTCGCTCACGGCGAGCCACAGTTGGGCCGCCGGATCGTCGGCGTCGATCTGGGAGGCCAGCAGACCGGGCAGGGTGCGCAGCGGATGCCGGGTCCAGTCCCGCAGCTCGGCCGGCGCGACGACTGCGGATCCGGTTCCCTGATCCGCGTCCGCGTTCGCACTCGCGCTCGGTGCCGACTCCCGCGCGGCCCTGGCTTCGGCGTCCGCCGCCGCCCGTACCATCGCGGGCAGGTCGTACATCTGCGGCTGGGTACGCGGCGGAGTGATCCCGTGGCCGAGGGCGTCCCGTTCCGCGATGCGCAGGGTGGCGGTGCCGGTGACGTGCCGGGTGCCGACGGGGCCCCGGACGGTGAGGTGCGCGTCGACCAGCACCTCGTACGACCGGGTGCCGCGCGAGCCGTCGTCGGGGGCGGTCGTGGTGCCGGTCTTGAGCCACTCGCGGCTGCCACCGGCGCCACCCAGGGAAGTGCTCGCCGTCTGCGGCTGCCGGACCAGGAGGGGGATCGTGGCGCCGACGAGCGACCGGTCGGGGTCGTCGGTGCTGTAGACGCCCTGGAAGCTGAGGCCGCCGGTGATGCCGCCGCTCATGGACGAGCCGCTGCTGACGGAGGTGATGCGCACCCGGTCGAGCGTGACGTCCGCGGCCTGGGTGACCCGGCGCGGGTTGTGCAGTGTCACGGACAGGGCGGGCGGGGCGGTGGGGTCGGTCTCGAACGGGTAGGCGCCGGGCATGCTCTCGGTGAGCCCGCCGGTGGTGCGGGGGTGGTCGAGGGAGATGTCCCCGGCCTGGATGAGTTCACCGAGCCGGGCGGCGGTGCTCTCGACGGACGTCGACGTGTCGAGCGAGCGCCAGCCGCGGTCCTGGCTGGGGGCGACCGTGTTCAGCGCGGTGGTCAGCTCCGACCAGGCATTGAAGTCGAACACCGGTGCGGGCCCCATCGGGACGAAGCGGGCGCCCAGCGGGCCGGGGTCCTCCTCGCCGACCGTCGGCGTCAGCGGCTCGTCCACCTGCTCGGCGTCGGCCGCCTCGCTGCCGGTGAAGCGCAGGGTGACGGAGGCCGGCACGGTCACGCTGCGGTACGGCCGGGTGCCGAAGACACGGCTGATCCAGCTCTCGGTGACGGTGTCCGCGTCGTTCCAGGCGAGGACCCCGCCCTGGAGGGCGCTGCCGGGCCAGTTGGGCGGCCAGTCCGCGACGAACTCGGAGCGGACGGAGCCCGTGTAGTCGTACTCGATGTCGAAGTCGGCCGCGCTGTCCGTGCGCAGCCAGAACCGGTCCTCCGCCGAGGACACGGCCTTCGTGCCGTAGCTTCTCGCGCTGGTGGCGCTCAGCACGGGGCCGCTCCGGTCGGTACGGGTGTCCTGGGCCGGGCGCGGATAGCGCGTGGTGGGGTTGACGGTGAGACCGTGCTGCATGCTGTTGGTCGTAGCGGTGGTGACACCGGCCGGGGTGTGCGCGTGGTACTGCTCGATTCCCGTACCCGGCCCGGCGTTTCGGCCACGTATATTGCGCAGCTCGTCCGCGTCCGCGCGCGGCCGGGCGGACAGGGTGACCTCGACCAGCCGGGCGCCGCCGAGCGCGAGATGGCGGAAGTGGAAGCGCTGCGCGCCCCGCGGGCCGCGTCCCGGGAGGGCGCGCAGACCGGTCGTGGAGGTGTAGTCGGCGATGCGGGAGGCCACGCCGGGCAGGTAGGAGGCGTGGCCGGGCTGGGTGACGCCCGGCGCCTCGGCCTCGACCAGCGCGGTCAGTTCGGCCCGCAGCCGGTCCCGGCGCTCGATGAGATCGGGGGTCTCGTCCTGAGTGGGAGCGCCGGTCTCCTCCTCGGCGGCGGCGCGGGCCTCGTCCCCGGTGGGAACGGGAGCGGTCGTCGGCTCCCCGGCGCTGTTGTCGGCCGGTCCTTCGGCGGTGCCGGGGGCCGGGCGCATGGCAGGGTCGTCGGCCGACGGCTTGGCGGGGTTTTCGGCTGTCGCCTTGGGCTTGGCTTCCGGGGCGCCGAACTGCGTGACGGCCAGCACGGCGGCCAGTCCCGGTTCCCCGGTGCGGGTGAAACGCTGGGGCGGCGGCAGCTCCTCCGGCGCGGGCGCCGGGGGAGTGAGCCCCGCGACGTTGGCGAACCACTCCCCGTCCCGGCTGAGTTGGCCGTCCGTCATCAGGAACTGCACGGCCTGCGGCAGCTCGAGGACGAGGGTGGTGGTGGCCCCGCTGCCGAGGCCGACCGTGTTGCCGACCACGTTGCGGGTGCCGCGCCGGAGGGTGATCAGGATCGTCGCGTCGGCGCCGATCCGGTGTTCCATGTTGCTCTCGGTGGACGTCCGGTTGACGCCGGTGCTGGACGCGATCGTGCCGGAGCCCTCCGTCCTGTTGGTGTACGAGTACTTCGCCGACGGCCCGAAGACCGGCGGCGGGGCCGGCGTCGGTGCCGGCGTGGTGGTCGTCCCCGGGGGCGGGGCGGGCGTGGCAGGAGCGGCGGGAGCCGTGGCCGGGGTCCTGGTCCCCGTGATGGCGGCCCCGATCTGGTGTGCGCCGCTGACCGACTTCTGCTGGGAGGCGGAGTCGTTGGCGACGACGCCGGTCTCCAGGTACTGCTTGGCGCTGCCCAGGTGTCGCGGGTCGTGGAGGAAGCCCTGGATCTCCAGCGAGTACTCCTGGTCGGCGCCGAGCCCGGGCAGGGTGATGCCCTCGACGACGTACCCGCCCTTGAAGATCTGGTGCGCGCGGGCGAGGAGATTGCCCGGAGACACCGCGGCCTGCTGCACCTCGGCGGCGATCGTGGTCGGATCGGTGGCGTTCTGCCCCGCCACGGAGGTGGCCACGAACCGGGCGCCCTGCGTGACGGAGGACGCCACGTACCGGGCGCCTCCGGCGACGGAGGACGCGACGTACTGGGCGCCTCCCGTCACGGACGACGCCACGAACTGGGCGCCGTCCACGACGACTTGGGGGATTCCTGTACCGGTGGCGGCATCGGTACCGGCGTTGGTGGCATTGGTGGCCGGGGCGGTATCGGTGGCGGCTGCGGCGATGGTGGTCGGGTCGGCCTTGGGGTCAGCCTTGGGGTCGGCTTTAGGGTCGGCCTTGGGGTTGGCTTTTGAGTCGGCCTTGGATTCGGCTTTCGGGTCGGCTTTCTGCCGTTCCCGAGGAGGCCCCTCGATGAGCCGCCGCAGCGCGTCCTGGAGGGCCCCCGAGCCGCGGAACACGTCCACGATCGCGTCGTCCGGCAGCTTGGTGACTCCCGGCATCGGGCTGCCGTTGGCGTCGGTCATGGCCAGCCGCGCGTGATCGGCGGCCACCGGCTCCCGCAGGGTGGGCGCCGGCGCGGGCGCGGGCTCGGCGGCCGGTTCCAGGGTGCGGTGGTGGGGCACCGCGAGCCTGATGCGGCCGCTCACCGTCCTGGGCGGCGGCGGGGCGGGTGTCGGGGTCTCGTCGGGCGCCGTGTACGGGGTGGGCGCGGTGTCCTCGGCGAAGCGCTTGGCGGGCTCGGTGCCGGGACTCTCGTACAGGTCGAGCGCGAACCGCGCCGGTACGTCGAAGACCTCGCTGCCCTGCCCGGAACCGATGAAGAACTGGTCGTGCGACATACCGGCGCCGACCGAGGCCGTATGGCCGGTCTGCCGACTGTACGTGTAGTCGAGGGCCCCGCCGAGGCTGCCCGAGCCGTTCGTGAACGGGCCCACGGGCCCGGAGGGACCGCCGCCGAAACCCAGCGACCAGCCGTAACCGGACGCCCTCTGCTCCGTGCCGCTCATGCCGAAGGAGGCGAAGGAGATGTGCTGGATGTCGGGGAGGGAACTGATGTGGACGCTGGGCACGGCGGGGGCAGGGGCGACGGTGGAGTCGGGTCCGGCGTCCGGACCGGTGGCGGTAACGCCACCCGTCTCCGCGTCCGTCTCCGTCTTCGCGTCCGCGCCCGTGTCACGGACGGCGGTGAGGTTCAGTTTGACGCGGCGGGTGCCCGTGGCGCTGGGGCGTTCGAGCCACAGGGGCTGGCCGCCGTCGACCATGGCGTCGGTCGCGGCCCGCAGCCCGATGTCGGAGCGGGCCTGTTCGAAGCGCCGCAGATTGTTCAACTGGGCCTGCACCAGCGCCTCGTCGGGCAGCACCTGGTTGCGGACGGGGGCATTGACGTCCGGCGGCAGGAAGCCCTGGGCACGCAACCAGACCTCGGCATGCGCGAAGAGCTCCTGCGGGCCTTGGACGGCCAGGGTCGTGGCCGTGATGCCGATGCTTTCGAGATTCTCGAGTTCGGCGGGCAGTGCGCGCCGCGTGTCGTCGGTCGACGGCACCCCCTCGGCGGACTCCCGGCTCAGCACGCGCAGGTGCATTCCGCCCGGCCACTCGTCGAACTCGCGGACGGTCGCGCCCCCGCCGGGCCGGATGAGGGTGACCGTGTGCTGGACGGTCGCGGGCGTGAGGAGGTGACTCCGGTTGGTGCGCAGGCCATGCATGACACCGGCGGTGCCGCCGTTGCCGAGGGTGTCGCTGGTCTGCCAGCGCACACTGCCCTTGCCGGTGACCCCACCGGCGAGCATGCCCGACGCGTTGGGGTGATTGAGGGCGCGGTCGGCGGTGAGGGACGGTCCGCCACCGAGGTCGACCCCGACGGAGTTGGTGATCTTTGCCTGGCCGTCCACCTTCACGGTCTGGAGGAGATGGCTCTCCAGGTTGATCTTCGTGTCCAGGCTCTTGTGCGTGGGCGTCCCCGGGGTGACCTCCGTGGTCACCTGGAACATGCCGATCGCGCGCCCCCGGGAGTCAAGGAGCACCGGCGAGAAGATGCCGCCCGAACGCTGCATGGGCAGCGTTCCGCGCAGCACGGACTCGGACAGGAACGCCTCCAGCTCCTGGGTGGAGGAGTTGCTCATGGTGGCCAGATCGTCGTGGAAGGCGGCCAGGACGGACTCCAGCAGCAGCTGCGGCTCCGCGACGGTGTCCACTCCCCACACCGGCAGATCGTCCAGGCGGGCCGCGTCGGGCAGCGGAGTCCCGGACGTGTCGGCCTCGGCCAGGTGCTGCGGGAACCAGATGGTCACCGGCCCATGGGCCTCGGCCATACCCCAGTTGGGGGGCGCCGCCATCCGGGGCGTGTCGACCCGCATCTCCCAGTTCGATGTGAACTCGAACGCCTGCGCAAGCTCGTTGCTGCGCTGGGCGGTGGTGGTCTGCACGACCTGGGTGACCGAGGAGGACATCGACAGCTGGTTGTGCGTCAGGGAGAGGGAGGGGCCGAGATCCCACCCGCGCACCGCGCCGGCCGCGGTGACGGGCAGCGTCAGGGACCAGGGCACCGGCACCGTACGGTAGTTGCCCGAGGACTCCGAGTCCCCCGACTCCTGCGTACCGAACCCGCGCCGCTCGACCCGCACATCGGGATCGGTGACGTCATGGGTGCCGTAGCGCCTCGACGCCACGGGATTGCCCAGCGCGAGCCGTATGTCCACGGTCCGCTCGCGCCCGTCGTGGGTCACCGTGATGCGATGGCCCATGCTGCTGCGCAGATAGGGCAGCGCGAGCACCAACTGCTCGGCGCTGAGATCCTTCCGCAACTGGGCGAGCAGAGGATGGTTCACGCGCTGCGCTTCGGGGATGCCCAAGGCCCGCAGCACTTGTTGGTGGACGCCGTCCACCACCCGGGGCGGCAGCGGCGCGACCTGCACGAGGCCTACGTTGCCGTCGTGCTGGTTGCCGTAGTTCTGTACGAAGGGCGAGGGCGGGGTGGGGGCGAGCGGGTCGGCGCCGGAGACGGTACCGGTCTCGGCGCGCGTCGCCGGAGCGTCGGTGTCGCCGACCAGTGCGTCGATCAGGGCGAGGTGGCGGGGGCGCAGACCGCCCTGGGTGTAGTGCTGTTCGGCCTCCGTCTCGGCGGCTTCGGCGGTGACGGAGTCCGGTACGGGACGTCCGTAGTCGCCCATCAAGCTGCCCTCGACCTGCGGGCGTTGGGGTGCGGTGGCGTCCCGCGACTCGTCACGCAGGCCGAGCTGGTGGCCGATCTCGTGGGTGAAGTCCTGGCCCGCCCCGTCAAGTCGCCAGACGTGGTGGGAGGTTCGGGCACCGATGGCCGGATCGGCCAGCTCCACCTTCAGATGCGCCTGCCCGCCCGGGGACACCGGTACGACCGTCACATGCAGACGGTCGCCGTTGGGGAGCCGGTGGCCGGGGGAGTTGAAGACCTGCTCGACCCCGGCGGTCATCCGGTCCCAGACCGCCTGCCGGTCCGCTTCCGGCACACCGTCGGCGTTCGTGAACTCCACCTCGACCGTCAGGTCGGTGACCGGTTCGCCGTCGTGGGTGAAACGCCGTACGTCGAACCCGGACCGGACGATGTACTGCGTGGGCGAACCGTCGGCCGCCGTCGGCCTGGACACCGGGTCGACCCAGGTGTGCGAACGCGGCACGGGTACGGCCTCGGCACGCGCCGCATCCCACCCCGAAGGGGCTGGTGCCGGTGTCGGCGACGGCGTTGACGATGTGTCGTCGTCGTCGATGGTCGGGTCGTAGACGCCGGGCGGGAGCACGGCGGTCGGCAGGATGCGGTTCAGGGCGGTCGACTGGGCGTCCAGTTCGACCGAGGGAAGGTGCAGCAGCTGGGAGAGGCCGGGGTAGTGGGGCGGCAGGACGGGGCCGTCCGCCGGGTGGGGCGTCGTGGGCGGAAGGTGCCAGTCGGAGTGCGCCTTGCCGATCACGACGACGTAGTCGTCATTGCGGCCGGCCCGGTCGCGCTGCACCGTGAGGGCCGCGTAGGCGTTGAACTTCACCGCCCGTTCGTAGCCTCCCCAGCCCGACTTCATCGAGGCGGCGGCGGGCAGACCGTCCAGGGCGACGACCCGCACTCCGTTCGCGCGGGCGGCCTCCAGGGTCTCCATCAGCCCGGTGGCGGCCGGCGAATTGTGCGAGGAGTCGTACAGCGTGGCCATCCGGCGCAGTTCGACGGGCATGGGCGCGGTGGCCGGAGCCTGGAAGTAGGCGTCGAGCGAGGGCTGGAAGCTGTCGCCGCGCAGCGCCTCCACGTAGATCGTTCCCACGCCCTGGGCCCGCAGCGCGGCCATGTTGTTGATCAGGAAGGGCCAGCTGGTCGAGGCGCTGTGCGTCTCCCCGAGGATCAGACCGTGGTGCGTGTTCAGCAGCGCGGTGGCGCCGGTGAGGGCGTCCGGCGCGGCTTGCAGGGTGGTGTCCACCGCGGCGAGTTCCACCGGGGTCAGCGAGGGGGTCCGGTTGTCCGACTGCCGCGTGATCTCGGCTTCCAAGGCTCGTGTCCGAGCCTCCTGCCCGCGCCAGAAACCCTCCGTGCGGTGGTCGAGCTGCCCCACCGCCTTCCACCAGGCGGCGCTGTCGAGCAGTTGCATCTCGGGATGCGCCTCGTTGATGGAGTCCCTGATCTCCGTCCTGAGCGTCATCCGGGTCAGCTGGTCCAGATTGCCGGAGGTCACCGGGTCCCAGTCGGTCTTGAAGGTGGTCCCGGCCTCGTTCATCCGGATCCCGGGCACCGGCCCGGTCGTGTTCATCGCGCCCGCGACCTGGACCAGCCGATCGGTCTCCGCCTGCTTGGGCTTCATCCAGCGGTACGTCTTGTGTACGAAGTTCCGCCTGGGCGGATAGACGAGGGAGGGCCCGGCAGGGCTGGTCAGCAGGTCCTGCGGCGGCCGGGGCCGGCCGAAACCGAACACCCCGCCGCGCAGCCGTGGCCGCAGGACGAGGTCCGCCTCGTCGACCTCCGACGACGGCGCGTCGACCTCCAGCACCGTCAGCTGGTTGATCACATCGGTGACCCAGGACTGCGCGTCGTGCATCCGCCCCTGCGCCTCGGCCCACTCACGGCCGTGCGAGGTGCCCTCGCCCGAGGCGCGCAACGACTCGGCCTCCTCGAACGCCGCCTGCGCCTGCCTCAGCGCGGTCAGCGCCGAACCGTACTCGGCCAGCGCCTGGTCAGCGTCGTACCCCGCGAGCTCCCGCCGGTACGCGTCCGGCGACTCCGCCGGATACTCCACCGACGCATGGTCGTCCGCGGGTTCGGCCGGGACCGCCCGGCCCTTCCCCTTGTCCACGGCGGACGGTTGTACCGCGTCGGCGTCCAGGTCGGTGTCCTGGTCGGCGTCCGTCTCCGGCGACGGCACGGGCTGCGCTACGGAGGAGGGCGCGGCCGGGGAGAGCCCCGTCAGCACGTCGTACGGCGCCTGCGAGGTGGCTGTGACCGGGACGGGGGCCGGCGGGTCGGAGACCTCGGCCCCCTCAGAGACCTCGGAGACCTGGGGATCCGCGTCCGTGTCCGGGGCCGACCCCGGGTCGACGGCCGACGGTCGGGACTCGGTGACGATGCGCGACGGCGCGTCGATGTCGGCGGTCGGCGTGCCGACCGTGCGGACGGAATCCGGTCCGGGGGCGGTGTCCTGGTCCTGGTCGGCCGGGGAGCCGTCGAGCTGGTCGCTCAGGTCCAGCCGGTCGTTGATCCGCTGGACGAGGTCTGCTTCCGAATCCGCCTTCAGACGAGCGCGTCCGCCGGGAGGTACGGGGACGACGGTGACCTGGACGCGGTCGCCGTTGGGGAGCCGGTGGCCCGGGGCGTTGAAGACTCCTTCCGCACCGGCGGCCATCCGGTCCCACACCGCCTGCCGGTCCGCCTCCGGGAGGTCGTCGGCGTTGGTGAACTCCACCTCCACCGTCAGCTCGGTGACCGGGTCGCCGTCGGCGCCGGTCCGGCGTACGTCGAAACCGGACGTACCGGCGTCGGCGCCGGAATCGGCGTCCGCACCCGACCCCGTCGGGGCCGCACCGCGCTGCGACGGCTGAGGGCCGGATGCCGACGCGGGGGACTGCTGCGAGCCCTGGGAGGAAGCAGGGGAAGAGGCGGAAGGGGAAGCGGAGTTGGGGGCAGGGGCGGGGGCGCTGCCGGTCGGGATCGGAGTGGCCGCGACCGGCCCCATGACGGAGTCGGCGCCGGACCGGGACCCGGAGTCGGTGCCGGAGCCGGAGCTGATGCCGTTCCCGGAACCGGAGTTGGCGCCGGAACCGGAGCCGATGCCGTTCCCGAGCCCGGAGTTGGCGTCCGAGCCGGAGCCGATGCCCTCCCCGAGCCCGGAGTTGGCGTCCGAGCCGGAGCCGATGCCCTCCCCGAGCCCGGAGTTGGTGCCGGACACGGTGTTGATCCCGGACTCGGACGCGGAGTTGGCATCGGACTCGGACGACGTCTCCGTCAGGGACTGTGTGCCGTCCTCCGACGATGTCGTACGGGCGGGATCCGGAGCCCCGTTCCCGGTGTGCGACGAACCGGTGGTCGGTACGGAGGGCGAGGTCGGCGTGTCCGACCCGGCGCCCTGGATCTGGCTGTCGGAGTCACCCGTACCGCCGGTGTCCTGGGAGCCCACGCCACCGGTCTCGGCGGCTTCCTGCGTGGCGTCGTCGGAGGACTCGGCCGTGTCGTCGGAGGCACCGTCGGCCCCTTGGTCGGAGTCCGTACCGTTGGACTGGTTGCCCCGACTCCCGCCCGGGGACGTGGAGTTGTTCCCGGAATTGCTCCCGGAGTTGCTTCCCGACGTACTGCCGGGGGAGGAGGCGCCGCTGCCTCCCGTGGACGGTGTTCCCGTGCCGCCGGAGGACGTGGTGGACACCGTCCCCACACCGCCGAGGGCCCCGACAGCCCCCAGACCGCCGACGACGCCGATACCGTCCACCCCGGCGATGCCACTCGTCGACAGGTCGATGGAGCCGGTGCCGTTCCCGGTTCCGATGCCTCTCGTGATGTCGCTGTCGGAGTCGCCGCTGTCCTTGCTGCCGCGGCCCGTGCCGTCGGTGCTGTCGTCCCCGGTGACCGGCAGCACGTTGACGCTGGAGAAGTCGAAGTTGGAGCCGAACTTGTTGGCCATCGACGACGCCCCGTCGAACAGCGCCGAGGTGACCACGGAGCTGACGCCCGCGCCGACGAAGGTCTCCCAGCTCCCTTCCCACTTGCCCTCGAAGATCCCGTTGACGAAGATCTCCGCGACCGCCTCCGACCCGCCGGCCACCAGGAACTCGTTCGCGCCGTCGACGACGCCCCGGCCGAACTTGTCGGCCGTGGTCAGCTTCGGCGGGTTGTTGAACTTCGACGTGAGGTCGTCGGAGAAGTTCTTGGTGGTGGACTTGTTGAAGGGGTTGCCTCCCGGGCCGTTGAGGATGTTCTTGAAACCCTTGCCGAGGGTCTTGGTGAGCGAGTCGAACACCCCGTGGAACGCGCCGGTGAATGCCCCGAAGACACCGTCCTGGAGGATCTGCGACCAGTCGAAGTCGTCCGGACGGCGGCCCTCCGGAGCCATGGTCATCATCGCGAGCCGGACCACGAACGTCTGGAACGCCTCGTCGAACGCCTCCGACAGGCTCGGCATCACATGGGTGCGCTTGAGCAACTGGTCCAGGGTGGCCAGGATGGACAGACGGCTGCGGGCCTTCGCCGTGGCCACCTGGCTGGCGGACGTACCGCCGGTGAAGAAGGACAGCGCCGTGATGATCGCCAACTCGATGAGCAGCCGCACCAGTTCGGCGATGATCTGCCACTTCGACTCCATGATGTCCATGGAGGTCTTGACCCGGCCGTCGCCGACGTCGTCCAGCTGCTTGGAGAACTCCCGCAGATAGTTCGTACCGCCGTTGTCCACGAACAGCCGCATGGCCCGTACGTACTGCTGACCGACCTGGGGCGGCAGCGCGCCGCCGACGCCCCTGACGGACTCCTCGATCAGGTCGGAGAGGTCGCGGACGTTCTTGCCGAGCCGCCTGTACGGCTTGTGGCTCGCGTACGCGAGATCCTCGTCGGCCTGGAGCATCTTCTCGCCGATGAGCACGAAGAGCAGGTTGTTCAGCTCGGGCGAGACCATGATGCTCATGGCAGGGTCAGCGCCTTCCGTTGCGGTTCCCCGCGGAGTTGATGGAGTCGATGACGCCGTTCTGGGTGTTGCGGATGTTCTCCAGGTTGGACATGGTGCCGTCGGCGACGCTCACCACCGCCTCGACCAGGGAGGTCCCGGTGTCGACGGCCATCGTGCGCTCCTTCACCTCCTGCGGGATGACCTCCCGCGCGAAGCTGTCGTCCTTGCCCGGCCAGCCGTGGGTGTCGTTCACGGTGGTGGTGAAGTCGCGGAGCATCTCGTGGGCGAACGTGCCGATCGCGTTGATCTGCCGGACACCCGCCGCCAGCCGGTCCGGCTCGGCGTAGTACGCGTTTCCCTCAGCCATGTCAGATCAGTCCTCCGTGTCCTCGTTGATCTCGTCGCGCAGTCGGCTGGACGACGAACGGCCGTGCCCGCCCCCGGGTCCGTCGAGCACCCCGGGGCCGAAGATCTTCTGCCAGTCGATGTTCACCCCGGACAGTTCCGGCACCGCGTCGTTCGGGCGGGTGAACGGCTCGAAGGCGTCCATCACCCGGCGGGCCATCTCCCCGCGGGCCTCCTGGACCGCTTCCAGGACGCTGGCCGCGAGCTGGGTGGCGGACATCGTGCGGTACTTGCCGTCCAGGAACTTCAGCTCGGTCAGGTCGCCCTGCGCGCTGACGGTGACCTCCACCGAGCGGTCGGGGGAGCGCACGGTGGAGGTGGCGTCGGCGAGTTCGCGTTCCGCCCGCGCCACCTCCGTCTGGGTCGTCTCCAGGTCGGCCATGGCCTGGGCGAGCCGCTGCTCGATCGTCTCCCGCATGTCGCTCATGCCCGCGCCTCCTTCGTCGCTCGTCTCAAACCGCTCAGCATCCGCAGCACCCTCACCACGCCCAGCACGCTCACTTTCCGATCACGGCGGGCGCCCCGCCCTCGTCGGTGCCCCAGACGTCCTCGTCCTCCGGCTCGGCCATCCAGCTCTGGCGGTCACGGTCGCCGCTCTCGGTGGACCGGTTGCCCTGCCCGGCTGCTCCCGCTCCGGCCGCCACGTAGGCGGCGCCGGAACTCGTGGTCGTACCGCGGCCCCGGACGACGGTCACGTCCTCGTCCTCGGCGGCGGCGCTCTTGCGCCCTCCGGGCCGGCCGCCACGCCTGCCGTTGCCGCCGCCGGGCTCGGTGAGCACGTTGCGGACCCGCTCCGAGGGGCCGTTGCCGCCCCCACCGGCTCCGCCGCCGCCCATGCCTCCCATTCCGCCCATGCCGGGGAACAGCGGTGACCCGCCGGAACCCGCCGCGCCCGAGCTGTTCGCCGAGCCGTCCGTGGCCGCGCTGACCGGGGCGCCGAGGGCGCCGCCCGACAGCAGGTCGCCCGTGCTGTCCTCGCCGTCGTCGTAGTCGGCGTAGTTGCCGCTGTCGATGCCGTTGCCCAGCAGACTGCTGGAGGTGAGCCCGGAGGTGCCGTCGCCGAGGGACGAGCCGAGGTTGCTGGAGGAACCGACCAGGCCGTCGCCCAGGTTGCTCAGGCTGCCGAGGTCGCCCAGGGAACTGGTGCTGGTGGTCGGGGGAATGATGGTGGGGCTGGTCAGGTCGATGTCGCCCAGTCCGTCACCGAGGCCGCCGATGTTGCCGGTCTCGACCGACCCGTCGGGGTTGGTCGTCGTCAGCTGGCCGGTCTCCGGGTCGATGGTGGTGACGGTGCCGTCGGGGAACCTGGTGGTGAGCGTCCCGTCCGGGTTGAGGCTGGTGACACTGCCGTCGGGGTTGGTGTATCCGCCGGGGACGGTGAGGTCGCCGGTGGTGACCGTGCCGTCGGGGGCGGTCGTGGTGATGGTGCCGGTCTCGGGGTCCAGGAGCTGCGTGGTGCCGTCGGGGTAGCGGGTGGTCAGCGTGCCGTCGGGGTTCAGCGTGGTGGTGCTGCCGTCCGGGTTGGTGACCGTGGAGCCCTTGGTCGCGTCGTTGCCGTCGTCCGTACCACCGAGCCCGAGACCGAGGCCCAGACCTGTTCCGAGACCGGTGCCGAGACCGGTGCCGAGACCGTCACCGAGGCCGGTGCCCAGGTTGGAGCCGAGATTGCTGCCGAGCCCGTCTCCCAGGCCGTCCCCGAGCCCGAGTCCGTCGCCGAGGCCGTCGCCCAGGTTGGTGAGCCCGTCGCCCAGACCGTTCAGGCTGTCGCCCAGCCCGTCGCCCAGGCCGTTGAGACTGTCGCCCAGGTTGTCGCCGAGCCCGTTGAGGCTGTTGCCCAGGTTGTCGCCCAGATCGTTCAGGCCGTCCCCGAGCCCGTCCCCCAGGTTGTTCAGGTTGTCGCCGAGGTTGTTCAGCGAGTTGTTGAGGTTCTCCTGGTTCTGGTTCGCCTGGTCGGTGAGGATGTCGCGCTGGTCTTTGTCGTACTGGTCGGTGAGCGTGGAGGTGTTCTTCGTCTCCAGCTCCTCGAAGGCGTCCTCCAGCTCGCTCCACGTCGTCTTGAGGTTGGTGATCGCCAGGCTCGCCGCCGCGACGAGGACGTCCTGCACACGCTTGTTCCAGGCGGTGACGGCGGCGTCGGCGATCTTCTTCCAGGCGCCGGGGTAGTCCTTCAGGTTCCCGTAGACGGGGTGGTTCTGCTTGAAGTCGTCGTCCGTGCTGTAGTAGTAGCCCGCCGCCCCTTCCCCCGAGTACGAATGCACTGTGGTGTGCCTGATGTTGTTCTGCAGCACCCACACGGTGAGTTCGTCGAGAAGCTCCATCAGGATGCGGTGCGGGTCGTGCCGGCCGTCGCTGGCCCAGGTGTCCCACGCGTTGTTGAGGTTCTGGCCCTCGGTCAGCAGGGCCTTCTGGGCAGCGGCCAGCGCGTTGCTGAGCTTCGACTGCGGGGTGTGGCCGCCCTTGAAGGTCTGCGACGCGGTGAAGGTGGCGCCGCCGAGCTGGTCCACGTAGTCGTCGTAGTTCGTGCGCAGTTGGTGGACGAGCTGCCAGAACAGCCCCGCCGCCTGGCCCCGCCACGCGGCGTTCTCCTCACCGAGCGAGGTCTCCCACTGGGTCAGCGTCGTGGCGTGGTCCTTGAAGAACTTCATCGTCCGGTCGAAGGACTGCGCGGTGCGCTCGAAGGAGTTGGCGTCGACGGCCTCGGCGTTCAGCACGTCGTAGCCGTTGTACGAGAAGCCGCGAGTGGTCCCGTCGGCGAGCAGCTTCTGCAGCGCCGCCTTGGAACCGCTCGCGTACTGCGCGAACGGGCCGAAGTCCCACTCGTCACCCTGGGACCCGGTGAACTTGCCGCCGCCCGTCAGCTCGCCGGCGTCGAGCAGCCGGGCCCGGCCGTTGCCGTCCACCGGTACGCCGATGAAGACGATGGTCGCCTGGTAGAGGTTGGCGTAGTCGTGCTTGCCGTCACCGCCGGCGTCGACGAACGCCAGGTTGTAGTCCTCGCCCTCCTGCGCGTGCCAGCCGACCATGGCGGTGAAGTGCTGCTCGGTCAGGATGGGCACTTCGAGGTACTCGAGGCCGCCCCGGAACAGCGGAATGTGTTCCTTGCTGCTCAGGGTGTCGAAGAGGGTCTTCCGGCTGGGGACGGCGTACCCGGTGAGGAGGGTGACTGCCTGGCCCCAGTAGTCGTCGGGGTCGTGCTTGGCCGGCATGGCGGGGCTCCGCTGCGTGAGGTGGGTGGGGGGAGGAGGACGTACCGAGTGGGGCGGCGCGGGCCGCCCGGGTCAGTCGTCCTCGTCCCCGGCCAGGTCCTCGTCGATGTCCGACCAGATGTCCAGGAACTTCTCGCCGTTGATGCCTTCGAGCGTGGTGTCCTGGGTCTTGAGCAGGGTGGAGATGGTGGTCTCGAGGTTGTCGTCGATGTCGTCGAAGAGTTTGCCCTGGGCCTCGAGGACGGTGTCGATCGACGTCGCGGACGACAGGACCGAGGCCAGCAGCGTCTTGCCGTAGACGGCGTCGTCACCGGCCATCAGGCCGATGCCGAGCACGGCGTTCTCCCCGATGTAGTCGGGGGAGGTGATGCCCTTGACGACGCTGTGCAGCGAGCGCACGCCGTTGGAGTCGTCCTTCATGATGTTCTTGAGATCGGTGATGAACTCGGCCAGGTCGTGTTCCCTGAACGTCTTCAGCGACGCCGCGTCCAGCCGGGTCAGATCCGCCATGGCTTCCTCCTGCGGGGTTTGGGGGACGACGGTGGAACCGGACGGGCTCCGGCCCTACTGGCCGTCCGTCCGGTTCGTCCGGCGTCAGCGGCCTATCTGGACCTCGGACCACATCTGGGAGAGCGAGTTCTCGCTGTAGCGGTAGTTGTCGGAGATGTCCGTCAGCAGCGTGGAGTGCGAGGTGAGCAGCGTCTCCATGTTCTTCACCGCCGCGTCCCACGCCTGCTGCTTCTGGCGGTACATGTTGGCGTCCTCGCCGTACCAGGACTTGACCAGCTCGCCGAGTTCGGCCTCCAGCGACGCGAGGGTGTTCGCGATCGCCTTGGTCTGCTGGACCATGTCGTCGGCGGCGTTGTTCATGTGGTTGTAGTCGACGTAGATGTGACCGTCGGTCAGGTTGTCGGACATGAGAACCTCTCCTGAACTGGGGGGAATTCGGGCTTGGGCGGGTGACGGACCGGTCAGCCGGCGAGCTGGTCGAAGGCGGCCTGCGACTGCGTGTAGGCCGAGTTGATCGACTCGTTGGAGGAACCCTGGGTCTTGCCGTGCTGGCTGAGGCTCTGGTTGAGCTTGTCGACCATGTCCTCAAGACTGCGCAGGATGCTGTTGCACTGGTCGTCCCACTGCTTGAGCAGCGAGCCGAACTGGCCGCCGTCGCTGCCCTGGTAGCCACTGGAGAGCGTGGCGCGCGTCTGGTCCACGTCCTGCCGCGACTTCAGGATGCCGCTGAAGGCGGACTCCAGTGCCTGAATGCCGTTGCGGGTGGACTGTTCATTTGACTGCTGGCCGTTGCCTGCCATCGTTCCCTCCTCGGGATCGGATACTGCGTCAACTTCGGGCTACTGCTTCGACTTCAGGAGACTAGAGTTGCCCTTGAAATGGTTGCAACACGGCGCGACTCAGGGGTAGTTGGATCGGACACAGATCAACTCCTTTTACTTGAAAGCAACGTCCCGGCATTCTCCGAGGCGCCGGAAGCGCCGGATGAGCCTGAAGCTCCGGATGGGCCTGAAGCGCCGGAAGGTCCGGAAACGCTGGCAGCGCCCGGAACCCCGGCCGCCTCGGACGCTCCGCCGGTACGACCGCACACCGCCGCCACCGTCGAAGGGGCCGCCGCTCCGGTCGCCGCCTCCGGGCTCAGATCGGGCCCGGTCGGCAGCATCGCCAGCAGCGGCGAGGGCAGTTGGCGCGCGTCGGACTCCGCGTACCCGAGCGCGGCCAGGGCCGTCTTCGAGGGCACCCGGTACTTCACCCCGTCGTCGCCCACGAGGTAGGTCGCGGCGCCGACCGCACCGCCGCCCGCGCTCAGCGCCCGCACCAGCACCCCGTGGCCGGGCCGCACCACGACCGCGTCCACCGGCAGACAGGCCGCCGCCACCGGCTCGCCGCTCGCCTGGGTGACCGGGGCCAGCTCGCTCTCCCGCACCAGCAGGGAGCTGACCCGCACACCGTCCGCCCCGGGCTTCACCTGCGCGCACGCCGTCCAGCCGGCCGGCACCCGTACCGCGCGGGGCGGGGTGTCGGGCAGCCCGGAGGCCGAGGGATCGACGCCGGTGCTGCCCGGCGCCAGATGGTCCTTGAGCACGTCCGCGCCGATCGGCAGGGCCGCGGGCGATTCCCCGCCGTACGCCTTGGCCCGGATGTCCGGGTCGCCCAGCAGCAACGCGGCCCCGGTCGCGGTGACCGGGACGAGCCCCTCGCCGCGCAACAGGTAGTACTGCCCACCGGAGTCGTCGCCCGTCCCCGTGCCAGAGGAATCGCCCGGCACGGTGACCTGGAACACCTGGCCCACCTTGGTGGCCGTACCGCCCAGCGACGGCCCCGCCGACCCCAGCCCCGTCACCTGCGGCGGGGCCAGCGCGGCGCCCGGCACCAGTGCGTCCAGGAAGGCGGCGGAGACCGGACGCGGGGTCACCGAACTGTACCCCAGCGACAGCAGCGCACCGGACTCGGTGTCCAAGGGCAACCGGCTGCCCTGCCACACGAGATACGTCTTCTTGTCCGGCCCGCTCACCAGCACGGCCTCACCGACGCCGACCGGATCGCCCGCCACTGTGGCTCCGGCCACCAGGGCCGTCACGGCGCGCGTGGTGACCGTACCGTCGGCACTCGTGACGCTGCCCAGCGCCGAACAGACCTGCCAGGCACCGGACTCCAGGTCCCCCGTGCCGGGCACCGAGTCCGGCGCCCCCGCGATCCCCACCGCGGCGCCCACGGGCGTGCCGCGCAGCGAAGCGGTGGACACATCGGTGGTGGCCAGATCCGCGCCGCCGATGAGCAGCGCGGAGGAATAGTTGCGTACCGGCCGCAGCCGCCCGTCGAGATACAGATACCGGGCCCCCGTCTCCCGGTTGACGATCAGCGACTCGCCACTGCGCCAGGAATCATTCCCCCCGGGCGAGATCAGCCCGAACACCACCGCCCCCGCCGCGATCAGCACCGTGATCAGCAGCCCGGCCACCGCCCCCCGGGTGGTACGCCCGAGCGGGCTCTCCGGGGCATCCGGATCGGCGAGCAGCATGCCCGAGGTGAGCCGGCTCATGATGAAGGTGTGCGCCTGCACCTGATCGCGCTTGGACTGCATGTACCGCGGGTCCTTCCAGTAGACCGGGGGTGGCGGGTCGGCCGCCGGGGCCGGTGACTCTCTGCCGGGGTGCCTATGACGGTCGGGTCGCCCGTCCGGTCAGGGCCAGTACCCAAGCCGTACGTCCGCCCCGGCCGGGGCCGGCGCACGAGCCGCCCCGGACCGCTTCGACCGACCCGGCGGGGGAGCCGTACGGCTGTCCTCCCCGGCCCGACATTCAGGTCGCCCTGCCGACGGCCAAGCCGTACACCGGCCCTGCCGGGGCCGACGACCAAGCGGCATGCCTGTCCAGCCCGACCGGTCGACCAAGCCACACGACCTGCCCACCCGACACGGGAAGGTCGCCTGCACCGCCCGCACCGGCCGAACTGCCCGCACCGCCCGCGCTCCTGGCGCCGCAGTCGGTACGGCCCACGCGAGCTGCCCTGCCCTTACCAGCCGTACTACCCGCACCGCCTGCCCTCCCCGCACCACCCACCCCACCCGTCTCAGCCCATGAGCGAGCGCAACGCGGCGAACACGCCCAGCACCCACAGGGTCAGAGGGAGCAGGGCCATCGCCAGGAGGGAGTGCAGGAGTTCCGCCGCCCGGCCCCAGTACGGCAGCATCCGCCGCCCCGGTACCGTCCACGACGCGACGGCCAGGACGGTGGCCAGCGCCAGCAGTCCCACCACGAGCAGCGGCCGGTCCGCCGGTGCCGTGTCCACGGCCAGTGCGAGCACCAGCAGGGCCACACCGAGCGCGCCCGGCAGTACGAGGGCCAGCCGCTGCCACACGTTGACCATCCCCCGGCCGTGCAGCAGCAGAAGCAGCGCCAGCACCACGGCCGTCAGGGTCTCCGGCAGACTCGGATTCCTGGTCAGCGGTACCAGACAGCCCGCGCACAGGACGCCGGTCGCCGCGTACAGGCCGGTCATCCAGCCGCTCGCGAGTTCCGTACGGGTGGCCACGTCCCGCCCGTTGTAGGGCTCGATGCCCTCCTGGAGCTGCTGCGCGTTCGTCGGCAGCGCCGGCATCCGCATCCCGGCCAGCTTGAACGACAGGGAGGGCACGAACCCGCCCAGCAGCACCGTCAGCGCGGCCACCGCCGCCGCCGCGCCGTCCACCGAGAGGTCGAGGACGCTCATCAGAGCGCCCGCCAACGCCCCGGCCACGGCCACCAGCGCCGACGCCACGAACAGAGGCGTACGTACGGCTGCCAGGGCCAGCGCCAGCACGGCGCCGCCCGCTCCGGCCGCCGCGGCGGCGAGCAGCCGGGCGCCGAGCACCTGGTGGGCGTCCGGACCGGCGATCTCCCCGCCCGGTATCAGCCAGCCCGCCAGCGCCAGATAGGGCGCCGCCATGAAACCGAGGGTCGCGCCCGCCGCCGCGTCACCGACCGCACGGCTGGCCGAGGCCGCACCGGCGAGCAGCAGCAGCCCGGCCACACCCGCGGTGCCGATCCGGACCGAGGCCGGGCCGCCGGGCCAGGCCAGCACCAGCAGACCGAGCGTCAGCGCGGCCACCGTCATGCCGAGCAACAGCCGGCGCCCGGCCGCCGGGTTCCAGCCGTGCAGCCGGTCCCGGGTGACATTGGCGATGCCGTCCACCAGATCGTCGAGCCGTACTTCGGGCAACGCCTCGGTGTGCGGGCGGAGATACACCACCTCGCCGTCCTTGAGGTCGAGCGCCTCCAGGGTGCTCTCCTCGTCCAGCGGGGCGCCGCCCATGCGTTGCAGGACCCAGCCGTCGTGCTCCAGGCCGCTCTCCTCGATCTCCTCCCCGGCGTAACGCAGCACGGTGGGCAGCAGATCGGCCACGGGCACGTCTGCGGGCACCGCCAGATCGATGGTCCTGGCCGGGGCCCGTACCGTGAGGCGGCACAGGCCCGCAACGGAGCTGTCGGTCATCGTGGGGCTCACGTCTCCAAAAGATCTCGGGCGGCGAACGCGCTCTCGTTCAGTGCACGTTCCGGTTCATGTTCCGGTTCACACACGTTCGTGTTCGCGTTCCGGTTCACGCACATTCGTGTTCGCGTCCGCTTGGACGTACGAGTTGCTGGCAGGCAGACTACTGACCGCCGATCGAACGGAATTATGGGTCCCGTTTCAGTGGCGTGTCACAAGTGCCCGCTGCCGCGCCCCTGTTGACCGATTTGCGACCGGGTGGCTATTCATCCCCTGTGAAGGAGCATGTGCGTTGAGCGTGGTTCTGTTCCGCAGGCCGGCCCGCCGCCGGGGCCCGGACATGCCCGAGGGCGAGCTGACTCTCCAGGAACCACCGACGCTGCCCGAGGTCGTCGCGGACAGTTCGGCGGTCTGGACGTATCTGCCGATGGCCATGATGTCGGTGTCGATGATGCTGATGTTCATCCGGCCCGGCGGCGGCAACGGCGCGTTCATGTACATCGCCCTCGGCATGATGGTGCTGGCCTCCGCCGCCATGATGGTCGGCCAGGTGATGCGCAAGGCGGGCGAACGCAAGGAACGCCTGCGCGGTGAGCGGCGCGACTATCTGCGCTATCTCACCCAGACCCGCCGCAAGGTCCACCGGGCCGTCGTGGAACAGCAGTTGGCGCTGGCCTGGCGCCACCCCGACCCCAAGGTGCTGCGCACGATGGTGCGGACCACCCGCCTGTGGGAGCGGCGCGTCAAGGACGAGGACTTCGGCGAGGTGCGGATAGCCGTCGGCGACCAGCAGTTCGCCATGCGGCTGAACCCCCTCTCCACCAAGCCGGTTGAGGACCTGGAACCGCTCAGCGCCCACGCCCT
This sequence comes from Streptomyces sp. NPDC000878, assembly GCF_053599695.1. Taxonomy (NCBI): domain Bacteria; kingdom Bacillati; phylum Actinomycetota; class Actinomycetes; order Kitasatosporales; family Streptomycetaceae; genus Streptomyces; species Streptomyces sp. NPDC000878. Next base: position 24,937 of record NZ_JBSFMT010000041.1, on the reverse strand, counting down.
GCGCCGCTTCGTCCGCGCCTACAGCACGGTGCCAGAGCAGCCCATCGCCCTCTACCTCCGCTCCTGGTCCCGCGTCCTGACCCGCGGCGACGACGCCGCCGTACGCGCCATGGTCCGGGCCGCGCTGTGCCAACTCGCCCTGTTCCACCCGCCGGAGGAGCTGTGGGTGGCGCTGTGCGTGTCCGACGAACGGCGCGCGGAGTGGGAGTGGGTGAAGTGGCTGCCGCACAACCTGCACCCCCAGGAGCAGGACGGCGCGGGCCCCGCCCGGATGGTCGCCACCGCCTTCAACGACCTGGAGGACCTGCTCGGCGCCGAGTTCACCGAGCGCCCGGTCTTCGACCCCGAAGCGGCGCCCGGCCGCGACGAGCCGTTCACGGTGATCGTCGTCGACGGCGTCACCGTGCCGGCCGGCCACCGCCTGGACGGCCCCGGCTTCCGCAACACCATCGTCCTCGACCTGTCCGGCGCCCTCACCTGGCGCCCCGGCCGCACCACCCTGCGCCTGGACGTGACACCGGCCGCGGTACGCCTCGTACGCACCGACCGCACCCGCAAGGAACAGACCACCCTGCTCGGGCGCCCCGACCGGGTCGGCCCGGCCGTCGCCGAGTCACTGGCCCGGCTGATCGCCCCGTACCGGATGGGCCTGACCGCCGACTCCGCCGAACCCCTTGCCGCAGACGTCCAGTTGACCACCCTGCTCGGTATCCCCGACCTCTATCGGCACGACCCGGCGACCCTCTGGCGCAAGCACACCGGCGCCGCCCGGCTGCGCGTACCGGTCGCGATCGGCGCCGACGGCGCGCCCGTCGAACTCGACATCAAGGAGTCCGCGCAGGGCGGCATGGGCCCGCACGGCATGCTGATCGGCGCCACCGGCTCCGGCAAGAGCGAACTGCTGCGCACCCTCGTCCTGGGCCTCGCCCTCACCAACTCCTCCGAGACCCTCAACTTCATCCTGGTCGACTTCAAGGGCGGCGCGACCTTCCTCGGCCTGGACGAACTCCCGCACACCTCCGCAGTGATCACCAACCTCGCCGACGAAGTAGCCCTGGTGGACCGTATGCAGGACGCCCTGCACGGCGAACTGATCCGCCGCCAGGAGCTGTTGCGAGCGGCGGGCAACTACTCCTCGGCCCTGGAGTACGAGAAGGCAAGAGCCGCGGGAACCCCGCTCGCCCCCCTCCCCAGCCTCTTCGTGGTCGTCGACGAGTTCAGTGAACTCCTCGCCGCGCACCGCGAGTTCATGGACCTGTTCGTGATGATCGGCCGCCTGGGCCGTTCCCTCGGCGTCCACCTCCTCCTGGCCTCCCAGCGCCTGGACGAGGGCCGTATGCACCAGCTGGAGAGCCACCTGTCCTACCGAGTGGGCCTGCGCACCTTCTCCGCGATGGAGAGCCGGGGTGTCCTGGGCGTCCCCGACGCCTACCAGCTCCCCTCCCAGCCCGGCGCCGGCTTCCTCAAGAGCGGCGTAGAGGCACTGACCCGCTTCCGGGCGGCGTACGTCTCCGGCCCGTACCGGCACCGGCGCGGCGCCGTCGTACAGGCCCGCGTCGCTAGCCAGGTCGTGCCCTGGTCGGCGGGCTGGGTGGTGCCGCGCACCCCGGCCGCCGTACCCGACCCGCGGCAGGAGGAGGAGACGGAGTCCACCGACAGCCTCCTGACCGTCGCCCTGGACCGCCTGCGCGGCCACGGCCCGACGGCCCACCAGGTCTGGCTACCGCCACTGAGCACACCCCCCGCCCTGGACGCCCTGCTCCCGGGCCTGACCCCCACGCCCGACCGAGGCCTGTCCGCCACCGGCTGGCCAGGCACAGGACGCCTACGCGTACCGGTAGGCCTGGTCGACAAACCCTTCGACCAGCGCCGCGACCCCCTGGTGGTGGACCTGTCGGCGGGCGGCGGCCACGTGGCGATCGCCGGCGGCTCCCAGAGCGGCAAGTCCACAGTCCTGCGCACCCTGATAACGTCCCTCGCCCTCACCCACACTCCCACCGAAGTCCAGTTCTACTGCCTGGACTTCGGCGGCGGCACGCTCTCCTCCCTGGCGGGCCTGCCGCACGTCGGCGGGGTCGCGGCCCGGCTGGACAGCGAACGCATCAGCCGTACGGTGGCCGAGGTCACCGGCGTGCTCAACCAGCGCGAGCAGTTCTTCCTCGACAACGGCATCGACTCCATGGCCACCTACCGACGGCGCCGCGCGGCCGGGGAGTTCGCCGACCAGACCCACGGCGACGTCTTCCTGGTCGTAGACGGCTGGGCCCAGGTCAAACAGAACTTCGACAACCTGCTCCCCACCTTCAACCAACTGGCCACCGGCGGCCTGAACTACGGCATCCACCTCATAGTCACCACCACCCGCTGGGTGGAACTCTCGGCACAGATTCGCGACCAGAGCGCCACACGCCTGGAGCTGCGGCTCGGCGACACGATGGACTCCGTGGTGGACGTCCGCAAGGCGGCCACCGTGCCCCGCACCCCGGGCCGAGGCCTCACAGCCGGCGACAAACTCCACTTCCTGACCGCACTCCCGCGCATCGACGGCAGCGACAACGCGGAGGACCTCGCGGAAGGCGTGACGGCCCTGGTCGAGAAGATCGCGGAGGCCTGGACGGGCCCGCCCGCGCCGCCGGTACGCATGCTCCCGCACCGCCTGCCGTCCTCGGCACTGCCGGCCCCGGAACTGACCGACGGCCTGCGCCTGCCCCTCGGCCAGGACGAGGAGAAGTTGTCGACGGTCTGGCACGACTTCAGCCGGACCCCGCACCTGGTCGCAGTCGGCGACACGGAAAGCGGCAAGACGAACCTGCTACGCCTCGCAGCCCAGGCGATCACGGCCCGCTACACGGCGGCGGAGGCCCGCATCCTGGTGGTCGACTACCGCCGCGACTTGGTGGACGCGGTACCGGCCGAATACCAGTTGGGCCACGCAGTCTCGGTGGACGCTTTGAAGGAACTGGTGGGCGGCTCGGCCCGCGCCCTGAAAACCCGCCTCCCCGGCCCGGACATCACCCCGGCCCGCATGCGCCTGGCCGACTGGTGGAACGGCCCCCGCCTGTTCGTCCTGGTCGACGACTACGACATGGTGGTCGGCAGCAACAACTACGACCACCCCTTCACCCCACTCTTCGACCACCTGGCCCTGGGCCACGAACTCGGCCTCCACGTGATCGCGGTCCGCTCGGCGACGGGAGCGGGCCGAGGCCTGAACGACCAGCTCCTGCGCCGCCTGGACGAGGTCAACACCCCGGGCGTCCTGCTGTCCTGCCCCCCGAGCGAGGGCTACGTCTTCGGCAACACCAAGCCCCGGAACCTCCCCCCGGGCAGGGCCCAGTACGTGGTACGCCGCAAGGCGACACTGATCCAGACAGCACTGGTGGAGGGGGCGAGCGAGCCAACCTGAGGCCGGGTTGTTGTCGCCCCCGCCGCCCTTACCCGTTCCCATCCCTCGGGGGCTGCGCCCCCGAACCCCCGCTCCGGCCCTGAACGGGCCTTGTCCTCAAACGCCGGACGGGCTGAGTGGGGGTACGGGCCAGTGCTGAAAGATCAAGCACCGGCCGGCGTCCGAGGACAACCGTGCCCAGCCCACCCAATTCCCCGCCCGCCTACCCGCCGCCGCTTCCGCAGTACAGGCGGTGTCTCTTCGGCACCGGCCGGGGCTGGTTTTTCAGCCTGTCCGGCGTTTGAGGACAAGCGCGTTCAGCGCGAGCCTCTTTCCCACCCACCCGCCGAACCCCACCCACTCAGCCCGTCCGGCGTTTGAGGACGAGGCCGTTCAGGCCGATAGGGGGGTCTGGGGGCGCAGCCCCCAGGGATGGGACGGGTAGGGGCGGCGGGGGCGAAAAACACCCCCTACGACGCCCCCCCCCCCCCCCCCCCCCCCCCCCCCCCCCCCCCCCCCCCCCCCCCCCCACCAACAACCCCCCCCCCCCCCCCCCCCCACGCCGGGGGGGGGGGGGGGGGGGGGGGGCCCCCCCCCCCCCCCGGAACGGGATGGGAAGGGTAGGGGCGGCGGGGGCGAGGAAACTTCGCGCTAATGGGTGTGGCGGGGCTTAGCATTAGCTCCATGCGGGACCTGATCCAGAGTGATCTCACCAGCGACGCGCGGCTCGCCCTCGACCTCGCCCTCACCGTCCGCCACGACGGCGACGGCGGAGTCGCCGACGACCTCACCGACCCCACCGGCCTCACCACCTGGGTGCGCGCCCACCACGACACCCTGCCGGACACCGACGGCTTCGTCGCCGACGAGGCCGCGCTGACCGCCGTACGAGAACTGCGTGCCGCTGTCCGGACCCTGTTCGCCCGCGCGGTGCGGCCCGGGGCACCGAGCCCGGCGGACGCGGCGCGGCTGCTGCCCCTGCCCGAGGCGCTGCGGCGGCTCAACGTGGCCGCCGCCCGCACCCCCACCGTTCCGGTGCTCGACTGGGCCGACGACGCCGAACCCGTCGTACGCCACCAGGGCGTACGAGGCGAGGGGGAGGTCGTGGCCGTGCTCGCGCAGGCCGCCGTCGCCTTTCTCGCCGGCCCGGACCGGGCACGGCTGCGGGCCTGCCACGCACCGCGCTGTGTGCGCTACTTCCTCAAGGAGCATCCGCGCCAGGAGTGGTGCAGGCCGGCCTGCGGGAACCGGGCCAGGGTGGCTCGTCACCACGAGCGGCACAAGCAGGCTGGTTGACCTGAGCTGATGAACTCGGTGTGGTGCAGCGCGCCCCTAAGGGGCGCGGGGAACTGCGCGACCAGCCCCCACCGGCCGGTGGCAAACGAAGAGCCTGTCCCGCGGAGCGTCTGGTGCCCGAGGGACATGGAGGTCCGGCGGGGCACGTACCATTGCTGTATGTCGTTCCTCCGCCGCCGCAGTGCCACTCCCGCCGGCCCCGACTTCGATGTTCTGGCCATGGATCCGGGTGACTGGCCCGGCAATCTGGGCGCGGGCCTGCTGCCCGCGCCCGACGGCAGCTGCCAGGGCGTTTTCCTGCGCTACGACCTGTTCGGCGGCCGTGGTCCCGCGATGGTCATCGGCAATCTGCCGGAGGGCTCCCCGGCCCGTGACGTCGCCGAGGACGAGGTCCCGTTCGAGGTGGCCCAGTTGCTGCTGGCCCTGGAGAACGAGGAGGAGGTCACCGTCGTCGGCACCGAGGACGTCCCGGTGATGCAGGGCGACAACCTCCTGATCGTGCGCCGTCTCAAGCTCTCCGAGAGCCGGATCGCCTGCGTGCAGTTCGACCGCAGCGACAACGTCCTGGTGACCATCGCGGCATGGGATCGTCCGATCACAGACGATCTGTACGCGCTGCTGAAGCCGCTGCCGGCGGAGCTTTTTCAGACCAGCTAGACGTTGTGGGTACGCGCGGGTCCGTCGTGGCTGGTCGCGCAGTTCCCCGCGCCCCAAAGGGGCGCGGGGCCCTCGGCTAAGCCGTTAGCCGTACGTCCGCCGCCCTCACGAACGCCACCCGGTGGCCGTACTGGATCTCGTAGTACTGGTCTTTGCCCACCACGACCCGGTGCGCGGACGTGTCGAAGGTGACCGCGTAGTAGTACTCGCCCGGCACCTTGTCCCCGGCCACGTACTTCTGGCCCGCGGGCAGTTTGTACGGCAGCGGCGAGACCGTCTGGGCCGGGACGCCCGCCGGATAGGCCGAGGCCTCCGGGTACGCCCTTCCGTACACAGGGATCTCCGTCAGCCCTTCCCTCGGTGTGACGACCGCTGCGGTCGCGCTCACCGCCGTCGGGTTCGTGGCCGGGTTCTGGAACCAGGCCTTCTGGCCGAGGTACCAGATCGCCGTCCAGCCGCCCCTGCGCTCCGCGACGGCGTACTGCTGGCCGGTGGAGGCGCGCGACCCGACGTCGTTGACGCCGGTCGACGAGGTGCCGTCGCCCGAGGGGTGCGTCCCGATGTCCTTGATCAGCGCCGACGTGGTGTCCGGCTGCGAGTACAGGCGTACTTCGCTCGACCCGTGGGCCGCGCACGCCTGGCCCGCCGTGACACAGCCCGTGTACACCGGCCGGTTCGACGCGTAGTCCGGCCGGATCGTCACCACACCGCTGTCGCCGCCCCGGCGGGCCGTGGGCTCGAAGGGGCGGCCCAGCAGTGTGAAGTAGTGCTGCCAGTCCCAGTACGGGCCCGGGTCGGTGTGCATCCCGGAGACCGTCGAGGTGGTCGGACCCGGCACGTTGTCATGGCCGAGGATGTGCTGCCGGTCCAGCGGGATGCCGTACTCGGCCGCCAGATACCGCACCAGCCGGGCCGACGCCCGGTACATCGCCTCCGTGTACCAGGCGTCCGGGCTCGCGAGGAACCCCTCGTGCTCAAGACCGATCGACTTGGCGTTGACGTACCAGTTGCCCGCGTGCCAGGCCACGTCCTTCGCCTTCACATGCTGCGCGATGTGCCCGTCCGTCGAGCGCAGCGTGTAGTTCCAGGACACATAGGTCGGGTCCTGGACCATGGCCAGTACGCCGTCCCAGGCGTCCTCGGTGTCATGGACGACGATGTACCGGATGCTCTGAGAGGCGGGGCGGTTGCCCAGGTCGTGGTTGCCGTAGTCGCCGTCGCCGAACTCCTCGTAGGGCGCCGGAATCCACTCGCAGGACACCGTCACCGGACACTCGGTGCCCTCGGCGGACACCGTCCGCAGCCCGGTCCGCTTCAACTGGGCGGTTTCGGGGGCCACTTCGGGGCGCGCGGCGAGAGCGACCCGCTGTCCCGCGTCGGTCGTGCGCCGCTCGCCGGTGCGCAGGACGTCGTACACGTCATCGGCGTACGCCGCCGCAGTCGCGGTGTCGTCGGCGCCGGAGAAGCGGGCCACCGCGCCGTACCAGTCCGCCGGGTCGGCGCTCAGCGGCTCGGCCAGGTCCCGCTGGGCGGCTGCCAGCAGGGCTGCGCCGCCGGCGACATTCGCCGACGGGTCGGTACGGAGCTGCTCGGCGGGCAGCCCGGTCAGCTCGGCCGCCTTCGTCAACGTCCTGAGCCGGGGCGGGAGTTCGGCCTGTGTCGGCACCTCCGTGGTGGGGTGCAGGGCCGGACGGGCACTGTCGCCGCGCGCGTCCTCCGTGCCCTCGCTGTGGTGCGGGGCGTCGGCGAGGGCGGTCCGGGCGTCGGTGAGGTGCATCGGGCCGTAGCCGCCGGTGACGCTGGGCGCCCCGGCGTGCGTGTCCCAGCGGGACTGGAGGTAGGAGACGGCGAGCAGGACGCTCTGCGGTACGTGGTACTGCTCGGACGCCGCGGCGAAGGCGCGCTGCAGCCCGGTGGCCGGGGCGCCGCTGTCGGCCGGGGCCGCGCCGAGCAGCGGCAGCAGCAGCGCCGCCGAGGCGAGCGCACCTGCGGTTCTGCGCAGGCGTCTGCGTCCGGGATCGGTGGGATACGTGGGGTCGGCGGATCCTCGCAAGGCGGCCTCCTGGGACGGGCGGTCGTGGGGGTGCGTACGGGGCCGAAACGTATGTCAGTGCTATCGGCTGCCCGACGATCCGTCAATGATGCCCAGAGGCCGGAGAGTTCCCATGTCAATCAGGGTGCGGGCGGCGTTTCGCGACGTCCCGCGGCCAGGCATGACGAAGGCCCGCGATGCGCCGCTGTCCAGGCGCATCGCGGGCCACGTCCCCCGTCAGCGAGTGCCGACCGCCGCGCGCACGGCCCGTCGGGCCAGTTGGCAGTCGTCGTGCAGCCGCCTCAGCAGCAGCCGCTGTTCCTCGCCGGACGGCGCAGCACCCGGCCCGGCCGGACCCGGTGCCGCCGGGGTCGTCTCGTGCATCGAACGCTGCACGGCCAGCTCGTACGTACGGATCTCGCGCGTCAGTACCAGCATCAGGTTCACCAGGAAGGCGTCCCGTGCCGCCGGTCCCGTCGACTGCGCGAGCTGACTGATCTGCCGCCTGGCCACCGGCGCGTCACCGAGGACCGCCCACAGCGTCGCCAGGTCGTACCCCGGCAGATACCAGCCCGCGTGCTCCCAGTCCACCAGCACTGGACCGGCCGGTGAGAGGAGGATGTTGGACAGGAGTGCGTCGCCGTGGCAGAACTGGCCCATGCCCTGGCGGCCCGCCGAGTGCGCGATGCCGTGCACCAGCTTCTGCAGATCGCCCATGTCCCGGTCGGTGAGCAGACCCAGCTCGTGATACCGGGAGATACGGGCCGCGTAGTCCAGCGGGGCGTCGAACGTGCCCGCCGGCGGGCGCCAGGCGTTGAGCCGGCAGATCGCGCTCAGCGCCGCCCTGATGTCCGCACGCGGCGGTGCCTCGACCGGATGCCGCTGCAGGGCCGCGACCCGGCCCGGCATCCGCTCGATGACCAGCGTGCAGTTGTCCGGGTCCGCCGCGATCAGCCGGGGCACCCGCACCGGCGGGCGGTGCCGGACGAACGAGCGGTAAGCGGCTATTTCGTGCCGGATCCGCTCGGCCCACGCGGGAGACTGGTCCAGTAAACACTTGGCGACGGCCGTGCTCCGCCCTGTCGTCCCGACCAGGAGCACCGAGCGTCCGCTGCGGCGCAGCACCTGCACCGGGGCGAACTCCGGGCAGATCCGGTGCACCGACGCGATCGCCGTGCGCAGCTGGGCGCCCTGTGCGCCGGACAGGTCGAGTCTCCCGCTGAGCGGCTGCGTACCGATCCCCGGCAGCCGTCGTGCCCGGCCGGCACCGGCACCCAGTACAGGGGCCGCCGGACGCGCGGGGTCGAGGTAGGGGCCGCTGCCACCCGGGCGGGGGTGCAGCAGCCGGGGAGGGGCGGACACGGAGGACGATGCTGCGTACATGGGAGAAACAGATCCCTTCGTGTGCCTGCGTCGGTCGTGCGCTGCCCGGCCCGGCCGCTCCGGTACACCCTGGGGAGTGTTCCTCGGCGACCGGGTCGGGGTGGCGCTTTCCTACCTGACACCCGGTGACCAGTGGCACACCATCTGGCGAACCCTGGCGAACCCTGGCGAATAGTCGCTCAGCAACTGACAGACGGTTACTGTCAACTCAGCCGAGAACCTGGGGGCTTGACGTGAGCGGACAACCCAACACTCGTCTGACGGACCTGTTCGGCCTGACCGGCTGGTCCAAGGGCGAACTCGCGCGACTGGTCAACCGGCAGGCGGCGGCCATGGGCCACCCCCAGCTGGCGACCGACACCTCGCGGGTGCGGCGGTGGATCGACACGGGAGAGATCCCGCGCGATCCGGTGCCGCGTGTACTGGCTGCCCTGTTCACCGAGCGTCTCGGCCGTGTCGTGACCATAGAGGACTTAGGTCTGGTCCGGCACGGGCGTGTGGGGAAACGGCCGGGCGCCGGGAGTGCGGAAGCTCCCGACGGCGTGCCGTGGACGCCCGATCGGACTGCCGCGGTCCTCACCGAATTCACGGGAATGGACCTCATGCTCAACCGACGCGGCTTGGTGGGTGCGGGCGTCGCGCTCACCGCAGGCTCCGCACTCAGCAGTGCCATGCACGACTGGCTGCACACCGACCCGACTCTCTCCGCCGACGCTCCCGACCTCGACAACCCCCTGCACGCCGATCCCGCCGGTTTCGACCGGTACGAGGCCGCCCCCATCGGGTGGCAGGAGATCGAGGAACTGGAACGCGCGGTCGAGGTGTTCCGGGCCTGGGACGCCGCCCGCGGCGGCGGGCTCCAGCGCAAGGCAGTGGTGGGTCAGCTCAACGAGGTGGGCGGCATGCTCGCCTACCGGCACCCCGAACCTCTCCAACGGCGCCTGTGGGGCGTCGCCGCCAACCTCGCCGTCCTCGCCGGCTGGATGTCGCACGACGTCGGCCTGGAACCCACGGCCCAGAAGTACTTCGTCATCGCCGCCCACGCGGCCCGGGAGGGCGGCGACCGGCCGCGCGCCGGGGAGGCGCTCTCCCGGGCGGCCCGCCAGATGGTGCACCTGGGGCGGCCCGACGACGCGCTCGACCTCATGAAGCTCGCCAACTCCGGTTCGGGCGAGGAGACTCTGCCCCGCACCAAGGCCATGCTGTACACCGTCGAGGCCTGGGCACAGGCGTCGATGGGGCACGGCCAGGCGATGCGCCGCACCCTTGGCCAGGCGGAGGATCTCTTCGTCTCCGACAAGGGTGATGTGCCGCCGCCGAGCTGGATGCAGATGTTCAAGGCGGAGGACCTGTACGGCATGCAGGCCCTGGCCTACCGCACCCTGGCCGAGCACGAACCGGCCGCGGCCGTGCACGCCCAGTACTACGCGGAGAAGGCCCTGGAACTGCGGGTCGACGGCCGCCAGCGGTCGAAGATCTTCGACTTCCTGTCCATGGCCTCCGCCTGCTTCATCGCCGACGACCCCGAACAGGCGGCCAACTACGCGCGGTTGGCGCTGGTGTCGATGGGCTCGAACTCCTCCCACCGCACCTGGGACCGGCTGCGCGAGATGTACCGGCTCACCGCCGAGTACTCCAGCTATCCGAAGATCAACGAACTCCGCGAGGAGATCAAACTGTCGCTGCCGAAGCAGACGAGAGGAAGGGGCGGCAACGACACCGGGCGGGTCTAGCCTGCCCGGCAGTCCTATCCCGGCAGTTCTGCCCTGGCAGTCCTACCCCGACGACAGGTTCTACGGGGCCACTCTGGCGACGAGTACGCAGGCGTCGTCCTCCCGCTCGGCCTCGCCGAACTCCTCCACCACCGCCCGTACGCAGTCCTGCGCGGTCCGTGCCTCGCCGAAGCGCGGGGCCAGTTCGAGCAGGCGGTGTGCGACGGCGGTACCTTCCCTGCGCCCGGGCACCAGTCCGTCGGTGTGCAGGAGGAGCACATCGCCCGGCTCCAGGGTCTCCTCGGCCTGTCCGTAGACAGCGCCCGAGGTCGCGCCGAGCAGGACGCCGCTCGGTGGGTTCAGCATGCGCCCCGTCCCGTCGCGGAACAGCAGCGGGGCGGGGTGTCCTGCCTGCGCCCAGGTGAGGGTGCGGGTCTCCGGCCGGTAGCGGCAGCAGATCGCGCTGCCCAGGGCCGGCTGGACGGACGCGTCGAGCAACTGGTTGAGCCAGGACATGAGCTGGCCCGGCTGGGTGCCCGCCACGGCCATGCCGCGCAGCGCCCCCAGCAGCATCGCCATGCCCGAAGTCACGGTCACCCCGTGCCCGGTGAGGTCGCCGACGCTCAACAGCGTGTCGCCGTCGGCCAGTTCGAGCGCGTCGTACCAGTCGCCGCCGATCAGGGCGCTTGTCGAGGAGGGGAGGTAGTGGGCGGCCAGGTCCAGGGCCTGGGGTCCCTGGCGCGGGAGTCGCAGGGAGCCGCGCCACGGCGGCAGCACAGCCTCCTGCAACTCGACCGCGAGCCGGCGCTCGGACTGCGCGTGGTGCCGGTGACGCTGCAACGAGTCACGGGTCTCGCTCACCGTCCGCTGGCTGCGGCGCAGTTCGCTGACGTCCCGCAGCACGGCCCACATGGAGGCGGTGCTGCCGTCGGCGTCGAGCACGGGCTCGCCCATCATGTGCACGGTCCGTACGCCGCCGTCGGGCCGCACGACGCGGAACTCGCCGTCGATGGGCTTGGCGTCGATCAGACAGTCCGTGACCATCGCGGTGAGCCTTCGCCGGTCCTCGTCGAGGACCAGGGAGGGCAGCTCGTCGAGGGTGAGCGGGTCCGCGTCCGGGTCCCGGCCGAGGATCTCGTACAGCTCACCGGACCAACTGGCCTCGTCCGTAAGGAGGTTCCACTCCGCGCTGCCGACCCGGCTCAGGAGCGAGTCGTGCCGGGGAGCGGTCGGCACGGCTCGCAGGGCGGGCACCGCCTCGGCGGCCACGGGATCCTCGGGCAGGGGCTGCGGTCCGTCCCGCAGCTGGGCCAAGTGCTCGTCGAGGTCGTTGAGTTGATGCAGTGCCAGGTCGTACAGCGCGCGCTGCCAGCGTTCCTGCGGGTCCGAACCGTCGGCAGGTGTGTCCCGTCGTACGGCGTCCACGTCGCCCTTGAGCTGTCGCGCCTGTGTGATGAGCGCGTCGACCGAGCCGCGCGCGGGCGGCTGGGCGGCTGGGCGGTCCGCGGAGAGATGGGGCGGCATGACGCACTCCGATGAAGGGACGGTACGACCAAGGCTGACGGAAGGACCGGTTACGACTCTTGCACAGCCTGCGACGCCCTGTAAGGGATTTGGCAACACCCGATACGGTGGTGCTTCTGGCATATGCCACAGTCTTCTCGGACGGTTTTCCTGGGGCAAAAACGGTACGCGTCCGGTGTGCCAAGTCGTAGTCGGGGTACGCGACTTGATGGATCGATGGAGATGAGTGGCAACTCATTCACTCGCGTGTTCGACGACCGTTTGTGCGATGTGCGGCCATGTGGTGCCGGGGCGCAGGGTCAGGTTGCCCCCGAATCGCCCGTCGGTTCACGATCCCCACGGAAAACCACGCCAGTTAGTGATGCAGCTCACAATAAAAGCTGCGGATTCCGCGTAATCGAAGAGGCCATTTCGGGGTCGTAACACCACGTCGGCACAACGCGTCGGCATCACCATCGTCGGCCCGAACCGGAGCGGAGACTGCCATGGACGTCACCCTCGAACAGCCCGCGCGCGCACGCCTGATCACCTCGGAGGAACAGGAGCTTCCCGTCCGTGCCACGCTCCGCTACGCATCGACCGACCCCTTGGCCGTGCACATCGACTTCCCGGCGGAGGCCGCCCTCGACGGCGAGGGGGTGAGCTGGACCTTCGCCCGGAGCCTCCTGGAGGAAGGCGTACGACGGCCCGCAGGCGGCGGCGACGTCCACATCTGGCCGTGCGGGCCCGCACGGACGGTCCTGGAGCTGCACTCGCCGCACGGCCTGGCCCTGCTCCAGTTCGACACCCCTGCGCTGCGCCGTTTCCTGCTCCGTACGTTCGCCGTCGTGGCGGCCGGGAGGGAGGACCTCGGCGACGCCGTCGACCGTGGCCTCTCCGACCTCCTGGGCGCCCCTTCGGCGGGCGGTGAGGGCAGGGAGCAGTGAGGGGGCCTCAGCCGGCCTCGTCCGCGCCGCAGGAGCTGCCGTCGGCCGGGAGGGAGCCGTACAGCAGGAAGGCGTCGACCTTGCGGTGCACGCACTTCGAGGACGCGTACCCGGTGTGGCCCTCGCCCTTGTTGTCGAGGACGACCGCCGCCGAGCCCAGCCGCTCGGCCGTCTCCGTGGTCCAGCGGTACGGCGTGGCCGGGTCGCCGCGCGTGCCCACCAGGAGCATCTTCGGGGTGTCGACGTCCCGGACCTCGGTGCGGATGAAGTCCGTGCCCCTGGGCCGGCCGTAGCACGTCAGGACCTCGGTGAGCCGGTAGCTGCCGAACACCGGGGAGGCCTTCTCGTAGGAGGCGCGCAGGGCGGCGAGATCCTTGGTGATCCGGGCCGCGGTGGGGCGGTCGGGGTCGTCCGCGCAGTTGATCGCCATCAGCGCGGCGGGGAGGTTGTCGATGGGCACCTCCACCTCGTCGACGAGATGCCCGTCGGAGTCCGGCGAGGGGCTCTGCGGTACGGGGTCTTGCTGTACGAGGTTCTGCCGCACGGGGTTCTCGCGCGCGGGGGTCAGCCTCGGGGGAACGGCGACGCCTCGGCCGGCGAAGGCCATGACCCCTCTCGCGTCACCGTCCTCGACCAGCCCGGCGAGGGCCCGCTCCAGCGGCGGCCACATCCGCTTGCTGTAGAGCCCCTGGCCGATGGCGCCCACCAGATCCTGACCGGAGAAACGGTCGCCGTAGCCGGTCGGCACCGGGTCCTCGTCGAGGGAGTCCACCAGGTCGACGACCCGTTGGCGGGCGACGCGCACGTCCTGTCCGAACGGGCAGGCGATGTCGATCACGCACCAGGTGAGGAAGGCCTCCAGCGCGGTCTGCTGCCCGGCGGCGCCCGCCAGTCCCTGCTCGGCGAGCGACTCGGTGAGGGTGTCGACGCCGTCGAGGACGAACCGGCCCACCTTCTTGGGGAACTGGGTCGCGTACACCGCGCCGAGCCGGGTCCCGTACGAGAAACCGAGGTAGTTGAGCTTCTTGTCGCCGAGAGCCTGGCGCATCACGTCGAGGTCGCGTGAGGCGTTCACGGTGCCGATGTGCCGCAGGACGGGTCCGGAGTGCCTGGCGCATGCCTGGGCCGCCTTGCGCAGCTGTTCGAGGACGGCACGCGGATTGTCGCCGGCCTCGCCACCGGTCACCTCGACGTCCGCGGCCGTGTCCGTGCCTTCGCCGCAGCTGACGGGGGAGGATCTGCCGACCCCGCGCGGGTCGAAGGTGACCACGTCGTAGCCGTTCGTCAGGCTCATGAAGTCCTTGCCGTCATAAGCGAGTTGGCTGACGCCCGGGCCGCCGGGACCGCCGAAGTTCAGCAGCACGGAACCCCGGGACTTGCCGGTCGCCCGGTACCGGGCCATCGCCAGTTCGAGGGTGTCGCCGTCGGGCTTCGCGTAGTCGAGCGGGACGGTGACCTTGCCGCACTGGAGGTCGTCCGTCGGCGGCTCGTACAGGGCTCCGACGGCGCAGGCCGACCAGTCGATCTTCTGGTCGTAGAAGCGGGACAGGCCGGGCTTGTCGTCCGCCGTGGCCACCGTCGGCGAGCCCGCCCCCAGCAGGGCGAGTGTCGCGGCCGAGGCGAGCGCCCGGCGTCGGTACGCGGACCGCATGAATGCCTCCAGAGGCGGGGTCCCGGCTGCGGGCCGGGACGGCGCCCTCGAACACGATATGCGGGCCACCAGGGGCTCGCCTCCCGGCGGCCGGGCGCGGGCGACGGTTACGCTGGGTGGTCGCACCCCAGCCGAGAGCCATGGCCGAGAGTCGTGGCAGAGAGCTGTGGCCGGACGGGGGCCGCATCCCCCGATGGAACGGAACGGAGCACACCCATGACCACCTCCGCCGGCCCGATCTCTCCGGGCCCCGAAGACCTCCTCGTCACCCGGGCCACGCCCGAGGACTGGCCGGTGGTCACCGGATGGGCGGGCGACGAGGGCTGGAACCCGGGGCTGTCGGACACCGCCGGGTTCTTCGCCCAGGACCCTGAGGGCTTCTTCATCGGCAGGATCGGCGGGGAGTCCGTCTCGGCGATCTCGGTCGTCAACTACGGTGACGCGTACGCCTTTTTGGGTTTCTATCTCGTCCGTCCCGACGTACGCGGCCGGGGCTACGGGATCACCACCTGGAAGACCGCGCTGGCCCACGACGGCACCCGCACGGTCGGCCTCGACGGAGTGGTCGCCCAGCAGGACAACTACCGCCGCTCCGGCTTCGAACCCGCCTACCGCGCCGTCCGGTACACCGGAACCGTCCCCGCCGCCGACACCCCGGCGGGCGTACGTCCCGTACGGCGGGAGGATCTGGCGGCGATCACGGCCTACGACGCCCTGTGCACCCCCGCCGACCGGCCCCGCTTCCTGGAGTACTGGCTGACGGCCCCGGGGCATCGGGCCTTCGTACGCGTGGCCGACGGCAACCGCGCCGGGAACGGGTCCGTCACCGGCTACGGAGTCGTCCGCCCCGGCCGTGACGCGCCCCGGATCGGCCCGCTGTTCGCCGACACCGCCGACGACGCCCGGGCGCTGTTCGCCGCGCTGACCGCCGACGCGGCCGGGACGGAGGTCGCGATCGACGTCCCCGAGCCGAACTCGGCCGCCGTCGCGCTGGCGGAGGAGGCGGGTTTCGTCCCGTCCTTCGAGACGGCACGCATGTACACGGGCCCCGTGCGGGAGTTCGCGGGGGAGAGGGTCTTCGGGGTGACCACACTCGAACTCGGGTAGCGGTGAACTCCCGTACAGGTCAGCCCTGTTGGGGTGCCCCTGCGTAGAACCGGCGGTGCAACTCGCGCACGTCCTCGGCCAGTTCCGGCACCGGGCCCTCGACCGTCACCCCGGGCGCGATCTCGTTGACCGGCAGGGGCCGTACCGGGGCTGTGGGGACGCCCAACTCGCCTAGCCAGGCGGTCAGTTGCTCGGACGAGGCGACGTACACGATCCGTCCGAGGCCCACCCAGGCGTGTGCGGCGGCGCACATCGGGCAGTGCTCGCCGGAGGTGTAGACGGTGGCCGCCGCCCGCTGCTCCGGGGTCAGATGGGCGGCGGACCAGCGGGCCAGCTCGAACTCCGGGTGGCGGGTGCGGTCGCCGGACGCCACCCGGTTGTGGTCCTCCGCCAGTACGGCGCCCTCCTCGCCCACCAGGACGGAACCGAAGGGCTCGTCGCCGGCCGCCAGGGCCTCGGCGGCCAGCTCCACGCAGCGGCGCAGATAGGGCAGTTCGTCGCTCTTCACCATGGCTGACCGGGCCTCCTCGCGGTGCGGTTTCAGGGTGCAGGGTACGTCCGTGCGGGCGGGACGGCCCGGTGATCACCGGATGTCACCGTGGCGGCGCAGAAAGCAGCAATATGCTTCGCATGCGCGAATGATCGGAAGGGTGACGTATCCCAGGCGCCAATACCGTTGCGCTTGCCGCACAGGGGTGCTGGAGTTACGGCATGGATCATGTAGGTGTGCTCGCCCTTTACGACCGGGACATGCGCGAAGGGGCACAGCCCGACGGGCCAGGCGCCCGGATCGAACGGGTGGGCGGGGTGGTGCGCCAGGTCGCCGATGCCCAGGGCTGGAACGGGGTGGTCTGGTCCGACCTCGACGCGGACAGCGCCGATGAGGCGATCGCCGAGCAGATCCGCCACTACACCGCCCTCGGACGCGGGTTCGAGTGGAAGCTCTACGGCCACGACCTCCCCATCGACCTGGGACACCGGCTGCGGACAGCGGGGTTCACGCCCGAACCCGAGGAGACGCTGATGATCGGCGAGGTCTCCGCGCTGACCTTCGACACCGAGCCGCCCGAGGGCATCCGTCTCGTTCCGGTGACCGACCGGGCAGGCGTCGACCTCGTGGCCGACGTGCACGAGAAGGCCTTCGGAACCGACAGCTCCCGACTGCGGCGCCAACTGCTCGCCCGGCTCACCGATGACCCGGACACCGTCACGGCCGTCGTGGCGCTGGCCGGCGAGGAGCCGGTGAGCGCCGCCCGCATGGAACTCGTACCCGGGACCCGGTTCGCCGGGCTGTGGGGCGGCGGCACCGTCGAGACCTGGCGCGGCAAGGGCATCTACCGCGCCCTGGTCGCCCACCGCGCCCGCGACGCCGTGGAGCGCGGCTACCGCTACCTCCAGGTCGACGCCTCCCACCAGAGCAGACCCGTCCTCGAACGCCTCGGCTTCGAACCACTGACCACGACAACGCCGTACGTGTACGAGCCCTGAGCGGTGCGGGGGGCGCACCGAGCGCGGCAGCGCCACCGAGTCCGATGACCGTGGCATCGGGCCCTGGCCCGTGCCGGGGGCGGACGCCGGGCGGGCCGCCGGCCGACACATGGGGCGGGTCGTCGACCGACACCCGGGCGAGCCGTCGGTCGCGGCTTCGCGGGCCGAGCTGGGACTCCACGACCCGGTGCCGTGGCCGGGCACGAGCCCTGGCCCGTGCCGGGTCGGACACCGGGCGGGCCCCGCGCTGTGGCGGGGGCGGACCCCGGGAGGGTCGCTGACCGAGATGAGGCGGGGGCGGGTTGCTGACTATCGCGGGGCGGGCAGCTGACCGGCACGGGCGAGCCGCCGGCCGCTGCTTCACAGGCCGAGTTGGAACTCCACCGCCCGGTGCGTGGGTACGTACCCCAGTTCGTCGTTGATGCCGAGCATCGGCGCGTTGCTGTTCGCCGTGTCGGTGAGCAGCCCCGTGAGTCCGGGGTGGTGTGCGCGGGCCCGGCGGATCGACTCGGCCTTCATCCAGCGGCCGAGGCCGTGTCCGCGGTGCTCGGGGAGGACGGCCGTGCCGTAGTGCTGTCCGTCGCCCCGGCCGTCGCCCGGCACCACCAACTCGGAGAAGCCGACGACGGAACCGTCCGCCGCGTCCAGCACGGCCACGGTGTGCAGCAGGTCGCCGCGCTTGGCGATCGCCTCGGCCGCCGCCAGGACGCGGTCGACGTCCCACACGACCGTGCCGTAGTCGGTGTCCTCCATCGGCATGTCGTCCATGGCGCGGCGCGAGTCGGCGTAGCTCCGGGCCAGTTCGGGCGGCACGGTACCCTCCCAGGACGTCAACCGGTAGCCGGGGTGCGGGAGTTCGGCGAGCCGGATGATCTCCGCGAGGTCGGCGTCGGCCAGTGGCAGCCGGGCGTACGTCAGTGTCAGCACCCGGCGGAAACCCCGGTCCGTCAGGAAGCGGTCGCCGGGGGAGTCCTCCTCGGCCTGCGCGACGAGTGAGCGTCGTCCGGCGCTGCGGGCCGCGGTGACGGCGGCCTCCAGGAGCGCTGTGCCGACCCCTTGCCGACGCTCGGCAGGGTGGACGGTCAGCTCCAGCTCGGCGAGATGCTCTTGGCCCTCCCTGGTGAACAGGCGGAGGGAGGCGCAGCCGAGCGGGGTGCCGTCCGGGTCGGAGGCCAGCCAGACGAGTCGGCGGCTCGATGCTCCGGGGTCGGGGTCGGTGAGTCGGGTGATGCGTGGGGGCAAGTCGTCTCCAGGACGGTGAGCGGCAGCAGTGCTTCGGCTGCGGGTCCGTCGTGGCTGGTCGCGCAGTTTCCCGCGCCCCTTGCGGGGGCGCGGGTGAACCGCACGGGACTCCGCCAGGCCTGTTTAGTCCCCGTCGCTCAGTGCCCGCAATGGAATTCTCAGCGCCGCCTGCTGCCCTGGCTGCGTCGCGGTGCCTTCGCCCGGTCCAGTGCGGCCACGCCGAACGCTGCGAGGCCGATCTGGATGAGCCACTCGACCCAGTCGATGCCGTCCGTGTCGGACACGTCGAAGCCGGCGGCGATCGCCGATCCGATGAGCGCGGCCACGATGCCGACCGCGATCGTCCAGAGGATGCCGATGCGCTGGCGCCCCGGGACGACGAGTCGGCCCAGTATGCCGATGATCGTGCCGATGATGATGGCGCCGATGATGCTGGAGATACCCATCTCCACCCCTTTTTGCCGGTAATGAAGCCCGGTAATGACTATGTCCTCCTAGTGCCCGCTGCGGTCCGGGACAGTCCGAGGTGGCCTGGTCAACCCTCTGGGTGCCATGTACATTTCAAACTCGCGTTGCGTGGAAGCCGACCGCTCGTCGTTCTACGCGCGAAGACTCCCCCCTCGTACAACCTCTTCAACCTCTTCCCACCCCAGACGGAGGTTCCCCGGATGCCCTCGTTCAGAAGCTCCCCGCATCGAAGACTCGGTTCCGGAGTCACCACGGCCGTCGCCGTGTTCGGTCTGCTCGGCGCCAGTGCCGCCGTCCAGATGTCGACGGCCGCCCCGGCAGAGGCGGCCACCCCGCACCGCATCCTGTTCGACAACTCCAAGGCGGAGACGGCCGGCAACGCCGACTGGATCATCAGCACCAGCCAGCCCGACCCGCTGAGCCAGGACTCCACCCCGTCCTCCGAGACCGACTGGACCGGGGCGATCTCCGCCTGGGGCGTCGCCCTGCAGCAGACCGGCGACTACTCGCTGAAGACGCTCGCCTCGGGCGGCACCATCACCTACGGCACCTCGGCCGCCACTGACCTGCAGAACTTCGACACCTTCGTGCTGCCCGAGCCGAACGTCCTGCTCTCCACGGCCGAGAAGACCGCCGTGATGACCTTCGTGCAGAACGGCGGCGGACTCTTCCTCGTCTCCGACCACACCGGCGCCGACCGCAACAACGACGGCGAGGACGCCGTCGAGATCATCAACGACCTGATGAGCAACAACAGCGTCGACAGCACCAACCCGTTCGGCTTCACCGTCGACACCCTCAACGTCAGCACCGACGACCCGAGCGCCATCTCCAGCAGCACGGACCCGGTCCTCAACGGCGCCTTCGGCACGGTCACCGGCAGCATCATCCGCAGCGGTACGACGGCCACGCTCAGCCCCACCGCCAACTCCTCGGTAAAGGGCCTCGTCTACCGCACCGGTTACTCCGGCAACACCGGAGCCTTCTTCGCCACCAGCACCTTCGGCAGCGGCCGGGTCGCGTTCTGGGGCGACAGCTCCCCGATCGACGACGGCACCGGTCAGTCCGGCAACACGCTGTACGACGGCTGGAACGACACCGCCGGCACCAACGCGGAACTCGCCCTCAACGCCACGGCCTGGCTCGCCGGTGCCACCGACGACGACGGCGGTGACGACGGAGGCGGCGACGGCACCTGCACCGCCGCCCAGCTGCTCGCCAACCCCGGCTTCGAGTCCGGCAGTTCGTCCTGGACCGCGACCAGCGGTGTCATCACGACCGACTCCGGCCAGGCCGCCCGTACCGGCTCCTACAAGGCCTGGCTGAACGGCTACGGCTCCGCCCACACCGACACGCTCGCCCAGTCGGTGACGATCCCGTCCGGCTGCGCGGCCACCCTGAGCTTCTATCTGCACATCGACACGGCCGAGACGACCACCTCGACGGCGTACGACACCCTGAAGCCGCAGATCCTCAACAGCAGCGGCACGGTCCTGTCGACCCTGGCCACCTACTCCAACCTGAACGCGGCCGGCGGCTACACGCTGCGCAGCTTCGACCTCAGCGCCTACGCGGGCCAGACGGTCACCGTGAAGTTCACCGGCGTGGAGGGCTCCGTGCTCCAGACGTCCTTCGTCGTCGACGACACGGCACTCAACGTGAGCTGAACGGCGAGCGGCCCGGTCCCCTCCAAGGACCGGGCCCGCTTCCGGTTGTGTCCCGCTTCCGGTTATGTCCTGCTGGAGCTTCTCGCCGTCGCGCCCGCGCTCAGCAGCCCCAGGAACAGGGCCAGGACGCCGATGATGATGTTGTTCAGCACGACACCCGCGTCAGGGCTGTCGCCGACGATCCACGCCGAGACGATCATCCAGACACCCATCGCGCACAGGGCTCCGCTGAGGCCGTACATACGCTCCGGGGTGTTGGTGAACCCGAGGGCCAGCAGGCCGATCGCGATGCCCATGATCAGGTTGTGGGTCACGAGCGGGGGCTGGCTCGTCGTGTAGTGGAGGATCCAGGGGGATGCCGCGCAGTACAGACCGACGAGGAACACCGGTCCGTCCACGAGCGCCACATCGCGACCGCCGAGCATACGGGCGTACCGCGCCCGCATTTCGTGTACATCAGGGTGGCTGGAGATGTCACCTCTGGTGGGCGAGACGTTGGCCATGACTCGTCTCCTTCGACTGTGCAGGCCTGACCGCGTCTGATGCGGTGTGCGGTAAATGCCGCCTAACTACATTCTGCTCTTATTTTTCCTTTATGCGTAGTGAGGCGACGCTGGGTGCCCCGTCCCGCACGGTGAGTGTTCCGCCCAGCTCGCGGGCCCGGCGTACGAACACCTCGTGCAGGTCCCGCGCGGCCAGCGGCACGGACTCGGCACGGCGCCGCCGGAGCGTCAGCAGCACCTGGGTCGTGTCGTCCTCCGCGATCGGCCGGTAGGTGAGGACGCCGGACCGCTCCAGCGGGTCGCCGATCACGCTGAAGTCGGGCAGTACCGTCGCCCCGAGCCCCTCCGCGACCATCAGCTTGCCCATCTCGGCGCCGTCCGTGGAGTACGCGAACGCCGCGCCGTCCCCGCCCAGCAGCCGGTGCAGATAGCGGTGCATGACATACCCGGCGCGCATCGCGATCAGCGGCCCGGCGAGCAGATCGGCCACCGACACCGTCTCCCGGGCCGCGAGGGGACTGTCCGGACGTACGCACACCACGGGACGCCCGCGCAGCAACTCGGTGCTCTCGAAGCCGGCGGGCACGTCGTCACCCTCCAGCTGGTTCACCAGGCCGAGATCGAAACCGCCCTCCGTGAGCCCCCGGTGGATCTCCGCCTGCTGTACGTCCACCACCTCCACCTGCGTCAGCTCGTGCGCCGCGCGGAACTCCCGGACGGCCGGGATGAGCAACGGCACGGTCGCCGCGTTCACCGTGCCGACGCGCACCATGCGGCTGATGCGGTGCTGCTCGCCCGCCGCCGCTCTGAGCCGGTCCACCGCGTCCAGCACGTTGACGATGTGCGGCAGCAGCTCCCGGCCCTCCGTGCTCATCGTCGCCCCGGACCGTTTGCGCTCCAGCAGGTCGACCCCGAGTTCCCGCTCCAGATTGCGCACGGTCTCGCTCAACGCGGGCTGGGAGAGGCGCAGTTCCTCGGCCGCCCGGCGCAGCGAACCGAGCCGGGTGACGGCCGCGATGTATTCCAGCTGTTCTGTACGCACCGCAGCAGAATGCGGGCGTCCGAGGGGCCCGTTCAAGGGTTTCCCTGTCACGCCTTCGTGAAATCAGGTGGTCCGCGATACGAGACCGGTCGGGTTTTCCTTGACTGCTCTCTTCGGTGACTGTCACGATCGATGGCATGAAGATGCGACTGGACCTCACGCGGCGACGCCACGTCGACCTCGCGCGCGTCTCCAGCGCCTCCTGTTGTTCCGCGGCCTGATCCCCGTCCCGATCCGCCGCGTCCTTTCCGCAACCGCCTGGCATCTTGCCGGATTTCGTTCCGGCCGGAATTGGCGTGCCCGGAAACGCATTCCGCAACAGGAGTTCCGCATGCCCGCAGAGGCCGTTCCCGCAGAGCCCGTGAAATTCGCCTACTGGGTCCCCAATGTCAGTGGTGGACTCGTCACCAGCAAGATCGAGCAGCGCACCGACTGGGGTTACGACTTCAACCGTGAACTCGCCGTCCTCGCCGAGAACAACGGTTTCGAGTACGCGCTCAGCCAGGTCCGCTACATGGCCAGCTACGGCGCCGAGTTCCAGCACGAGTCGACCAGCTTCAGCCTCGCCCTGCTCCTGGCCACCCAGCGCCTGAAGGTCATCGCCGCCGTCCACCCCGGCCTCTGGCACCCGGGTGTCCTCGCCAAACTCGGCGCCACCGCCGACCACCTGTCCAACGGCCGCTTCGCCGTGAACGTCGTCTCCGGCTGGTTCAAGGGCGAGTTCACCGCCCTCGGCGAGCCCTGGCTGGAGCACGACGAGCTCCCCCAGTTCTCGGCTTCGCTCGAACCGGGGGGACCCCCATCCGCCGCTCCGAGGAGTTCATTCAGGCGCTGCGCCAGATCTGGACCGAGGACCACACCGAACTCGCCGGTGACTTCTACCGGTTGCGCGACTTCTCCCTCAAGCCCAAGCCCCTCAACACGCCCGAGCGCCCGCACCCCGAGATCTTCCAGGGCGGCAACTCCACCGCCGCCCGCGCCATGGCCGGCCGGGTCTCCGACTGGTACTTCTCCAACGGCAAGGACTTCGACGGGGTCGTCGAGCAGATCGCCGACGTACGGGCATCGGCCGCCCAAGTCGGCCGCCGCGCACCGAAGTTCGGCCTCAACGGCTTCCTGATCGCCCGTGACACCGAGGCCGAGGCCCGCGACACGCTCCGCGAGATCGTCGCGAACGCCGACCGGGAGGCCGTCGAGGGCTTCGGCGCCGCCGTCAAACAGGCCGGACAGTCCGCCGCCGACGGCAAGGGCATGTGGCAGGACTCCACCTTCGAGGACCTCGTCCAGTACAACGACGGCTTCCGTACGGGGCTCATCGGCACGCCCGAGCAGATCGCCGAGCGGATCGTCGCGTACAAGAAGCTCGGCGTCGACCTGCTCCTCCTCGGCTTCCTGCACTACCACGAGGAGGTCGAGTACTTCGGCAAGCGGGTGCTGCCGCTCGTACGTGAGCTGGAGGCCCAACTGCCCGACACCGAGCCCGAGTCCGTCGTCACCGCCCAGGTCTGAGGAGGTCATCGAGATGAGCATCGTCACGCCCGCCGACTGGCGGACCCGCCCCGCTCCGCACACCGCCCAGGACTGGATCGCCCGCGCCACCGAGGTGGCCGCCGTCCTCGCCACCGACGCCGCCGAACGCGACCGCACCGGCGCGACCCCGTCCGCCGAGGTCCGCCTCCTCAAGGACTCCGGCATCGTCACCCTGCTCGGCCCCACGGAGCACGGCGGCGGAGGCCAGGACTGGCCCACCGCCTACCGGGTCGTCCGCGAGGTCGCCAAGGCCGACGGCTCCATCGGGCAGCTCCTCGGCTACCACTACCTCTGGAACTGGGCCGCCCGGTTGGTCGGCAACCGTGAACAGTGGGAGCACGTCGAGGCCGAGGCCGCCCGCAACCAGTGGTTCTTCGGCGGGGCCGTCAACCCGCGCGACAAGGACGTCGTGGTCACCGAGGACGGCGACGACCTCCTCTTCACCGGCCGCAAGTCCTTCTCCACCGGCAGCAGGGTCTCCGACGTCACCGTCCTCGAAGGCGTCCTGGAAGGCACCGACCAGCATGTCTTCGCGATCGTGCCCTCCGACTCCGAGGGCCTGACCTTCCACGACGACTGGGACAACATCGGCCAGCGCCTCACCGAGAGCGGCGGCGTCACCCTCGACCGGGTCCGTACGCCGTGGTCCTCGGCCGCCGGTCACGTCGACAGGGAGTTCCGGCCGCGCACCTACAACACCCTCAACGTCCCCACCATCCAACTGGTGTTCGCCAACTTCTACCTCGGTATCGCGGGCGGCGCACTGGACACCGCGGCCGGCTACACCCGCACCAAGGCCCGGTCCTGGCTGCACGGCGGGCACGAGCGGGCGGTCGACGAGCCGTACGTCATCGACACCTACGGCGACCTGACCGCCAAGCTCTGGGCGGTCGAGGCGCTCGCCGACACCGTCGCCGTCGAGGGACAGCGGCTGCACGACGACCCCGATGCCGTCACCGCGAAGACGCGCGGCGACTTCGAGGTCAGGGTCGCCGCCGTCAAGGCCCGCGCCACCGATGTCGCCCTGGAGATCGCGGGCCGCATCTTCGAGGTGACCGGCGCCCGCTCCACGGCGAGCGCCGAGGGCCTCGACCGGTTCTGGCGCAACGTCCGCACGCACACGCTCCACGACCCCGTCGCCTACAAGCGGCGCGAGGTCGGCCGCTGGGTCCTCGAGGGCGAACTGCCCGAACCCACCTGGTACTCCTGACCACTTCCCCCGGGGTGCCTGCGCGAGCGCGCAGGCAGTACGACGGCCTGCACCCGGGCGCGGGCGCCGATCTTGGCGAGAATGCTGCTGATGTGGGTCTTGACCGTGGTCGGT